>JAUZRS010000235.1 GCA_030950195.1 Gammaproteobacteria bacterium | reverse complement strand
TAGACGCTGCGGAACAGATCCTGACGTGCCACCGGCATGTTTTTCGGATCGTTGGTGCCAAGGTAGTAGTGGCACTTATCGGTACACGCGCCACACTTGACGCAGGAGTCAAGGTAGACCTGCAAGCCACGGTATTTGCCTTTTAGCTCACCGATTTTTGCAATGGCTTTCTCTTGCCAGTTGTCTACTAACTCGTCAGGAAAACCCAAAGGCTCCTGAAAAGGCACGCGTGAGATAAAAGGTTTGCTGTGCGCCATCGTTCCCTCTTGCAGCTTGGGTATGATGGGGTACTCTCTAAATTCAGGTGTTTCGAAATTGGCCACGTGTTGCTCCTAGTCGTTTATGAGGCTGTGCGGTGAAGGCGCTTAGCGCTTTTCACCGGCTTCAAGTTCGGCTGCCCAAGGTGCCAGATGGCGTTTTTCACGCGGATTATCCACCTGGTTTCGGCTGGGGCTAAAGAACACGCCGGGGGCGTGCAGCAACTTGCTAAAGGGGAAAATAATTGCCAGCAGTGCCACCAGTGATAAATGCACAATCAGCGGAGCATCGGCAGGCAGAGGATGGCTGAAATCAAAGGACATCAAGCCCATAAAGAACAGTTTGACCGCCACAATGTCGGTGTGTGAGACAAATTTCATCATCACACCGCTAATACCGATGCCAATCAGCAAAGCCAGCATAAGGTGATCAGATGGCGCAGAAATGTAACGAACCCGATCCACTAAGAAGCGGCGCGCCCAGAGACCAGCCAAACCGGCCAACATGGCAAAGGCGGCGTATTTTCCGAAGGGTTGCAGCATCTCAACCAGCGGCCAAACAGGGTCGGTGAAATAACGTAAATGGCGAATCACAATCAAAGCCAGAGCGACATGGAAGAGCCAGCCAAACAGCCAGATCCATTTATTGGCTTTAAACAGGCTCTCAAACAGCGTCACTTCGCGCAACATGCGCAAGACAACACCACCACGAGTCACCGGAGCCGGTGTGGTCGGAATTTTTAATGGAGCAGGAGTGGAGGCATATTGATAGATCTTGTTACCTACGCCTACAAAAAAAATAAGGGCTGCGGCGTAGAACAAAATTGTGAACAAGACAGACAGAAGCATGCTCCTGAAACTCCTCAGGTGTAAAATTTTAAAGACAGTAATGAAAACAGTGGGGGAAGAGTCCCCCACTTAGGCAGCGCAGTGTTACACGCAACCGGTAGGCTTAGGCAGGCCAGAATATTTACATGCTTGCTTAGCAGGACCGTAAGGGAACAGTTCGTACAGGTACTTGCTGTTGCCTTTGTCTTTGCCCAGTTTTTTGCCAATCGCTTTGGTCAAAACGCGAACTGCGGGAGCAATTTGGTACTCTTCGTAGTATTCGCGCAAGAAGTTCATTACTTCCCAGTGAGCGGAAGTCAGTTCTGCGTCATCCAGACGAGCCATTTCAGCTGCGATATCTTCGTCCCACTGGGACAGATCAGCCAAGTAGCCTTCTTCGTCGGTGTCGTACGTCTTGCCATTCAGTTCAATAGCCATGTGTTCATTCTCCTAGAGACTACCGAGGTAATCTCAATTTGGGTTAAATTTAAAGCCAAGATTGTACGCTGTCGTGCTCGATGGAAAGATCCACAAAGCCGTTGTAGTCCACAATCTTAAAGCCGTCGATGAGCGCGTCTGCTTTTATTCCACGAGCGTCCATGTCTGGGCCGAGAACATAAAAAGTCAGCGTGCCCATCGCACTGTTGATTTGTTCGGCAGCGGTGGTGTTTTTCATCGCTGCATAAACGCCGTCTTCGATGAGAAGTACGGAAGAACCTTCTTTTGCTAAGCGCAAGCAACTTTCAAAGGTGTTGCGATCAAAAGAGGATTTGTTAACGGTGTGTAACATCGCCATTTTTCAATACCCCTTAGAAGCTCAAGACCACGTCTTGCTCAGACATGATGTCAGCAAGTTCGGCGGAGGTGACCACGCGGATAGAATCGTTCTCTGCCCAGTCATCATCTTCATCTTCCCATTTTAGATCCATCAGATCATCAATGGTCAGACCCCGTGCTTCCAGAGACTCTTTTTCGACGTACAGTTTGGTGACGTCGTAATCACCGAGCGCTTTGTAGGTTGGCGAGAAGTTTTTCATGCCAATTCCTGCGGTGCTCTGGTTTTTCATCAACTGATATACGCCGTCGTCGATAAACGCTAAGGTGACATCTTGTTCGAAAGCGGCACCAATCAGTACCACTTCCAAAGATTCCAGAGCGTAAACAGTGCCGTAAGGCGCTTTTCTGTTGACGTAGAAAAACTTTTTAATCGTAGACATAAGAGGCTCCTTTAATCACCAAAGACCAGTAAACGATCCGCCTGAATGCCTGCTTCAATGAGCTGGCCCAGACCGGAGATACGGAAACCGGAGGCGATGTTATCGGCATCTTTGCCTTGACGTTTTGCTTCATCAGCATCGAGGATGCCACGGCGTTGAGCCGCAGCAATACAGACGACGAGATCAAGTTTGTGCGCTTCCGCCAACTCTTGCCACATTTTGGTCACGTTGCGGTCGTCTTGCGGTGGAACCGCCAGACGAGTCGCGTTGTTGACGCCATCGTGGTAGAAGAAAACACGAAAGATTTCATGACCTTTTTCCAGAGCGGCTTTGGCGAATTGATACGCGCTGTCAGCCGCTTGATGGTTGTAAGGCCCTTCGTTGATCATGATTCCGAATTTCATCGATAAACCCTGTCTTAGAAACGGATGTGTGCTGAGGAGTTCAAGCTCGCACGCGAACCACGCCAGTTATCAATGTGGTATTTGGTGAAGGGCAGACCGGTTTTTTCGAAGAAACGAGGCCAACCAATGCGTTCAACCCACTCGTTGATGCGTTCCCAATCTTTGGCATCTTCTTTGTAGACACTCAAGATTTTCTTCACAATGGCCGTTGCTTCAGGCCAGCGAGGAGGGTTGTTCGGGATACCGGCAGCAACCAATTTTTGGAAGGTCGGTTTACCACGTGCGTTGGAGTGATTACCACCAACCCAAATAGCCAGTTTACTGTGCTCTGCATCATTGATCTGCATGGGAGGGCAAGGAGGGAAACAAGCACCACAACAGATGCATTTTTTCTCATCGACTTCCAAAGACGGTTTGCCATTGACCATCGCAGGACGAATAGCAGCCACAGGGCAGCGCGCCACAACAGAAGGACGTTCACAAACGTTGGCAACCAGATTATGGTTAATCTTAGGTGGCTTGGTGTGTTGAACGTTGATCGCGATGTCGCCTTGACCACCACAGTTGATTTGGCAGCAAGAAGTGGTCATGTGAACACGGTTAGGCATGTTCCACGCTTTAAACTCACCAATCAGTTCATCCATCATGGATTTCACAACACCAGAAGCATCGGTGCCAGGAATATCACAATGCAACCAACCTTGGGTGTGAGAGAGGGTGGTCACCGAGTTACGTGTTCCACCAACCACAAAACCTTCGGCTTCGATGGCTTTGATCAGCGGTTGTACTTTGGCTTCGTCGGTAACCATGTATTCCAAGTTGGAACGCAGGGTGAAACGAATGTGACCTTCAGCAAATTCATCACCGATGTCGCATAATTTGCGAATGGTGAAGACATCCAGAATACGTTGGGTGCCGACTTTGATGGTCCAAATTTTGTCACCACCGTGCGCAACGTGCAGTAGCACGCCAGGCTGTGGATCTTCGTGGTACGCCCAGTTACCGTAGTGTTTACGCATCATGGGATGCATATACTGGAACGCGTCCGGACAGCCGGACTCGATAGGAGAGCGAGGTGTTGCTTTAGCCATTGATAGCTCCTGAAATTTTTAGGGTTTAAAGACCGAATGAACGGAGGAGAGAAGATGCAGGGCATCTTCTCTGAGCAAGGCCGATTTAGCTGGCTGCTTTTTCCGCTTGGCGTTCGAACCACTTCTCGGCTTGTTCGTCCCAATCGTCCATACGAACGTAGGAGCTTTGGCGTGGGCTGTTGATCATATTAGGATCAACGTCAACACCGATGCCTTCGAGGAAGTTGGCCAGACCGATACGTTCGATCATTTCACCACAACGTTCGTGTTCCAGACCGTTCTCAGCCCAGAAGTCGATGACCTCTTCAGCCAGTTCAACCAGAGTTTCCCAGTCGTCGTCGGTTTCCAATTTTTTGAAGGGGATGATAACCGTACCCATCAAATCACCGATTTTCAGCGTACGTTTGCCGCCCATGCTGATGATGACACCGGTGTCGTCGCCAGGAGAGAGGGCTTTAGGCATCACGTTCAAGCAATGCATGCAACGCACGCAATCGCGGTTGTTGACGTTGAGGGTGTCATCGTCGTTCAGTGCCAGTGCATCGGTAGGGCAACGGCTGATGACGTTGTCAATGATGTACTCACGACCTTTGGTGCTCAAGTAATTTTTGAACGCCTCTTGATCGACTTTCATCTCATCACGCCAGGTACCAATGACGGAGAAATCAGAACGTTCAATGGAGTTCTGGCAGTCGTTAGGACAACCGGAAATTTTGAATTTGAATTTGTAAGGCAGAGCCGGACGATGAACGTCATCGGTGAAATTGTTTTGCAGTAGGCGATGAACTTTTTGCTCATCAACACAAGACTGCTCGCAACGGGCTGCACCAACGCAAGACATGCCGGTACGTACGTCAGGGCCTGCACCACCGAGATCCCAACCGTAGTCGTTTATTTCGTCGAAGAAGACTTGGGTGCTGGCGCTGCTGGCACCGATGAACATGATGTTGCCGGTTTGACCGTGGAAGGTCACCAGACCAGAACCGCTTTTTTCCCAGCTGTTGGCCAGTTGGCGCAGCATGTCGGTGCTGTAGTGGTTTCCGGGTGGAGGCTGAATACGCAGAGTGTGGAACTCTTTAGAAGCAGGAAAGGAGTTTTCAACTTCGGAGAAGCGAGGGATAATACCTGCGCCGTAACCGAAGACACTCATGGTGCCGCCTTTCCAATACCCTTTACGAGTTTCGTAAGAGTGTTCCAGTTGCCCCAACAGATCGTTGGTTACGGCGTTGATGCGCTTATCGGGATGATCGTCACGCAGACGTTTAATACCGGTGATGAAACTGGGCCATGGGCCATTTTCCAACTCGTCGAGCATTGGGGTGTCATGCTGATTTGTAGCCATACTAAATCTCCCTTAACTTAAGGATTCAGGATTGGTGGACGCGGTCAAAGCCCGCGAGCTGTGTCCTGGCTATTTAAAATAAAACGTTATTTTGTACTGTTACCGAGCACACATAGGACTGTCCGATAACAGGTGGAGTAAGTCTAGGTTCCTGAGCGCGTGTCGGCTACCTTCACGATGGGGTGGCATGAGGAGGGATGTTTATCTCTAAGGAGATATGTCGGCATAAGTTTTTTATATAGACGCTTGCTTTAGACGCGATTCTGAGCCGAGAAGGGTGTTTTCTGGTTTGTTTGGCTGTTTTTAGTTATCACTTTAAAAACAACTACTTATTTTTTATTAGGATTTTAAATGGATGTTTTTTTGCTTTTTATTCTCTTTTTTGTTCCCAGTTGGGTGTGTGTTCAAATTGATTGTGCTTCTCTTGCCTTGTGGGTAGTCACAATGTACAGAAGCTGTAATAGAATACTGGCCACCAAAGTTGGGAGTGGTCTCGAGCCATGCAGCAAGCTGATTGTAACCTTTTAAGGGCTGCGCCGTTTGATTTGAATGATGGGGTTGCTTATCAGTGCTGGCGCGAAGAGAAGTTGTCGAGTCGAGCCAATTCGGTAAGTGACCTATTGGTCTGTTTTGCTCAGCTTGAGCCGAGTGAAACAGAGATAGAACGTTTAAAGATCTGTTTGCAGCAGAATAACGCGGTGCTCTATCAGTTGTCTGACGGTGTGGTGGGTGATAAGGCCTTTGTGCGCCAGCTGGGGTTGTCGCTTGGGTTGTCGCGTCTGGATGGTAATCTCTGTGCGGACAACGATGCGATCACGGCGTTGCAGGTGCGCAAACCCGGTGCTGTTCAGGGTGAGTACATCCCATATAGCAATAAAGGCCTGAATTGGCATACAGACGGTTATTATAACCCGTTATCACGGCAGATTCGCGCCATTGTAATGCACTGTGTGCAACCGGCAGCGGAGGGTGGTGAAAATTTTTTAATGGATCACGAACTGCTTTATTTGCAGTTACGAGATTTGAACCCCGCGTACATTGAGGCTTTGATGCGACCGGATGCGATGACCATTCCGGCGAATGTGCAAAAGGGCGTTTGCCTGCGGGCAGAGCAGAGTGGGCCGGTCTTTTCGATCTTGGCCAGCGGTCATCTGCACATGCGTTATAGCGCACGTCTGCGCCATGTGATTTGGGCGCACGATGCGCTAACTCAGGCAGCAGAAGCGGCTTTACGGCGCTTGATGTCTGAACAGAACGACGCTCTGCTGCGTTTTCGTTTGCAAGCAGGGCAAGGGATTATCTGCAATAACGTCTTGCATGGTCGATCCTCGTTTCAGAACTCTGAGCAGCAACAACGGTTGCTCTATCGGGCGCGTTATTACGATCGTGCTATTGAAATGAGTGCGGTATGAAACAATTTTGGAGAGTGTGGCATGTTGTGTTTGAGTGAAGTATTGATTCAAGAATTTGCTTTGGAAGGGTTTGAAGATCTGGAGCAGCTGATTAAACAGCGTGCTAAAGGCGAGATTCACTTCAGTATGGATGTGAAACCGCCTTTCAGTGACACCCCAGCTGATTGGGAAAATCGACTTGAAGCCGCGTTTACCGTTGCGAACAAGGTTTAGAGGCGGCGTATGTATTGGCAAGAGAGCCCAGAAGAGCAGGAGTATGAGCTTACTGATGAGGTCATGGACCTCTCTTTTAAACTGATTGGCTCTTCAATTCCTGTGGATCACGCGTATGTGTTGTCTCAATCCTTGTGCGAGGTTTTGCCTTGGTTAGAAGGCGAACCAGAGGCGGGTATTCACCTGATTCATGTGGCAAATTCGGCCAACGGTTGGCAGCGTCCAGAAAACCCAGAAGATCTGTTGCACTTGTCACGTCGTGCGCGTTTGACCTTGCGTCTGCCCAAACACCGCTTGGCAGAGGCGGAGCAGTTGCAGGGTCAGACATTAAATATGTCTTTAGGGAAATTGACGTTGGGCGAGACTTCGCGTAAAAAATTGAGCAAATTAACCACGGTTTTTTCCCGTTACATTGAGGCGGATAAAAATCAGGATGAAGATGAGTTTTTAACTTCCGTTGTGGCGCGTTTGACCGCAATGGATATTTCGGTGCGCAAGATGTTAAGTGGTCTTTCGCACCGTTTTGAAACCCCGCAAGGTCCTTTATTTACGCGCAGTTTGATGTTGGCTGACTTAGATGTAAAAGAGTCGGTGCGTTTGCAGCGTTTGGGTTTGGGTGGTGGGCGTAAAATGGGTTGTGGTCTGTTTATTCCGCATAAAGGCATTGAGGCGGTGAACAAAACACAGCAGATGAAGTAACAGGGCTTTTTTATAAGCTCATTTTTTATTAACGATCAGTGATTAAATGACTTAAGGAGACGGTTTATGGCTCTTGAATTTAACGGTGCTAGCATTGAAACCACCGCAAGCGGTTACTTGGTAAATATTGAAGATTGGAGTGAAGATTTAGCGACCCATATGGCAGCTTCTGAAACACTTGAATTGACCGACAAACATTGGGATTTGATGAATTATCTTCGTGATGAGTTCATTAATAACGGCGCTAATCAGCCGAACACCCGTGCGATGGTGAAAACCATGGGCAAAAAATGGGGCGAAAAGATCAATGCAAAAACCTTGTACGATCTTTTCCCTGGTGATCCCAGCAAACAAGGGGGGCGTCTCTCTGGTTTGCCAGAAAGTCGTCGTAAAGGCGGTTACTAAACCAGCGTTGCTGGCGGTAACTGTGATTGAACCTAGCCGCTGATTAAGCGGTCTAAAATTTCCATTTAAAGGTATAAGACCATGAGTGAAAAAACAGACCTGATCAAAGAAATGATCGCAATGCAGAACGATTTTTCCGCGTACGAGCGTGAAAATGGCGTGGGCATGAAAGAGTACTTCACACCTGAAGACGATGATAAATTGGCTGGTTATCGTCAAAAGTACAATGATATGGCGATGAAATTGGTTGATATTGCTCACGCAGAAAAAGGTTCTGTACGTTAGTTACTGCGTTCAGTGCTTTTCAAAGCCGCAAACCCAGCTGGGCTGCGGCTTTTTTGTGTGTTGTGTAAATAAAGATTGAAAAAAAAATTCAGGCCATTATCCTGTGTTCAGGATAAAGTTGACCATTATTGTTGGGTATTTCGATACCGCCAGACATTTTTATGAGGATAAAGTGATGCAAGTTGAAGCAAACGGCAAGACCATTGAGTTGAGCGAAGCGGGTTGGTTGGAAAATTTGGATGAATGGACGGTTGAAGTGGCTCTGGAAGTGGCCAAGATTGAAGACGTGGAGATGAGTGAAGAGCATTGGGTGGTGGTCAACGAAGCGCGTGATTACTTTGATACCAACAGTACCGTTGCTGAGCCGCGTGTTTTTTCTAAAATCATGAAGAAAAAATACGGCAAAGACCGCAGCACCAGCAAATACATCTACGGTTTGTTCCCGATGGGTGGTTTGGTGAAATCAGCAAATAAAATTGCCGGTCTGCCTCGTCCTAAAGGCTGTAGCTAAACCGTTCAGGGTTTAACTGTTTAGGTCGGAAAAAAGAGGGGTGAGGCTGCAAGCTTTGACCCCTTTTTTTGTGTTAAAGCTCTGACCACATGCGCATTAAGTTCATGTAACTGCTGTATACATATTTAGATTCCTGGCTTTCAGGGGCGCTGCGAAGCAGGGCATCACGAGCCAAACTTAATTCGTAGAGCAGTTGGCGTTTGTCCGCCGAACGGATCAGACTTTGACTCCACGTGACCGCCGCCAGACGTTCGCCAGCGGTGACTTTCGCAACGTGATGGCGGCTGGTGGAGGAGTAGACAATGGCGCTGCCCGCCGCCAGTTTGATCTTCTGTTGACCAAACTGGGTTTTGATCACCAGCTCACCGCCTTGGTAGTCATCCGGCTCATTGAGAAACAGGCTGGTGGAGACGTCGCTGCGGTACTGTTGTCCCATCGGCCCCATGATGGGGTCATCGAGGTGTTCGCCGTAGTGCATCCCCGTGCTGTAACGCACATAAAAAGGGCTGCTTACACGGTGAGGCAAAACGGCACTTTGAAAGGTGGGGTGACGAAGTAGGTTGTTCATTACTACGGCGTTCAGTTCTTGTTGCAGTTGTGAGTTTGGAGAGAGTTCTTCGTTGTTTTTTTGCTGCTGTGCGGCGCTGCCAGCGGAGAGTTTGCCGTCGATAAAGGTAGCGTGTGCAAGTTTGTCTTGAATTTGTTTGAGCTGCATTGGGGTCAATACATTGGGGATTTCGATCAGCATGGGACGGGTCTCCGGTGGTAAAAGCGTGCCATTTAAGGCTCGCGGTTATCATACCGATTGAATAAGGTAAAAAAAGCATGAAATTAAAAGTAACGGTGGAAGGTGAAAGTTTTCCAATTGAAGTGCCTGAGGTGATTTTGCAGGGTGCAGATGCCTTTTTTCAGCAATTGGATGCGGATATGGATCGTGGCTGGCAGATGAGCCGAGATTGGATCGAAGCGCCGGATCAGTATCAGCGTTGCCAAATTGTGGCGGATAAAATCGTCAGCGCACTGCATCGGCAAAATCAAAAGATGGGTGTCTTGTTGGCTGCTTACATTTTAAAGCGGGTGCCTGGTATTCAAGAAGTGGTGGTGGATACCACGGGCGAGATGGGTGAAACGGAACTGATTGTCTGATTACACATGGAGCCGCAGTTTTGCTTCAACCTCATGCCGTTGGATGGGGTGAGTTAGCACGGCGGCAATGGGAAAGCGGTCAGCGACTTTTTCCAGATGGTGCAGATGCTCTTTTTCAATAAAGACGATCAGTTGTGTGTCGGGTTTACTGCGCTGTAAAAATGCAAACAGAGATTCTAAATTGCAAATATACGAGCCATAGGTAGGGGCGTAGATAAATTCAGCTACGACGATGTCCGGTTTGTGTTTTTTACACAGCGAAAGGCCTTTGCGCATCGACGGTGCGGTGTAGGTGGTCAGCCCCAGCTCTTGGTAAAGTGGTAATAAATTGGGGTAACCGCCGTGTTCAATGATGGCGAGCAGTTGTTTGTTGTCAGACATGGTGGCTTTTTCTAAGTTTAGGAATATGAGTTTGAGCAGTGAGGCCATGCTAGCACGGGCTGGCGTGAGTGCTCCACTGTTCCTGTCGAATCATTTTTAGAGGAGATACATCAATGCGCGTTAAAACTCGCTGGAATCAAAAAGATCGGGATCGTTCAACAGAGCATGTGGCGACGGCCATTGGCATTGCCATCTGGAAAATTGGTCAGACGGCACTGCTGGAGATTGAGAATGAAGGCTTTCAGACCGATACGCAATGCCAACGTCTGGATGTGTTGGCGGAATTTTCCGCCTTTTTAATTCAGGTGGTGGATCGCAGCATTTACGGTAAAAAAAGCGAAGAAGAGCGACAGATTTTTGTTAGTGCCTTGGCACTGTATATGGTCGATTTTTATGCGGAAAACCGCGCTGATTTTGAGCCAGAAATTGATCACCGCAGCAATTTTGTGGCGCTGTTAAATGAGCGCATGGCCGATTATGCTCAGTCAGATTTTAGCGAAGAGGACGGTCCGAGTTACGTTATGCGGCGTAATTTTGGCAACAATGTTGCCAAAATTCTAGGTGAAAAAGACAATAAATGGGTGCCTGATTACATTATGGACATTCAAGTTCCCAAAGCGCTGCCGGTGTTAAAACGTGCTTTGGTGATGTTGAAATAGGATTTTATGGATTGTCTTGCAGTGCGATCCAGAAGGGGAACTTACCGCTCTTAATTCTCCGCTCAATTTTCAATGTGCGGCTGTTGATAACTGCAATTTCATTGGCTTGCGGTAATGTGACGTAGATCCAACGGTTGTCGGCACTGCTGCGAACGCCGTGGGAGCCGTTGCCGAGTTCAATGCTGGTAACTTCTAAAGTCTGGGTGTCGATCACAGAAAGTACGGTGTCACCGATGGCTGTGGTGATGGCGTAACGCCCATCAGGGCTGACATCAATGCCGCCGTGACCGTTGCCGACGGTGATGATTTTTTTAACCTTGTTCGTGGTTAAATCCAATACCGCCACATGGTGAACAAAGTCGCGGACAAAGGCGATTTTACCATCTTTAGAGAGATCCAAGTTGTGCGGGCCGGTCAAACCCGGCAGCGGGATGACTTTGATCATTTTACGTTTTTGTGTGTCGATCAGGCCCAGCCCAGCACCGCCTTGCAGGGTGACGTACGCCCATTTTCCATTGTGACTGAAACGTGCATTATGTGGTTCTTTTCCAACCTTGATGGTATCGACCACCTGCAAGGTGTTTAACTCAATCACACTGATGTTTGCTGAACCTTGATTGCTCACATAAGCCCACTGGCCATCGGGGCTGATTTTGACCCCTTTGGGGGCTTTGCCGACGGTAATAACGGCGCGTTGTTGGCCGCTTTTGGCATCAAAAACGTACAGTGATTGGCTGGAGGGGCTGGTGGCCAAGACGGTTTTGCCATCGGGGCTGATGGCGGTGTAGAGCATGTTTGCTCCGCCCTGCCAGAGGGTTTGCGCTGGAAAGTGCTGCACGCTCGCGTCTGTTTTCATGCTGATAAAAACGTCGTTAGGAAAGAGGTAGTGAGCTGTTTTTTCCATTTCAGCGTGACTGGGTGAGCTGAGGCCAATAAGGGTGAGTAGGGCGAAATTGGGCAAAAGAGAGTGTCTGTTCATGATGTTCCTGAGGCTGATTAAAGTGCGTATTTTAAGTGAATTAAGGTGTTTTTTTGTGTTTTTTTTCCGCTATTTTTTGCCAATCAAGGTTGTTGCAGGCAGCGCACTCTTCTTTGAGTAGACCGACCCAGACCAGCAGTGAATGCAGTTTGCAACCGACACAAAAGCCCAAAACCGCTTCCAGCCACATAAAGCCGAGGCAGACCCAGACCAAGGTGGTGCCGGTGTTGGTGGGCATGTAGTTTTCCGTGGTGGGCAGCAGTGGGCTGGCTGATAAAAAATTAACCCATTGAGCAAAGGTGTCGGGGTTGAAAAACACCAAGCAGATGCTGATTAGGCTGGCTCCGATGCTCCAGGCAAAGCGTTTTGGCAGTAGGGGCTTCCAAACTGGCGGGCTGTTTTTGGCTAACAGGCTGGCCAATAAAATGGTCGGTGAGAGGCGAGCGCTGAAGCGGAACATGCCCGCCAGCATCTCGAACAGGGCGTAAAACAGCACAATTGTTTGGGTGCTGTATTCGTAGGTGCGTTTGCTGGCCTCGACGGCGTAAATAATTTCACCATCCCAGTTGGTTTCGTAGGTGTCGCTGGCGGTGTTGCCATCCACGACCCATTTTGAGGTGTAGGCGACATTAAACAGCGTCAGTCCCATAAACAGCGGGATGATGAGCAGCATACCGGCACGAATGCGCACTGCAACGTCGTTGATGTAGAGGGGCGATTCTTTTGGGTCGCGGAACCATACATTTTTTAGGGTGGTTAACATGCTCGCTGTCCAGCGTGTGATTTTCAGATGTTAAAGTATACACCCGAAATTTTTATGGGATCGCTTCATCAAAAATGTTCACTGTCCCTAATAAAACCCGCTGCTGATTACCCTGTTTCTCCTCTTGCAAAGCCCTTTTGGATATTCCAAGATGCGCCCCTAAAACTTCCCTTGGTTACTTTTGGAATTGGTCTATGGATATTTTTTCCCGTCTTGCTGATGAGCTGATGGTGGAGCGCAAACAAGTGGCTGCGGCTGTGGGTTTGTTGGATGACGGTGACACCGTGCCTTTTATCTCCCGCTATCGTAAAGAGGTCACGGGCGGGCTCACTGATACCCATCTGCGCCAATTGGACGAACGTCTGACCTACTTGCGTGAGTTGGATAAACGCCGTGTGCTGGTGCTGGAGACCATTTCTGAGCAAGGAAAACTGACTCCCGCACTGGAAAAGTTGATCCGCGAAACCGACAGCAAAACCCGTCTGGAAGATCTTTATCTGCCCTACAAACCCAAGCGGCGTACCAAAGCGCAGATTGCCCGTGAGCGAGGTTTGCAACCGTTGGCAGATCAATTGTTGGCGCAGCAGGATCTGGATGCTGAAGCGGCCGCAGCAGGTTACGTCGATGACGAAAAAGAGCTGGCCGATGTGACTGCGGTGCTGGACGGTGCGCGGCAGATTTTAATGGAGCAGTTCGCCGAAAACGCTGATCTGGTGATGCGCTTACGTCAATTGGTCTGGGATGAAGGCGTGATGGCTTCGCAGGTGGCGAAGGGAAAGGAGGAGGAGGGAGCCAAATTCAAAGACTACTTTGACTACCGTGAAGCGCTGCATAAAATGCCCTCACACCGTGTTTTGGCGCTGTTTCGAGGCCGTAACGAAGGCGTATTAAACCTTAAGTTGCAGGTGAGCGAAGAGGAGGCCGTTGGCCAGAGTCGGTGTGAAAACGAAGTAGCAAAGCAGTTTAAGATTGATCCTGAAATCGCTTCACCGTGGTTGTGGAAAACGGTGCAGTGGAGTTGGAAGATTAAAATTTTCAGTCGCATTGACGTGGATATGAAACTCAAACTCAAGGAGCAGGCGGAAGCGGAGGCGATTAAGGTCTTTGCCAACAACCTCAATGACCTGCTGCTGGCCGCTCCTGCAGGACCTAAAACCGTCTTAGGTCTTGATCCGGGTTTGCGCACCGGAGTCAAAGTGGCGCTGGTGAATGCCACCGGCAAAGTTTTGGACACCGATACCATCTACCCACACGCACCGCAAAAAAAGTGGAACACGGCGCTCGCCTCACTGGCACGTCTGGCCAAAATGCATCAGGTCAGTTTGATCAGCATCGGCAACGGTACGGCTTCCAGAGAGACGGAAAAATTGGCGCGGGAGCTGTGTGAGGCACTGCCGGAGTTGAACATGACCCCGATAGTGGTTTCTGAAGCGGGGGCTTCGGTCTATTCGGCTTCGGAGTTGGCCTCCAATGAGCTGCCTGATATGGACGTTTCTTTGCGCGGAGCGGTTTCCATTGCTCGTCGTCTGCAAGATCCCTTGGCGGAGCTGGTGAAGATCGAGCCAAAAGCGATTGGTGTGGGGCAGTATCAGCACGACGTGAATCAAGTGCAACTGAATCGCGGTTTGCAAGCGGTGGTGGAAGATTGTGTTAACGCAGTGGGGGTGGATGTGAACACCGCCTCGCCTGCTCTGTTGACTCAAGTGGCGGGATTGAGCCGCGATATGGCAAAAAATATTGTGCTTTATCGGGATCAAAACGGCGCGTATCAAGAGCGTAAACAACTGCTGAACGTGTCTCGCCTTGGGCCAAAAGCCTATGAACAAGCAGCGGGTTTTCTGCGCATTGTTAAAGGGAAAAATCCACTGGATGCCTCAGCTGTGCATCCCGAGGCTTATCCTTTGGTGGAAAAAATTCTGCAAAAATCAGGACGTAAAATCGAGCAAATTTTGGGTGAGAGTGCTTTTTTAAACAGCTTGAACGTCAATGACTACCGCGATGAAACCTTCGGTGCGCCAACGGTGGTGGATATTTTTAAAGAGCTGGAAAAACCCGGTCGTGATCCGCGCCCCGAATTTAAAACCGCCACCTTTAAAGAGGGGGTCGAGACGATGAAGGATTTGGTCGAAGACATGCGTCTTGAAGGGGTGGTGACCAATGTGACCAATTTTGGTGCGTTTGTCGATGTGGGGGTGCATCAAGACGGGTTGGTACACATCTCTCAGTTGGCAGATCGCTTTGTTAAAGACCCACGGGATGTGGTCAAAGCCGGTGACATTGTTAACGTGCGGGTGGTGGCGGTGGACATTAAACGTCAGCGTATTGCCTTGTCGATGAAGTTGAATGAAAAAG
>JAUZRS010000234.1 GCA_030950195.1 Gammaproteobacteria bacterium | reverse complement strand
GATGCTGCCGCTTTCTGTTTGCTGGAGCGCATTATCTAATAGGTTTTCTAAAATTAATCTGAGTTGCTGAGGGTCGCCGCAAAAAAGATCTTGTCGAGTTGCAAAATGGTTTTTGAGAAAGAAGCCGAGGTGTTTGTTTTTACAGCGCAGTCGGTAAGGTTCTCGAATGTTTTCGCAAAGGGTTTTAAGGGAGAAAGGTTCATCGTGCGGTTGCTCATATTTTTCTGGTTGCGTGCTCTGCTCGGTAGCGTGCAGTGCCTCATTGAGTAAGCATAGGAGTTTTTCGCCTTCTTGTTGAATATGGGTAAGCAACTTTTGTTCTTCTTGATTCTGTTTTTTCGCCAGTAAAATGTCACTGAAACCGAGTAAGTTAGTTAGTGGGGTTTTAAATTCGTGACTGATGCTGGAGAGGAAACTCTGTTTGACGCTCTCATTCTCATGGTCGTTGCAGAGCTGACATTCGGAAAAAATGGAGTACTGGGTTTGGCGTTCTGAGGGCATCCGTCGGTGGCCTGTGGCGATGAGTGAAGAGTGAGTCTTCATCATCTAACACACCGTCTTATTAATATCCGACTGAATAGGATTTGCGTTTAGGTTTGGGTCTTGAGGTGGCGCACGATGTCGGCGCGCGCTTGTTGCAGAATCGACTCTTGATTGAGGTTGTTCAAGATGGTTTTCACCACTTGTTTTGGCCCTGACTCTCCCCAAGATTTTCCTTGGGCGAAGTACTGCTCCGCAGCTTGACCAACCACAAAGGTGCTGTAGTAGGCCACTGCGCCTTGGGCGCTGGCGGTGAGCAGAGTGGAGAGACCGGCGCTGCCCGCCTTGAGGGCGGAGGAGATCAAGTTGACTCCCCAGACGGTGGCGATCAACAGCGCCATCTGTCCACCAATGGTTTTGATCAGTTGACCGGCTTCATCCCGTTTGATCTGCATACCGTAGATGCGCGACAGATGCACCACCATCGTTGCATCGACTGCGGAAGCGGCGACGATGTCAGCAATGGGGATTGGATTGAGGGCGACGGCCACCCCCTTGGTGACACAGTAAGAACGCACCACTTTTTCAGCGACGTTGTGTTTGGCGGCGATGATGCGCGCCGCCACTTGGTCGCTAAGTTTACCGGCAAACAAGCTGGCGTTGAGTGCCGAGAGGGTATGGCCTTCGCGTTCCAACAGTTGCCAGAGGTAGTCGCGCAGTTGTGTCACATCGGCTTTTGGGGTTTTGTAGACCTCTTCTTCATTACCTTGCTCATCTACGTGAATGTAAAGCCGTTCGCTGGGCAGCGCCGAGGCGGTCAAAATGTGCTTGTTGGGCAGTAAGCCGTCGCTGCGCTGTTGCAGGTGTTCGAGGATCAGGGTGCGTTCTTTTTTTGTGTAACGGTCGATTTTATTGAAGATTAATAACATGGGACGGTTTTCTTTGGCCAGCGTGCGCAGCGCGGTCAATTCGCTTTCAGTCAGGTCGCCGTCCACCACGAACAGCACCAGGTCGCTGCGCCCAGCTACTTCGTGTGCCAGTCGTTCACGATCTTCGCCGGAGATTTCATTGATGCCCGGGGTGTCGATGAGAAACACGCCATCGCTTTGAAACTGCTGCCAACCGGCAAAGTTGGCTTGAGTGGTTTCTCCGTGTAGAGCACTGACCCCAAAGCGTTTTTCACCTAAGAGGGCGTTGAGCAGCGCGCTTTTGCCGACACTAACACGGCCAAAGACGGCGATGTGCAGATGGCCGTGCTCCATTTTGTCCAGCATCTGCTCGACCTGCTGGTAGTCACTCGCCAGTGATTCACGAATGGCGCTCGGAATGCGGTTGTCGTGCAGCAGGGTACGCAGGCTCTCTTGCGCCAGCTCCAGAGGTTGCGGGCTGTTATCGCCTTCTGATGAGGTTTTTTCGCTGCTTTTTAAGCTCCTCAAAGACCATTTGGGCATGTTTTCGCGCATGATGTTCCAGATCTTCACGCAGGTTCTCCTCGAACAGATGGATGGCGTGTTGGGGTTCCAGCTTGCCAAAGGTGTGCAATGTTTGGGCGACGGATTTGCCGAGGCTTTCAAAAATCATCCCGTAAGCGACGGCGTGCAGCAGGCTGCCGGTGAGGGTGCCGATGCCGGGAAAGGATTTAAACACATTTCCGGCAATGGCGAGCATCATCGGCAAGGTTTTTCCCACATGCTTGCTGGCAATGTTGATAAAACGCCGAATGTCGATCTCTTGAATGGGGATGTCGTAGAGCTTGCCTAAGTTCTGCACCAGTTGAATGCCAAGATAACCTTGGATCAACAGGTCAGTACCTGGGGTGACCGCCGCCATCGCACCGATGATCGCTTTTCGAGTGTGGCTTTTGACGATGGTTTTGCTCTCTTGCAGGCGGTGATCACTGAGGGCGTTTTCCAGTTTCTGTTTGCCGAGCAGCAAAAAACCATCGTCGCGGGATTGATGCAGTTGGCAGAGCTGTTCGCGGGTGCTTTCCAGATAGTGAGTGAGGGCTTTGACTTGCGGTGGGCGGGTGCGTGTGACGCGCTCCTCTTCGCCGTTGGGCAGAATGCGAATCAGCTCTTGTTGGCCGCCGCTCTGTACCGGAATCACGGGGATGTGGTGTTCTGTTTTTAGGTGTGAACGCAACCGTGTTTGGATCTGATCGAGTTCTCCTTGACTGTAGCGGTCGATTTTATTCAGCACCAGAGCAAGAGGTTTTTGCCACTCAATGAGGGTTTCCAGTTCGTGGTACTGCTCACGAGTCAGGTCGCCGTCACAGAGGTAGAGCACCAGATGGGCACGTTTGGCTTCGTCTTGGGAGAGCGGGCTGCATTGGCCGTCGGGTTCAAACAGACCGGGCATGTCGGTTAAAATCAGCGCTTGCTGCTGTTCTGAAATCCAGTGGTAATGTTGAATCGTCTGAGTGGTGCCGCTGCGTGGGTCGGTCTCTACCTCGGCTCCTGGTAGCAGGGCGTTGACCAATGCACTCTTGCCCATACTGACGCTGCCAAACAGCACCACATGGATCTCTTTGGCGGTTTGGCGTTGTTGCAGTTCTGCCAGCTCTTTTTGCGCTTCTACTACCTCAATGCCTTGTTCGGCAGCCTGTTGCAGCTCTGCGTGGAGCTGTTTTTGTGAGGGTGGTGGCTGTGGTTTTGAGCTGACTTTTGGGCGTTTCTTAGGTCGTAATACGATCAAGATGAGGCGGACAAAAAAGCCCGAAAGCAGAAACAGGCCACCGGCGTAGAGGGCGATAAACCAACCTGATTGCTCGGCCAGCAGCGCCCAGACGGTGAACAGGCTCTCTGTCAGCAGCAGTACCATAAACAGGGCGATGGCAAAGGCGATGAAGATCAACAGGGTGGTGAGCAGTCTGAGCGTTGCTTTGGGGGGTGAACCGAGTAGTTTCATAACGGTGTGTGTAAGTGGGCTGTGATGGCGGGGATTTTAACAGGTTTTTTAGACAAAATTCGGTAGAGGCAAGGCATGCCTTGCCTTGCCTTGCCTCTACTCTGGCCAGTCGATAATAAACTCTTGATAAAAGTCTTCTTCGATAAACTCCTCTGAGACCGCCCATCCTCGGGTGGAGATGCCTGCTTGATGCACGCTGTCGGCATTGCCGGAGATTAGCGGGTGCCACGGCAGTAGTTCTTTGCCTTCGGCCAAGCGACGATAGGCGCAGGTCGGTGGCAGCCATTCGAATTGGTCTGGTTTGTGCGGGCTGATTTGCGCACACTCGGCGACCAGTTGCAGCCGTTTGCCGTAGTTTTTACAGCGACAACTGTCGATGTTCAGTAGTCGACAGGCGACGCTGGTGTAGTGCAACTCCCCCGTCTCTTCATCTTCCAGCTTCACCAGACAGCAACGCCCACAACCGTCACAGAGCGATTCCCACTCGTCGTGGGAGAGATCGAAGAGGCTTTTTTGTTGCCAGAAGGGTGGAGTGTTGTCAGTCATACTCAAGATCTCTTGTTACGGTATTAACCGGTAAAATACTCTCGTGTGCCGCGTTCCTGAATCGCTCCTGCAATGCGCTCTACGCCGTGCAGATAGGCGGCCGTTCTCAGGGTAGTTTCCTCTTTTTCTGCTCGTTTGAAAATATGCCCCGCTTCACGGCGCATGAATTTAGCCAACCGTTCATTGACTTCCTCTTCTTCCCAATACAGACCGGCACGATTTTGCACCCACTCAAAATAACTGACGGTCACGCCACCGGCATTGGCCAACACATCGGGTAGCACGGTAATGTCGTGTTGATTTAAAATTGCATCGGCTTGAGAGGTGATCGGTCCGTTGGCGATTTCCAAGATGGTTTTGGCTTGAATGCGGTCGGCGTTGTCGATGGTGATGACGTTTTCCAATGCCGCCAGCACCAGCACATCGACTTTCATGGTGACTAATTCTTCATTGCTGAAGGTTGTGAAATCGCCTGTTTCACAGACCGAGGTATCGCAGTAGATCGCTTTGAGCTCTTGATATTGGCGTTTGTGTTCCATGACGCTGTCGGGGTGTAGGCCACGTTCGGTGTAAATCGCGCCCTTGGAGTCGGAAACGGCGACGATTTTATAGCCGTGTTGAAAGGCCAGTCGCGCAAAATGGTAACCGGCATTGCCAAAGCCTTGAATGGCGACGGTGGTCTCTTTGGGGTTGATGCCTTGGAGTTCTGCCCACTGGTCGAGAATGTGCAGCGCGCCACGACCAGTGGCGGATTCACGCCCCAAAGAGCCATTGAGATGCACCGGTTTGCCGGTGATGACCGCAGGCAGTTGTTCGCGGCGGATGGTGGAATATTCGTCTGCCATCCAGCCCATAATGGTGCTGTTGGTGTAGACGTCGGGGGCGGGGATGTCCCGTTTTGGCCCGATGATGTCAGCGATGGCACGCACATAGCCCCGCGAGAGGCGCTCGACTTCCAATAGTGATAGGTTTTTCGGATTGACCACTACGCCGCCTTTTGCACCACCAAAGGGCAGGCCCATAATGGCGCATTTGATCGTCATCCAAAAACTCAGTGAGGTGACTTCATCCAGTGTTACATCGGGATGAAAACGGATGCCGCCTTTGGTCGGGCCACGGGTGTCATCAAACTGCACTCGATGACCGGTGAAGACTTTCAGACTGCCATCGTCCATTCGTACCGGAATGCTGACGGTTAAAGAGCGTTTTGGGTGTGCGAGGCGTTCACGTACATCATCGGGTAGATCAATGCGGCTAAAGACTTCGGTCAAGCGGGATTGAGCATCATCAAAAATCGAATCCATGAGTCTGGTTCCTTGTTCGGAATGGGGTCTCTAAAAGGATAGGAGAAGATGTTCTCCTAGACTGTGTGGTTGATCCCTTTTTCCTCTTGGAGTTGCTCTTTTTGCGCCAATTTTCAGATTAAAGGCGATTACCAATGCAGGGAGGCCTTCAATTGATAGCCGCCGCCTAAAACGGGCAGGGCGTTAAGAGCAATTTTGCCCAGTTTGGGAGTGACAAAACGGCGGTTAACAAGCAGCGCCAAGGCCGCTCCGGCCAGAACATCTTCCACATAATGTTTGTTGGCATCGACCCGACTCCAAGCAACAAAGGTGGCCGCTGCGTAAGCGGGTGCGCCCCACTGCCAGCCGTAGCGGGTCTGGATAAAACTGGCTCCGGCAAAGGCCGCTGAGCTGTGACCGGAGGGGAAGGAGTAGTCGCCTCCGTTGGGGCGCTCTTTGTTGACCACCACTTTGACAATGCTGGTGATGGCGGCGGTGGTGAAGGCCGATTTGAGCAGTTGTATGCGCCCTGCTGAGTCAGAGTTGGCGTAGCTCATGGCCAAGCCAGTCAAGGGTAGAGCGAGCATGACCACATCTCCAGCCCGTTCGGTATCGGAGGTGCCGCTGGAGATAATGGCGGCGTGGCTGTTTTGGCTGGCTAAAAAGAGCAGGCAAAATGGCAGTAAAAATCGAGACAGACGTGGCTGAAAAAGAGACATGAATTTGGGTTCCGAGTGAATGCGGGAAACAGAGCGTGTTTTATCCGATGAGCTTTACGATGAGCGCAAACAGACCTGTGGCCGCTAGGAGTGTTCCGGTGTTCCACATAATGATCTCTGTTTTCATCTCAGCCAGATCTTTTTTTGTTGCTAAAATTTCCGTGTCTAAAACCGCTTTGGCCGCTTGTTTGGCAAGTTCTTCATCCACACCGGCTTTGGTGAGTGCCTCGTACAGTTCAACAACCATTGTAGACATGGCCCTTTACTCCAAAAATTAAGTTAATGGGAAATTGTTTTCACCTTATCCAGCATGACAATGCTCGTCAAGTGGGTGTGTAGTGGGAAATTGCGGTTGAAAACTCGGCGTTGAGCGCTGTTTTTTATTATTATAATGACTTTTTCCATTGAGTGGTCTTATGAGTACGTTGCGCCTGATTCTTCCTGGGTCATTAGATTCCTTAAACGATTACGGCGTGGATGAGGGTTTTTTGCCACCGTTGCCGCAACTGCGGCGCTTTTTAGCCCGTGCGCAGAGCTGTGAAGATTCGGCAGACTCGTTTTCGCAGGCGTTGTTGCACGCTTTGCCGCTCTCTACTGAATCCCGTTTAAACTCCAGCGCCGCGCTCTCCTATTTGGCCGACAGCGGTGTTGCGCCTGAGGGGGTCTGTTTTCGTCTCGATCCGGTACACTTGAAGGTGGATCGAGATCATGCGCGCTTGCTGAGCGGTGAGAACGTGCCGCTGTGGAAAGAGGAGGCCGAGGCGTTAATCGAGACCTTTAATCGACATTTTGCCGAGGACGGTTTGCACCTGCGCTGTTTTGATGCCAAACGCTGGTACCTCTGTTTGCCAGAAAATCCGGGCATTGTCTGCGCGGATCTGGATCAAGTGGTGGGGCGCAGCGTAGAGCCGTTTAATCCGACGGGGCCTTGGGCGCGGCAGTGGAAAAGCTGGCTCACCGAAGCACAGATGCTCTTTTTTGAACATCCGGTTAATGAGCGGCGTGAGGCGCGTGGTCAGTTGCCGGTCAACAGCCTCTGGCTCTGGGGCGGAGACCGTTTGCCGGAAGGCAGTTTGGTTGAGCCGGTACAGCTGTTCGGTGAACATGAACTGCTGAGCGGTTTGGCGGCGCACTTTGAACTGCCGCTCGCGCCTTTTTCGGCGGCGAGTCCGCTTACACCTGAAACAACTCTGAACTCGGTGCTGCTGGACAACGAAGCCTACAGCCTGTTGATCAACGGTGATCTGCACGGCTGGCGGGAGGCCTTGCCAAAGCTGGAGGCGCATCTGCAACGGGCTGAAACACTGCTGCGCGAGGGAATTTTTTCTGAGGTGGAGCTGTTGCCCTTGAACGGCCATCTGTATCGTTTGAACCGCTGGCGTTTACGTCAGTTTTGGCGCAGGGGATCGTCTCTTGCTGCGCATTTTTTTCCTGATCAAGGTCAATAATCATGCCCTCATTGAGCGTAAAACAACGCCCCTTGCCTCAGCCACTGCCTGAGTTGGATTTGCCGCCGTTATTAACGCGGGTGTTGGCTGCGCGTCAGATCGGTTCTGCGGATGAGTTGGATCTCTCTTTAAAACGTCTGTTGCCGCCCAGTGGTTTGGGCGGTATGCAGGAAGCGGTGGCGTTGCTGGTGACGGCGCTGACTGAGCGTCAGAGGATTTTGATTGTCGGTGATTTTGATGCCGATGGTGCGACCAGCAGCGCCTTGGCGGTGGCGGCGCTGAGAGCGATGGGGGCGGCTTTTGTTGATTTTTTGGTGCCAAACCGGTTTGAGTTCGGTTACGGGTTGACCCCTG
>JAUZRS010000233.1 GCA_030950195.1 Gammaproteobacteria bacterium | reverse complement strand
GCCGACAATAAGGTTCCCGAATGGCTCATGCCGATCCAAAAAACAAACGTCGCAATGTACATATCCCAATAATGAGGATTGTTTAACCCCGCCACGCCCATGCCGGTATTGTATTGATAGACCTCGGCACTGATGCCAACGCAGAGCATCAATATGCACACCACCAGCGTCACCCAATAAAGACGACGGGGTCGTTTCATACTGCCTAAGATATCCGCGTTAATCTGAGCCCAAGCTATATCTTGATTGATCTCTTTCTCTTGCATAACGATTTTTCTCGTTCTCTAAAGCTCTAAGGTGCTAGGAAAATTAAATATCCGTATCTCTCATACGCTCCAGATACATCACCGAAGGATCAACACCCAGCTCTTCAAAAATGCGATAACCGCGCTTGTTTGGATCACTTTTCTCTTGCTCGGTCACCTGACGTTTTACCTCATGCTCTTTCCAAAGCCCAGCAACCTGACTGCTCTCGTCCATGGTATCGCCAAAAACAATGGCTGAAGAAGGACAAGCCTGTACACAGGCGGGCACCACTTCGCCATCCACCACATCGCGATCTTCCATTTTGGCCGTGTTCTTAACCGCCTTAATCCGCTGCACACAAAAAGTACATTTTTCCATCACCCCTTTGTCACGCACGGTAATGTCAGGATTTAATTGATGATTCAGTGGCTCCGGCCAAGCGGTTTCTGGGTAAGAATAAAAGTTAAAATAACGCACCTTAAAAGGGCAGTTGGTGCCGCAATAACGCGACCCCACACAGCGGTTATACACCTGTGCATTCAAACCATCAGGAGTGTGATAGGTGGCCACCACTGGGCAGACAGGCTCACAGGTGGCCGCACCGCACTGCTGACACATCATCGGAATAAAACTAGCCCCGTCTTCAGGATATTCGCTTTCGGGCTTATCCCAATAACGCTCAATGCGCATCCAGTGCATCGCTTGACCTGCCTCAAACTTCTCTTTGCCGACCGTGGCCAAATTATTCTCGGCATAACAGGCCGTTGAACAGGCGTTGCAGCCTACACATTGATCCAAATTAATCGACATCGTCCAACGATGCTCATAATCGTGATGACCACCCTCTTCGACGCCCTTACGGTACTTTGACCAGTTATCAACAATATTCTTAATCGACATAACTAAACACCTTGAGGTTTGTAGGTTGGCACTGTGCGGACAAATTGCCGTCCCTGCTGCGAATCGGTGCCACCCATGCGCACCAGAGTGCCCGTTGTACCTCTTTTTTCCAGTTTCACCGCAGTGGCGTACATGGCCAACTCCCCTGTCACCTTTTCCTGTTTAAGATCCAATACGGTCAAGGGGTTCACCCCAACCCCCTCGGCATAACGTCCATACGACGTATGACCCTGACCCAGCGGCACCGCCACCACATTTTTATGCACTGACTTGGTTAGGTACGCCTTGACCTCAAAAGAACCGCTCTCAGAAGCAACCTTAATCACGTCACCATGACCAATACCCATATCTTCAGCCGTGCTGGGGTGCAGTTCCGCCCACGAGTCCCACACCACTTTAGTGATCTGATCCGGCGACTCTTGCAACCACGGTAAATTGGCATGGCGACCGTCAAACAGACCCAAGCGGGGTGAAGGCACCAGCATTAGGGGATAGCTCTCGTTCGTAACTGACATCAGTGGATCAGCGAGATGAACTTCGATACTGAAGTTTTTCTCCCCTCCTTCCATTTGAATCTGCCCTGAACTCAAGGTTTTTTGCCAAAAAGCCTGCGCACTTTGTAGCGGATCAGCCACTTGCCCTTGGATGCCGGCAACGGCGTTACGTAAGTAAGCGTAATAATCCTCAAAGGCTGAATACTCTTCAGGTCGAATCATTTTCAACAAATCCAGCATCACATCACCCAAACCACGGGTTTCACTGTGCAGCGGCTCCATCAAGGGCTGCTGAAACCCGAGCACACTGCCAGAAGGCTGGTAACTGGCAACGTGCGTACCCCAATCTTCCAAATGAGAAGAGAGCGGTAAAACCACATCCGCCTGCATCGCAGTCTCATCAGGGAACTGCGCCAAGGCCACTTTCAGAGCGACGTTGTTTTTCAGATTTTGTTCTAGATTCAAACTCTCGGGCGCATTGAAAAGTGGGTTGGCTCCATGAAAAAAGACCACATCGAGTTTTTTCTCCGCAACGGCCTGAGAAAAGGCCAACAGATCGGCGGTTGAGCCATTTTTAACCTGCAACTGCGGCAGTGGAAATTCCATCGAGGGCACAATGGTCTTACCAATATTGCCCAAAATCAGATTCAGCAGTTGCACCGCCGCAACCGCCGCATAACCCTCCTCCTGACCCTCAACCGCAGCACCAGCCAAAACCAAACTGGGGCTGCGACTCTCAAGAGCTTTGGCAATGCGGCGCAACAAGTCGTACTCCACACCGGTGGTTTCAGCCACCTTACGAGCATCGTAACGCTCTACAAAATCAACAATCTCTTGTGGCACATCTTGAGCAATTTCAGGTTTTCCGTGCCGCAACAGGTAATTAGCAATGCCCAGAGCCAACAGACCTTCACTGCCGGGAGGAGCCGCCACCCACAGATCCGCATTGGCACCGGTCAGCGACATTTTGCTCTCAACCTGAATCAAACTGCCGCGATTGGGCAGCGCCCGGAATTTAGAAAACTGCCCCGCAAAATGCACTGGCGAAAGCCAAGTACCGAGGAAGTCAGCCCCAAACGAGAGGATCAACTCAGCCTTATCCAAACGCAATTTTGGCGACTCATCGGCAAACATCGCTTTATTGACCGCGCTCAAGACCGCCGTATTAACCACCTCATAGGCGTAGTGATGTGTTGAGTTCAGCGCCTGCAGGTGGTGCTGCAACAAGACCCGCTGATGGCCACTCACCGTGCCGGTGAACCAAGCCGTTCGATCCGCCTTCGCATCAGAATTCGTCCCCACATGCTCACTGATCAGTTCAAAAGCCTCTTCCCAGCTGCTCGGTACCAACTGACCTTTTTTGCGCAGCAGCGGCTGAGTAATACGGTCAGGATTGTAGTGCGCCTGCAATCCCGCCTGCCCCATCTGGCAAGACTTGCCTGCATTAATAGGCGACTCTGGGTTGCCTTCCAGTTTCAAAGGCCGCCCCTCACGCACTCGGCCATGCACACCGCAGCCAGCAGAACACTGCAAACACATGGAGGCATACCAAACACCCAGCCCTGGCACCATATCCTCTGCGGGCAGCAAATAAGAGACAACGTGCTCTTTGCCCTCTTCCAAATTCACCATGCTGGGCGCATCACAACCAATCAAAGCGCCACTGGCTCCGGTCACACCCAGCAGTTTCATGAAATCTCTGCGACTTATTTTTGCATTCATACGTTATCTGCTTTCACCCATTAACATCAGTTCGGTTTTAAAACCTACTTGTGACACGCCCAACAATCCCCAGGACCGCCGTTCTTTTCATGACACTCAACACACCAACCCATGGTCAGCGGCTTGACCTTGCGCGCCGTTGTCATATTTGCAAGATCACCATGACAAACACCACACACTTCACCTGCTTTCTGAATCGGGAGATCAGGGTCAAAAATGAATTTTTTCAGATGCACCTCGTGGGTGAAGTGAACAAAATCGGGCAAATCATGAACCTTCTTCCAAGGTGGAGAAACGCCTTTATCCCAAAACTCTTGCAATTTTTGAATTCGAGGTTTATCGGTAGCAATGATTTTATGACAACCGATGCACTTGCTGGTGGGTGGAATACCCGCCACTTTGCTGCGACGAGCATAAGTATGGCAGTAGAGACAATTGATCTTATTTTCTCGAACATGAATATTATGTGGAAAATCAATTGGCTGAGATACTTCAATGCCATCATACTCACCCTCTGGCAGCACTATTTCTGTCTTATTATCTGCCGCTCTTAACTCAATGGGCAACAGAAAATAGGCAAGCAGCACGCTAAAAAGGAGGGATAAAGAACGCTTTTCAATAAGATTAAAATTCATTTTTTCATACACGCCAGGGTCATGGCCTCAAATTATCACGCGAAAAAATGCCCAATCACGACTCAATCAACAACAGCTTATGATCGGAACACCCAACAGTAGAACACCAAAACATTTAAATAACCTTAATAAAGGTAGCATACTTTAGATAAACGCCAATTTTTTTATAAAAAACACTAAAATAAGCCTTTAAAACAATAAGTTATAAATATAATAATATTATGATATTATGACAAAGTGATGAGATAGAAAACACCTCATCTGGTCAGAGATTCAACACCAAAGCAGTGATTAAAGAGATTATTTCCACAAAATTGGCGAATAAAGATTGACTCTCGCTGGCAGCTTGCTTATTAATCACCTAAAACCCGATTCATTCAATGAGGAGATACATTATGACAACCACCCGCATCATCCAGAGCCTATCCAGCCTTCTACTTCTGTGTTTACTTAGTTTCAACAGCCACGCTGGAGTACCGATCAATTTTGGCCCCTACATCATCCACTACAACGCCATCAATACCGAAATCCTAGATCGCACCGTGGCCAAAAGTTACGGCATCAAACGCAGCAAATATCGCGGCATGATGAACATTGCCGTGATCAAAAAAACCGCCGGTACCATCGGCGTTCCCGTTGAAGCCACCATCACCGCCTACGCTCGCAACCTCAATGGCCAAATTCACCCACTGGAACTGCGCGAACTGCACGAACAAGGTGCGATCTACTACATTGCCGAATTCACCGTGCAGCAACACGAAGTACTCAATTTCGTTATCAACGTCACTCCTGAAAAAACCGGCCCCAGCATCCCCATCAACTTCAGCCAACAGTTTTTCACAGACTGACTCCCCCTATGAGCCAACTCGAATCGACGGCTCAGCCCCTCAGTGACGCAGAACGAGCGCGGTTTTTAACCGCTCTCGGAGCCATTTTGGCTGGCGAAAGCCTACTGCATGACGCTGAAGAGCTGCGCCCCTACGAATGCGATGGCCTCAGCGCCTATCGCACCCTACCACTGGCCGTTGCACTGCCCGCAACACTGGAGCAACTGCAAGCAACCCTTAAAATCTGTCACCAAATGCAGATTCCCGTCGTGGCTCGTGGAGCAGGTACCGGCCTCTCCGGCGGTGCTCTGCCACACTCAGAGGGGCTTTTATTAAGCTTGGCCAAATTCAACCAAATCTTAGAGATTGACCAAGCCAACCTCAGCGCCCGCGTGCAGCCTGGGGTACGCAACTTGGCCATCAGCGAAGCGGTGGCGCATCTGGATCTCTACTACGCCCCCGACCCCAGCTCACAAATCGCCTGCAGCATCGGTGGCAATGTGGCAGAGAACTCCGGTGGCGTTCACTGCCTAAAATACGGCCTTACCCTACACAATGTGATGGAAGTCAACATCGTCACCATTGAGGGCGAACTGATCACCCTCGGTGGCGCAAGCTTAGACAGCCCTGGTTACGACCTGCTCGCCGCCATTGTCGGCTCCGAAGGTCTGCTCGGCATCATCGTCGAAGTGCGGGTCAAGTTGATCCCCAAACCGGCCACCATCCAAGTGCTGTTGGCCGCCTTTAACCAGCTCAACGACGCGGGCAGCGCCGTCGCCGCCATCATTGCTGCGGGCATCATTCCAGCGGGTTTGGAACTGATGGACAAACTCTCCCTGCAGGCAGCAGAGGATTTTGTCCATGCCGGTTACCCCACCGATGCCGCCGCCATTTTGCTCTGTGAGTTGGACGGCGCTGAGGCCGAAGTGGGTCAACAAGTCGAAGAAGTCAGGCAACTGCTGCAAATGCACGGGGCCAATGAAGTACGACTGGCACGGGACGAGCAAGAACGCCAACAGTTTTGGAAAGGCCGCAAAGCCGCCTTCCCAGCGGTGGGTCGATTGGCTCCCGACTACTACTGCATGGACGGCACCATCCCGCGCTCCCGTCTTTCAGAGGTGCTGGAAAAAATGGCGCAGCTTTCCGAGCAGTACCAACTGCCGGTCGCCAACGTCTTTCATGCCGGTGACGGCAACCTGCATCCACTGATTCTTTACGATGCCAATAACGACGGTGAACTGGAGAAGGCCGAACAGTTCGGTGGCGACATTCTCGAACTCTGCGTGGCCGTCGGTGGCACCATCACCGGCGAGCACGGCGTGGGCATCGAGAAGATCAATCAAATGTGTGTGCAGTTCAACAACCTTGAGTTGCTGCAATTTCACGCCCTCAAAGCCGCCTTTGACCCCAGTGGCCTGCTCAATCCAGGCAAAGCCGTACCGACGCTGCACCGCTGTGCCGAATTTGGTGCCATGCACGTACATCACGGCGAACTGCCCTTCCCTGACCTGCCACGTTTTTAACCATCGGCTTTTAATAACGGACTCTCATGCCTGATAACGACCTCAGCAGCGCCTTGCAAACGGCGCTGCAAACCGCCCAACGCAAACAGACCCCACTGAACCTCGCTGGCGGGGGCAGCAAAGCCTTTTATGGCCGTTTGCGCAGCGGCCAAACACTCGACATCAACGCGCATCGCGGCGTGGTCAACTACGCTCCCGAAGAGCTGGTGATCACCGTACGCAGCGGCACCCCGCTGGCGAGAATCGAAGCGTTGCTGGCAGACAGACAGCAGATGCTGCCCTTTGAACCACCGCACTTTGGCACAACAGCCAGCATCGGCGGTACCATTGCCTGCGGCCTCTCTGGGCCTGCTCGCCCCTATCGCGGTGCAGTGCGCGATCATCTGCTCGGCTGCCGCATCATCAATGGCAAAGGAGAGCAGCTCAAGTTTGGTGGCGAGGTGATGAAAAACGTCGCCGGATACGATGTTTCACGGCTGATGGTCGGCGCACAGGGCACACTCGGCCTGCTGCTGGAAGTCTCGATCAAAGTCCTGCCGATGCCCAAGCAAAACCTCACCCTCTGCCTAGAGCAAAACGAAGATGAGGCTCTTCAGACCTTTTCCCGCTTAGCCAATCAGCCCCTACCCCTGAGTGCCGCCAGCCATTATCAAGGCGTCAGCTACCTGCGCCTCAGTGGCAGCGAAGCGGGCGTTGCAGCGGCCAGCGCAGCCATTGGTGGCGAAGAACTGGACAATGCCGCCCATTTCTGGCAACAAGAGTGCGAGCAGAAACACGACTTTTATGCCAATCAAGAACAGCCCTTATGGCGATTATCCCTACCACCGGCCAGCGCACCGCTGGCACTGCCAGAGCAGTATCTAAGCTGGGGCGGCGCACAACGCTGGCTGCGCGGCGATCACGACGCCGCGCTGCTGCGCCAACTGGCTCAGCAGCACGGCGGTCATGCCGAGCTGTTTCGCGGTGACAGCCGTGAAGCGGACAACCTGCCACCGCTGAAACCTGGGCTGTTCAAACTTCACCAGCAGGTCAAACACGCCTTTGATCCGCAGGGCATTTTAAATCCCGGTCGCCTCTACCAAAAGATCTAATTTATGCAAACTCAACTCGCCCCTTTTGCCAAAAACAGCAAGGCCGGTCGCCGTGCCGAAGAGATTCTCCGTCAGTGTGTGCATTGCGGTTTTTGCACCGCCACCTGCCCCACCTACCAACTGCTCGGCGACGAGCTGGACGGTCCTCGGGGACGCATCTATCTGATCAAGCAGTTTTTAGAGGGTCAAACGACCGGCGAAAAAACCCGCAGCCATCTGGATCGCTGTCTGCACTGCCGCAGTTGTGAAACCACCTGCCCTTCTGGGGTCGAGTACGGACAGTTGCTGGAGATCGGCAAACAGATGCTTGATAAAGCCGCCCCTCGCAGCACCTTTGAACAGTTAACTCGTAAAGGCTTAGCCTACGCCCTGAGCGATAAAAAACGCTTTTCAGCACTGCTCAAAGTAGCGGCCGTCAGCAAACCCTTTCTGCCCAAGACGCTGAAAAACAAACTGCCCAAAGCAACCAGAGCAGCGGGTAAGTGGCCGAGCAAGCAACACCCACGCACAATGTTGATCCTCGACGGCTGTGTGCAACCGAGCCTCAGCCCCAACATCAACAGCGCCACCGCGCGCATTTTGGATCGCCTCGGCATCACGCTTATTCGACTTGAACGAGACGGTTGCTGTGGTGCGGTCAATCAGCATCTGGGGCAGCTTGAAAACGCCAAAATGCAGATGAAACAGAACATCGACCTCTGGTGGCCGCAGATTGAAGCGGGAGTCGAGGCGCTGGTGACCACCGCCAGTGGCTGTGGCGCGTTTATTCAGCAGTACGCCGAACATTTAGCCGACGAACCGGAGTACGCTGACAAAGCGAAAAAATTGGTCGCTCTCTGCAAAGACATTGCCGAGATCGTCAATGATGAAGATCTGCAAAAAATCACACCGAAACAGTCGCAAGACAAAATCAGCTACCACCCTCCCTGCACTTTGCAGCATTGGCAACAGCAACCACAGCTGGTGGAAACATTATTGGCGCGGCTGAGATTTGAGATCAACCCACTAAAAGACGGCCACCTCTGCTGTGGTTCAGCAGGCACCTACGCCATCACTCAACCGAAACTCTCGCAACAACTGCAAGAGCGCAAATTAGCACAGCTCACCTGTCATCCCACCGAGGTGATTGTTTCGGCCAATATTGGCTGCATTAATCAGTTGCAGGCGGGGTGTGATATTCCGGTGAAACATTGGGTTGAGTTGTTGGATGAGGTGGTTTAAGACGGTTCTAAGCTACTCACTGGACAGACTCGTTGTACGAATGTGATACTTTGCAACACTATGTACCACATTCGCGGGTAAACCTAATGAAAACTAAAATACTCAGCACTCGTATTGACCTCGATACCAAGACCGCTTTTACGCATA
>JAUZRS010000232.1 GCA_030950195.1 Gammaproteobacteria bacterium | reverse complement strand
ATGGTGCGCGCCGAAGCGGTGGCGGAGACACAGGCGTTGGACTTTTTACAGCAGGTGGCTGATGAGTTACAAACATGGCCTTTTGAGCACGTGCAGTTGTTGGGGCCGGTGCCTGCGCCGATGGAGCGCCGTTTGGGGCGTTATCGAGCGCAGTTGTTGATTAAAGCGGATCAGCATAAAACCGTGCAGCCGTTGTTGGCGGCGTTGAGGCCTTGGCTTGAGCGTCATCGACTGGGGCGCAAGGTGCGTTGGTCGTTGGATGTTGATCCGTTGGATCTGTTGTAGGGCAGACACAAGGGGCTGCCCCTACCGATTGATCGTCGTTAGATCAGCGTTAGAGTGGGTGGGTTGAGGAGGATTTTGATCTAGGGTTTTGATCTAGGATTTTTTGGCTTGAATATGCGCTAAACGTGGCCGATACTCCTAGTTCACATTTTGGCTTGGGGGAGTGTTATGAGTTGGCTCAAACTGTCATTGAAAGTGGGTCTTTCTGTTGTGGTTTTGCTGGGTGTTTTTCTGTTCATCAACAGTGAAATACGCGAGCGTTACGCTTTTTGGGATGACGATCCTGATCGTGGGGCGGTGGCGATGAATGATGAGCGTTTTGACGAGAACTTCTCCAAACCGACCTACCTCTCTCAAGGCTGGAATGCGAGCCAGAGCTTGTGGTTTTACAGTGCCACGCAAGGCTCCGATATGATCCCCTATGACTTCTTTATGGCACTGGAGCAGTACGATTCGCCGCGCTGGTTTCGAGATGCGGCCAATATGAATCGTTATCGTTATTTGCCACAAAAAAGGAGCTTTAGTAACCCTGATGCCTTGCCTGTAGGGTTTGTAAAAGACGTGTATCAGGGCAAGGAGTATATGGGGTTTACCTGTGCGGCTTGCCACACTTCGCAGATTAACTACCAAGGTGAAGCGATTCGCATTGACGGCGGTGCTTCGATGGCAGATATGAACCAGTTTATGGTGGATCTGGGGCGAGCACTGCAAGCCACTGCCAAGGATGAGGCTAAAAAAACCCGCTTTATAAAACAAGTACTGGCACGCAACGGTGTGACTCGGATGATCAGCGGGGGACGTGATTACAGCTCAGCGACAGAGGTGGAAGCGGATCTGCTCACTTATATCTCGCGGATCAACAGTTACAATACCATCAATCACCCCGGTTCGACCCAATACGGTTACGCTCGCCTAGATGCCTTTGGACGTATCTACAACCGTGTCTTGGAGCATGTGTTGATGCGCAAAGACATTAAGTTTGCCCTGCAAGAGGTGCTGGATGACGAACAGGTGGAGGAGGTGTTGGGTGAGCTGGATGCCGGTTTGGTGCAAAACGGTGAGTTTGATCACCTGCTGGCTAAGTTGGATGTTCTTCTGCAGGCGAAAAAGATCCGCCGAGCCGATATCGTAAAATTGCGTGATTTGCTCTTTATTAAAGCCAATGCGCCGGTCAGTTATCCGTTTTTATGGGACATTGCGCAATCCGATTATGTGCAGTGGAACGGCATTGGCGATAACGGCACTCTGGGGCCGTTGGGACGCAACAGCGGCGAAGTGGTGGGGGTGTTTGGTACCTTGGATTGGCAGAAAAAGCCCGGTTTTTCTATCTCTTCTCTGATTTTGGGTGACGGTAAAGATCGCTCTCATATCAGTTACCGTTCCTCCTTGGATAAACGTAATTTGCGTTTGATTGAGTCTCAGTTGGCTCAATTGCAATCACCGCAGTGGCCAGAGAAGATTTTGGGTAAGATTGATCAGCAGCGAGCTGCCAAGGGTGAAGTGCTTTATGAAAAGCATTGTTTGAGCTGTCATGCGCGCATTGATCGTGCTGATCCAGATCGACGCGTGATTGCCAATTTTACCAAGCTGGAGGCAATAGGCACTGATCCACAAATGGCGAGCAATGCCTCTACCTACACCGGTCGCAGTGGCATTGTTGGTGGCCTGACTCAATCCACTCCAGTGGGCAAACTCTATTTGCAAGATGAAGCTGCGGTGGCTTCCATCTTGACCTTAGCCACAACGGGGGTGGTCTCTACACCGGATCCTGATCTCTGGGCACCAACCCGTTTTGCCGAGTGGGTCTATACCTTGGCGACGGCTTTTTTTAGTAACGATGTGGTGAGCACAATCAAACGAGGTGATTATAATCCTGATACTACGGTTGAGCCTTTTGCATCGCTGAAAGCCTACAAAGGGCGGCCATTGAACGGTATCTGGGCGACGGCACCTTATCTGCATAATGGCTCGGTACCCACTTTGTATGATCTGTTGTTGCCTGTTAAGGCGTTGGATGATTGGGATGAAGAGATCCGACCCACACGGTTTAGCGTGGTGTACCGTGAATTTGATCCGCGTAAAGTGGGTTTTGTTAATCGCCCTTTTTCGGATCGGGCCTTGATGTTTGAGACCCATAAAAAAGGTAACAGCAATGCGGGGCATGAGTACGCTACCGCTGAGTTAAGTCGTGAAGAGCGTTTGGATGTGGTGGAATACCTAAAAACGTTATAGGGGTAATTCTATGAGCACAAATTATTTGCAGTTGTACGATCAAGCATCAGCGGTGGAGAAGTACCCGCTGGTAAAAAAGTGGATTGATGAGGAACCACTGGCTTTTTTTAAACAGTTGCGTGAAGAGCGGCCGATTCTGGATACGCCCGAGTTTACCGTTTTGAGCCGTTTTGATGATGTCACTGAAGTGCTGGGAATGCCAAAGGTCTTTACCGTTGATCTTTACAAGCCGAAGATGGCGGATTACTTGATGGCGCACGACGACGATGCGCTGCATTATCGAGAGAAGTCCTTGATGCAGTCGTTATTAAATCGAGATGATCTGCCGCACATTCGTCAGATGGTGGCGGAGATTGCTAATGAGGTGCTTGATCAAGCGGATGGCAAACTGGAGCTGGCTTACGGCTACTCGCGGGCAGTACCGGCGGTGATGGTGCAACGTTATTTTGGTCTGCGCGGCAGCAAACGTGAAGATCTGATTCGTTGGTCCTATTGGAATCAGTACGATGCGTTCCATAATCAGCCTTTTAATCTGAATTCAGCGGAAAAAACCCAGCACATCACCAATGAGCACGACAAGGTGTCGGCAGAGTTGGGAGCCTACATTGCTAAATTGATGGTGCGTCGAGCGTTGTTTGTCAATATTGAAAAAGTCACCAATGTGATTTTGGCGCCGCTGCTCTTAATCAAACGTCTGTGGCAGCGTCTGACCGGGACGGCAAAAGAAGGGCTGCAAGATGACATGGTGACGCGCATGTTGCGGATGAAGTTTCCTAAGGAGTACGATTTTAATATCGTCCGTTTGGGCATCAATGCCGGTGGTTTGTTGATCGGCTCCATTGAGACCACTTCACAGGCGGTGTCGCAGATTGTGGCGTATATGTATGAACATCCTGACGTGTTGCAACAGGCGCAACGCGCCGCCCGAGCGACAGACCCGGCGGCGTTTGATGCGATTGTTTGGGAGACGTTGCGTTATGTTCCCATTGGCCCATTTTTGTTTCGTAAAGCAGCCAGCGACTACACCGTGGGGCGCGGTACGGAACGAGAGACGGTTGTTCCAAAGGGGAAAGTGGTCTTGGCGGCCACGTTATCAGCGATGTTTGATCCTATGATTTTTGAGCGTCCCGATGAGTTTTTGTCCACGCGCAACTGGTATCACTATTTTCATTTTGGTTTTGGCTCGCATGAGTGTTTGGGTAAATACATTGGT
>JAUZRS010000231.1 GCA_030950195.1 Gammaproteobacteria bacterium | reverse complement strand
CAATTAAGGCATAAATTGCTCAATCTGTCCATATGGGCTTGCTGAAAAGGTGATGGATGGTGTGTTCTGATTGGGGCGGCTAGAGTGGGAATCGGTTTAGGTGTTGTAGAAACAACAAAGCCCCTGAAAAGGGGCTTTGTTGGTAGAGCAAGTTTTGAAGCAGGTTTAGCAGAGATTGACAGCGGCAGTTGCGCAACTACCACCTCTTGTCCAAGTAATGGATGAGCTACCTGGAGCAGTAACGGGAGTCAAACTGTAAGTGGTTGCTGTTGTTTGGCCAAAGTCAGTTGCTCCGGTGGTGGCGGTAATTACACCAGCCACGATGGTCAAAGCCGTTAATGTATTGGTGGTATCAAGTGCCATAGGGAGGTTGGCTGGTACGCCTGGGATAGAGCCGAGGTTGCCAAGATAGCCAGGTACACATGCGGTTAGTACACCTCCGTTTTCTTGTGCACAGAGTTCAACGCCCAGTTTGTAAGGGGCGATGAGAGAAGTAACGGATTTAAACGCGGCACGGTTGGTGAAGTTCTGATACTGAGGGATGGCGATGGCGGCCAGAATGCCGATAATCGCGACCACAATCATCAGTTCGATTAGAGTAAAACCCTGCTGTTTTTTGTTCTGCATTTTCATGGTGTAGCTCCTAGGTTTAAGGTTGGATAAATCCATTGGGTATTTGTTGTTAGCAGAGACCTCGGTCTTTGCAATTGCCTGTTATGTTCCAAGTGATCGCGTTGCCAGTGAACACGGGGGTTAAGATATAATAAGTGTGATTGGTTTGGCCAAAGCTATTATCAATCGTTTTCAATTCAATGACCCCTGCTGTGGTGGTCAATTTATTTATGTCCTCTTGATCCTTTATTTGTGCTGGGATGGTTCCCAAGGTGCCGGAATAATCGTTATCACAACGACTGACATCCCCTGCATTATCTTGAGCACACATCTCAACGGCCATTTTAAAGGGCGCAACCAATGACACCATCTCCTGAAACGCGGCACGATTGGTAAAGTTTTGGTACTGAGGAATGGCAATGGCCGCCAGAATGCCAATAATGGCAACGACAATCATCAGCTCAATGAGCGTAAATCCATTGGATTTCTTCATCGTCTTTCTCCCTGATAGGGCCATGCAACTCCTTCGGTACAGGAGTAATAGCAGATTGCAGGCCAGAAAATATATAAACTATAAGTTATTGAAAATAAGACTTATTTTTATTATTATCCTTACTCTCAGTTTTTAACATAACAGCCTTTGTTACTTATGGACAGGTTTTGTCACTTCCTGACAAGTAGCACATTCATTCAATCCCCATTTTTTTCAGACGATAACGCAGTTGGCGGTAACTGATGCCCAAAATCTGAGCTGCGGCGCTTTTTTTCCAGCGACTTTTCTCCAAAGCCTCCATCAGAGCGTGTCGTTCCTGCTGATTGATAATGTGTTCCAAAGTCTGTTCGCCTTCACCCTCACTGAAGGAGGCAGAGGGTTTGCTGGCCTTGTTTTCAAGTTGTAAATCAACGGCCTCAATCTGCTCACCCTCTTGCAGAGCCAGTGCGCGCTCCAACATGTTCTCCAGCTCACGCACATTGCCGGGATACTCGTATTGACTCAGTTCAAACAGCGCCGTTTTGCTGAGGCTGGGGTTGGCATCGGGGTAGTGCGGCGCAAGACGCTGCAAAATGGCGTGAGCGAGTTCCTCAATGTCTTCAGGGCGTTCGCGCAGAGGCGGCGTGGTTAGCTCAATGACATTGAGACGGTAATAAAGATCTTGGCGGAAATGGCCTTGCTGAACTTCATCGGCCAGATCTTTGTGGCTGGCGCTGAGCAAGCGAACATTGATGGCCACTTCGTGTGGTGAGCCAATGGGACGAATGCGTTTTTCTTGGATGGTGCGCAGCAGTTTGACCTGCATGGCCAGAGGCAGATCTGCCACCTCATCCAAAAACAGTGTGCCGCCTTCAGCGGCTTGAAACAGACCGTCTTTATTGTTTACCGCGCCACTAAAACTGCCCTTGAGATGGCCAAAAAATTCACTCTCCATCAATTCGCTGGGAATGGCACCGCAGTTGATGGCAATAAAGGGCTGTTGGGCGCGAGGGCCTTGCTGATGAATTTGCCGTGCGGCCAGCTCTTTGCCAGTGCCGGATTCACCACAGAGGTAGACTGGCGCTTGATTGCGCGCCAGCTTGGTGATGGTGCGCCGCAACTGCATCATCGGTCTTGAGTGGCCGAGCAAGGGGCGCGAGTCGTTCTGTTCTGAAGTCTGCGGTGTTGAGGTTGCGGTGCGCTCCAGTTTGAGGGCGGTGTTGATCAGGTTGCGCAGCACCTTGAGATCCACGGGTTTGGAGACAAAATCAAACGCGCCTTTTTTCAGGGCTTCCACGGCAGACTCCACATTGCCGTGGGCGGTGATGACCGCCACGGGCAGTTCTGGATACTGTTTTTGCAGATGTTCCACCAGTTGCAGACCGTTGCCATCGGGCAGGCGCATGTCGGTCAGGCAGAGGTCAAAGTACTGCTGTTTTAGAGCATCATGTGCTTGCTTGAGATTGATGGCGCAGCGGGTTTGAATGCCCATGCGCTTAAGGGTGATCTCCAGCAGCTCAAGAATGTCGGCTTCATCGTCAACGATCAGAACGGTGGCGGGTTTCATGGCGTGAGGGTGTCCAAATCTTGATTAAAAACAATACGGAAGCGGCTGCCTTGTGGGTCGGCAAGGTAGCGTAAAGAGGCACCGTTAAAACGGCACAGTTCTCGTGCCATAAACAGACCCAGACCGGTGCCGCTGTGGCTGGTGGTGTAGAAGGGTTCAAACAGTTTGTCGATCTGTTCTTGAGAAACGCCGTGGCCATTGTCACACAGATCTAAAAACGGCTGACCGGTGTCGGGGTCGTTGCCAGACTCTACTTTGATCTTAATGTTTTTTTGGCCGCCGTGTTTGAGGCTGTTGCAGCATAAATTCCATAACACCTGATGCAGATGCAGAGATTCCATGTAAATCGAAGGGTTTTCGTTGAAGAAATGCAGTTGCAAGCGCGCGCTGGGTAGTTTTTCTTGTTGGCAAAAATCGTGGGCAAACTGCTCTAAGCTGGGGCGTAATTTAATCGCCTGACCGCTGAATTTTTTCAGCTGAGAAATTTGCATCACGTCTTCAATCAGGCGGTTGATGCGTTGGCCGTGATCCAGAATGATCTCCAGCAAACGCCCCTCTTCGACGTTGATGTGCGGCGACTCGGCCAGCAGTTGTGAGGCGTGGCTGATGGCACTGAGTGGGTTGCGGATTTCATGAGCAATGTTGGCGCTCAAATGGCCGAGAGAGGCGAGTTTGAGCTGTTGCAGTTGGGCGCGAATGGCGGAGGTGTCTTGCAGTGAGATCAGCCAGCCTTGATCTTCCAGTGGAGTGAAGTGGGGCTGAATTTCGTTCTGGCTGTTGGGTTCTTTGATTGAGCAGGGTAGCTCTTTGTTGGCGTAATGCCATTGGTTGAGCGAGTAGTGCAGCCGAGGTGCGTGCTGTTTGAGTGCGGCTTGTGAGCCAAGGTGACCGAGTTTGAGCAGTGTGCGGGCGCTCTGATTGGCGAGGCGAATCTGTTGGTGGCTGTCCACGACTAAAATGGCCGACTCCATTTTTTCGATGATCAGAGCGTTCAGTTGCGCCATGTTTTTTAGGTCGGTTTGGCTCTGAGTGGCGTGGGCTTCGCTTTCACGGCTGCGACGCGCCAGCAACATTGCCAGCAGCGCGGTGGCAAACAGGGTCGCGCCGAGAATGCCCGCTTGTGGGTAGTGGGTGCTGCTCTGACCGAGGCTGAGGTGGGTGTAGAACTGCTCGGCCAAAATGGCCAAGCTGGCCAAAGCGGCAAACAGCAGTGCCAGGCGTTCCGACATCAAAATGCCGAAACCGGCGATGCTGATGATCAGCAACATGCCTAAACCACTGTTGATGCCGCCGCTGCTGTGCATCAGCGCGACAATAAAAACGATGTCCGCACTGGCACGCCACCACAGTTGCTGCTCGAAGGTCGAGGATTTGAAGTGGATTGAGAGTAAAAAACCGACGCTGGTTACGGCGTAAAGCGCCGTGGTAACTAAAAACAGCAGAGGTTTTCTGGAGCCTAAAAAAGCATCCCCCACGTCCAGTAGAACGACACTCATTAGGATAAAGGTCAGCAGAAGACGATAACTGTCCAGCAGTGACAACAGGCGTTTATTGGCTTGTTCGGGATGATGAGGGTTTGCTGTCATTGCAGTGTGTTTGGCATTTTGCGAATTGAGCTGGGATAAGGGAGAATACGGCCTGCCAAAATCACGGGCGTTGCCCCCTTACGAGTATTTTTAAACGTTATGCGTATTGTCATTGCACAGATAAACCCGACGGTGGGTGATGTTGTTGGAAACACCGAATTGATTGTAACCACTGCAACCGAAGCGCGCCAACGCTGCTCTGCGGATTTGGTGATCTTTCCTGAATTAACCCTGTTGGGCTACCCTCCCGAAGACTTGCTGTTACGCCCAGGTCTGCAAGCGCGCATTGAAGCGGCAGTGCAGACATTGAAGCAGTCGGTCAAGGGTGTGGCGATTCTGTTTGGGCTGCCCAGCTTTGGCCAAAGGGGGCTTTACAACTCCGCCATGTTGCTCAGCGAGGGCGAGGTGTTGGCGCTTTATCATAAGCAGCAGCTGCCCAATTACGGTGTGTTTGATGAGAAACGCTATTTTATCGCCGGAGATCAGCCCTGTGTGGTGGCGTTTCAGGGGTTGAAACTGGGCATCAGTCTCTGTGAAGACATCTGGACGGCCAAGGTGGCAGCGCAAGCGAAAGAGGCGGGGGCGCAGTTGTTGTTGAATCTGAACGCGTCGCCGTTTCATTGGGGCAAAGGCGAGCAGCGCCGAGCGGTGCTGCAGGCGCGCAGTGCTGAGACGGGTTTGCCGTTGGTGTACGTCAATCAGGTGGGCGGCCAAGATGAGCTGGTGTTTGATGGCGATTCGATGCTGTTGGACGCGAAGGGTAAGGTGGTGTTGCAAGGTCACTCGTTTCAAGAGGCTTTGTTGCCTTTTGAGATTAACGCTGAAGGTGAGTTAACGCCGTTGTGCGTGGATCCGGTAGAGGCGTTGAGCGAAGAGGCAGCGACCTATCAAGCTTTGGTGTTGGGGGTGCGTGATTATGTGACCAAAAACGGTTTCAAGGGTGCGGTGATTGGGCTTTCCGGTGGCATTGATTCGGCGTTGACCTTGACGATTGCCGTGGACGCGCTGGGTGCCGATCAAGTGGAGGCGGTGATGATGCCTTCTCGCTACACCGCTGATATGAGTCGGCAGGACGCAGAAGCGGAGGCGAAGAGTTTGGGGGTGTTGTACCGCTCCATCTCCATTGAGCCGCTGTTTGAGGGGTTTTTGACTGCCTTGCAGGATGAGTTTGCTGGTTTGAAAGCCGACACCACAGAAGAGAACATTCAGGCGCGCTGTCGTGGGGTGATTTTGATGGCGATTTCGAATAAAAAGGGCAAAATTTTGCTCACCACGGGCAATAAAAGCGAGATGGCGGTGGGCTACGCAACGTTATACGGCGACATGGCAGGCGGTTTTGCCCCGCTGAAAGATGTGCCTAAAACCTTGGTCTATCGGCTGGCGCGTTACCGTAATCGTGAGCAGGAGGTGATTCCTGAGCGGGTCATTGTGCGTCCGCCGTCGGCGGAGTTGGCACCGGATCAGAAAGACGAAGACAGCTTGCCGCCCTACGCTATTTTAGATGCCATTTTGGAGCGTTTTGTGGAGCGCGATGAGTCTTTAGAGCAGATGGTGGCGGCGGGGTTTGAGCGCCACACGGTGCAGCGGGTGATGCGCATGGTGGTGATCAATGAGTACAAACGCCGCCAAGCGCCACCGGGGGTGCGGGTGACGCAGCGCGCTTTTGGCCGTGACCGACGTTATCCGATTACCTCGGCT
>JAUZRS010000230.1 GCA_030950195.1 Gammaproteobacteria bacterium | reverse complement strand
AGCCGCGTGGTGGCCTGTGCTGCGCTTTCCGATTTTGCTTGGCAAGAGCAGATGCGCCAACAACTGAAGAGCGAGGGCGAGCGACTGAAACAACTGCTGGAACAGCACGGTTTTGCCAATAACGGCACCGCGCTGTTTCGTTATTTTCAACACCCCCAAGCAGAGCAACTGCACCAGCAACTGGCCGAACAGGCCATTTTCAGCCGTCTGTTTGAACACCCCCCTGCCCTGCGCTTGGGGCTGCCTGCCGATGAGAACGAATGGCAACGGCTGCAACACGCATTGGCGCAGATCACCCCCGACCGTTGGGCATGTCGTACCCAACCTACGCCAAATTCCGACCGCAATCATCGCCCTCTGGCCAAAACCCTAATGGTGCAAGGCACCACCTCTGACGCGGGAAAAAGCATTCTGGTCACGGCGCTCTGTCGTCTGCTGCGCCGCTGGGGTCATAATGTCGCGCCGTTTAAACCACAAAACATGGCGCTCAACAGTTGCGTCTGCGTCGATGGCGGTGAAATTGGACGCGCTCAGGCGGTGCAGGCGCTGGCCTGTGATCTGGAGCCGCACACGCTGATGAACCCTGTGCTGCTAAAACCCAACTCCGACTGCGGCGCGCAGGTGATCGTACACGGTCATGCCGTTGGCAACATGCGGGCGCGTGACTACCAAAACTACAAAAAAACCGCCCGCAAAGCGGTCTTAGCCTCCCACCAGCAGCTTGAACAAACCTATGAGGTGATCGTGGTCGAGGGTGCCGGTTCACCGGCTGAGATCAATCTGCGCCGCAGCGACATCGCCAATATGGGCTTTGCTGAGGCCGTCGATTGCCCGGTGATTTTGGTGGCCGACATCGACCGTGGCGGCGTGTTTGCCCATCTGGTCGGTACCTTGGAACTGCTCTCGCCCAGCGAACGCCAGCGGGTGAAGGGCTTTGTCATCAACCGGTTTCGTGGCGATCTGGCGTTGCTGCAACCGGGTCTTGACTGGCTAGAGCAAAAAACCGGCAAGCCGGTGCTCGGGGTGCTGCCCTATTTGAACAATTTTTACTTGGATGCCGAAGATGGCGTTGATCAACGCCAGAGTGAGCTGAGCACCGAACCGCTCAAGGTGGTGGTGCCGCGCTTGCCACGCATCAGCAACCACACCGATTTTGATCCGCTGCGCCAGCACCCGCAGGTCAATCTGACCTTTGTGCCTTTAGAGCAACCGCTGCCTGCCTGTGATCTGCTGATTTTACCAGGCAGCAAATCGGTGCGTGACGACCTCGCTGCCCTCATCGCCAACCACTGGCCAAAGCAGATCAAACGCCATCTGCGCTACGGTGGCAAACTATTGGGAATCTGCGGTGGTTTTCAGATGTTGGGTCAGCAAATTCACGATCCCGAGGGCGTTGAGGGCAAAGCGGGCAGCAGCACGGGTTTGGGCTGGCTTGAGTTTGAGACCACCTTGCAACGCACAAAACAACTGCGCCAAGTGCAAGGTCAGCTCAGTTTGGAACAGGCCACGGTTGAAGGCTATGAAATTCACGTCGGTCATTCGGAAGGTGCGGCACTGCAACGCCCGTTTGCTGATCTCCAGAGCCATTTAGACGGCGCTTGTTCAGAAGATGGGCGTATTTTAGGCACTTATCTGCACGGCCTGTTTGACTCTGCCCCAGCGCGGGATGCCGTGCTGCGTTGGGCGGGGGTGGCGGAGCTGCAACAACAGCCCGATCATAAACAAAACCGCATGAAACAGATTGAACGGCTGGCTGATGCGGTGGAGGCGCATTTGGATTTGGGGTTGTTGCGGGGGATGTTGGGGGGTTAATTCACGACAAACAAAGCTGCATTTCTACTGTGTATGAGGCATGATCGACGGTATATCTGGGAACCCTTCGAACAAAATCATATCAGACAGATTCAGCCCCGAAGTGCATAACCGCTTAAGCTGCAATATTAATTATAACGGCACTGACTTCGGTTGCGCCTCAGTTCTCTGCTGATGGACGGTTGGCTGACACCCACCGCATCCGCTATCCACTGCTGTGTCATTCCGCTTTTCTTTAGCGCGTAAATCTGGCATCGTTGCTCTGATGAATTCCAAGTGTTGGGGCAGCTCAGAAACAGTTTATCTTATAGCTCAAAACCCCGTTTAGACTCGATCATTTTTTTAGCCAGCGTCAAAGCCTCAGCTCTATTGCGAGAAAAATCAATCTTGCCCTCAATTTTTCGAATACCAACCCGACGCATTTTTAAAATCATTCGAGCAGCTAAGTTATTAATCACCAAAGAAACCTCATTGGCCGACAGCTCTTGCATGATCGACTCCATCGCCACCAAAGCCGTCATATCCATCAGGGTCACATCGGACATATCCAAAATAACCACACGCACCTCTGACACCACCTGAGTCATGCTTTTTACCGCTTGCTGCGCACTGCCAAAAAAGAGCGGCCCATTAATACAATACAACGCAATCTCATCGGGCAGATCATAATCACTTTTTGCCGCCACCACGTCACTCTCAACCAGATGAGTCGTACGGCGAATAAACAACATCGCCGCTAAACCCACTCCTACCGCTACCGCAACGGTCATATCAAACACCACGGTCAGAGAGAAACAGCTCAATAAAACCAACACATCGTCTTTTGGAGCCACCTTAACAATGCGCACAAAATGATGCACCTCACTCATATTCCAAGCCACCACCAACAGCAGAGCCGCCATCGCAGCCATCGGAATATAAGACAATAAAGGAGCAAGGGATAAAATGGCCAAAATAATAAACAGACCGTGTACCACCGATGCCAGCGGTGAAGTAGCCCCAGCTTTTACATTAGCAGCGGTACGCGCAATTGCCGCTGTGGCTGGCACACCACCAAAACAAGAAGCAACAATATTTCCCACCCCTTGGCCAATTAACTCATCATTTGGATTGTGTTTCTCACCCGACATGCCATCGGCAACGGTGGCGCAGAGCAACGACTCCAAAGAACCCAAAATCGCAATGGTAATCGCCGAAGAGAACAACGTATTGATTAAATCAAAATCAAGCCCAATCGGCTGACCGTGTGCATTGGCCCATTCCCAAGGCCACGCAAAAGACGGTAACATCGGTGGAATACCTTGCCCCTCAACCCCATCTAGAAAATAGTGAAATCGACTGCCAATGGTCGCCACCGAAAAATCCGCAGTCAAGCTGGTCAACAACCACGCCAGCAATGAACCAACCAACAGCGCCACCAAATGCCCTGGGATTTTTGAATGTAATTTGGGCCAGAGTAGCAACACCAGCAGCGTGACAGCACCGATCAACCCCTCTTGCCAATCAAAACTCGGCAACGCCTGTAACAACATCCAGACTTTTTCAAAATAGTGTCCCTGCAACGCCTCAATATCCAAACCCAAAAAATCTTTAATTTGAAACGTGGCAATCACCACTCCAATTCCAGAGGTAAAACCAATGATCACGGGATAAGGCACGATTTCAATCAAGCGCCCCAATTTCAACACCCCCATTAAAATCAGCACCACACCGGCCATCATGCCGCTGATCAGCAAACCGCCCAGACCAAATTGCTGCACAATCGGCAGCAACACCACCACAAAAGCCGCTGTAGGACCCGAGACGTTCACCTTTGAACCACCCGCCAGAGCCGCCACAATACCCGCAACCATCGCCGTATAAAGGCCGTGTTGCGGCGCGACACCACTGGCAATCGCCAACGCCATTGACAACGGCAGAGCAATGACCCCAACCGTTAAACCCGCCAAAATATTGGCCTGCCAACTCATCTTCACGGGGTTGGTTCTAAATGACTGTACAAAGGCTGAAAACACCCTAACCTCCTAGCTGTTCTATCGATTTAAACACAAAAAAACGCATCAACAGCGCCGTTAACGCAATAGTCCACACAATCACCGCACCACTGGGGAGATCAAAAACAGAAGAGAAAAACAGCCCCAAAGCGTAGCCCAGCGCACCGATCACATACCCCACCGCCACCGATTTTTTACCCCGATACCCCAAACTGCCCAAGGCAGGAATAATCAGGCTGGCAAACACCAAATAGACCCCCACCAACTGCACCGAACTGGTCACCGCCAGCGCAAATAAAAAATAAAAGCCCCCCCGATCAAACCAACGGCTGTAATACCAAAGAGGCAACACCAGCGCCGTTACCAGCAACATCGGCCACAATTGTGGCCAATCAATCCATAAAATTTGCCCCACCAACAGATCTTTCAGAGACTCTCCACCATGAGGATGGTTAGCCAACAACAAAATACTGCCGGTGGCCGCTAAAATAAACAGCACCCCAATCAGCGCCTCCTGCCTGCGCCCCCAACGCCGCTCCATCCAATGCAGCAGAACCGCACCGGACAAGGCACTCGCCATCGCCAACAACTGCACCTCCCAGCCTTGCAGTTGCCAGCCCAATTGCGCCGCCGCAATCAAACCCAAACCGGCAATCTGAGCCAGAGCCAAATCAATAAAAATAATGCCCCGTTTTAGCACCTCCTGTCCCATCGGCACGTGGGTCAGCAAAACCAACAGACCCGCCACAAAGGCCGGAGCCAACACAATAGGATCCACCTCTGTTAGGCTCATTTTGCAACTGCCAAGAACAGACCAAGAACACGTTCATACCACGCCATCAAGCTCTCATCTTCAGCAGGGCTGAAAGGAACAGACAAGATAGGACGATCAATTTTAGCCGCCAACCAACGTGAGGCTTGTTCACTCTGATAACCAGCATGAACAATAAAATCAGGCTTATCTTTTTTAACCAATGAGAGTACCTTTGCCAAATGCGCACCGCTTGGTGGAATACCTGGTTTTGGCTCCAGCGCCGCCACCACCTTCAGTCCCAACCACGACGACAGATAGACCCAGCTTTTATGCTGCACCACCATCGTTTTCCCCCTCAACAACTCAGCACGGCTCTCCCAAGCCGACACAGCCTTCTGCCATGAGGATAAAAAATGCTGCAAACGCGCCGTGTACTCTGCCTTGTGTGAGGCATCAATTTCAATCAAACGCGCCGTCAGCGCACGTGCAACCTGCTCCAAACGGTGCGGATCAAATTGAATGTGCGGATTGCCTGCAGCATGAACATCACCCAGTTGACGGTCAATCAGTGCCGGTTTTCCCAGCAGTTCTACCTGCTCTGCTGCCATAAAATGACCGACTTGGCCTGGCTGAATAGCCCCATTGGCCGATTTACGCAGCAACAGCGGCAGCCAACCTACTTCCAGTTCCGCACCCGTACAAACCAACAGATCGGCACGGCGAATTTTAGCGATCAAACTGGGTCTGGCCTGAATGTGATGCGGATCTTGCTCTGCCACCGTGGCATTCACCACCGTCACTTCCGATCCACCCAGCTCGCGGGAGAGCGCCCCCCACTCCGGCTCACAGGCAAACACCCGCACCTCGGCTGTCGCCAACGGCACCGACAAAAAGAACCCCAACAAAACCACACTTAAACTCGACTGATATTTCATTGCGCTGCTCCTTTAATATTGATGTGCGCCATGACTGCCAACACTGACGATATAATGTAAAAAGAGTTGATTGTCCCCTTGCTGATAAGAATCATCGCGGTTGTACTGCATACGAATATGACTGAATTCACTCCCAGCCCAACTCAACATCAGACTGTAACGTTGTGGCTGCTGCTGGCTCACAATCGCTTCACGCGCCAACAACGCACCGTTAGAACCTCGGTTGTCACTGCTCAAACGGTCGTAACGCACCCCCACCGTCCACTGTGGATTCCATTGATAGAGGCCTTCCAGATACCAACCCCGCTGCTCGCCACGATAATCTGAAGCGGCCTGCATCACCTGCAGATTGCCCTCTTCATGGCGATCAAAATATTCAAACTGCAATTTGAAATTTTGATTGATCGGATTGCCATTCGGTGCCCATTTATAGACAAAATCCAAACTGCCAATGCGACTTTTTCCCGAAAAGAGCAGATCCGATTGCAGACCCACGCTCTGCCGATCCATTACAGAATCTGCTTGCCAGTAATTTAACCCCAACTGCCAACTGTGTGAGAGACCCCAATCATCGCCGATGTTATAAAACAGGCTCCAAGCCCCCACGCCATTGTTAACACCAGAAGCTGGAAAGTGACTGCCTGAGCTCGCTTCAACCCCCAGCTGCATAAAACGATCGGTGGGTAACAAGGCGCTCACTTGCAGCCCATCCACCTGAAGCTGATTTCCAAACAGAGCACGGTACACCAAAGGTGCATCGGAAAAATCCCACGCATGGGCGTGCTGCTCATTCAGATACCCCATGGCGGAAAAAAAACGCCCCATTTTCACATTCAGCCCTGAGCCTAACCCAAGGGTTTGCACAAAGGCCTCCTCCACTCCCGCCCCTGCTGCCTCAGGATCTCCGTCAAAAGAAAGTGTGGTTTGAGCAAAAAAACGGGGGTCAACATTGGCACTCATGGTCAATTCGGACTCCCCCAAAGAAAGCCCTTGAGAACCCAAACCCGCATCTGGATTGGCTAAAAAGCCATCCAAGCGGTAGGCATCAGTCGATACGTCATTATGAAAATAACGTCCATTTAAAATCAAACTTATCGCCGGATTAAGGCTATTTTTATTTTGCAGCGTTGTTTGCGCGCAAAGAGGGCTAACACCCAAAAGCAGGGCACACGTTGCCGCAGACAGCAGTGAACGATTCACAGTCGTCTCCTATAAGAAAAAGAATCAATAGTTATAAAGCGAGGGCGTTACAAGAGAGGTGGCGGTGCGCGCGCAAAGAAGAGAGGGTAAAACTGCGCAACACGAACGATCAGCCGCACTTCATCAGAGACGACAGGAAATTTGCCAGACGATACGACAGCGACAAAAAAAAGCGTATTGCTGCTCTGTTCCATCTGCAAAAAGAGCGAGCATAACTCGCTTTCTGGATGAAACAGATGCTTGACGGAGTGGTTGAGGGTCAGTGTTTGTGTCGATAACAGCAGCAGTAACAGCAATGCCAAAAAAACAGGCGCAACAGAATAGGACTTAAACATCCTGTTATGCGCTATTTTATCCGACAATGTCCTCATCCGCCCATTTTAACATAGGCTCCATTAAAAAAGTGCGGCCATTAACCAAGTTGTCACTCAATCATCAACACCATATACCTCTGAAAACAAAATAAAGACCCTTTTTTTTGAATGGCCTTATTACAGCCTACGGCGAAGAAACCCGTTTAACCGCTTCCAACAACACCTCACAATCCGCGCCCTTTTTATGTGCATGATCGCTCAGATAGCGCCGCCAAGCACGCGCACCAGGCAACCCTTGAAACAAGCCCATAATATGACGGCTGATAAAGCCCAGAGAGAGCCCCTCACTCAACTGCTGCTCCACAAAGGGCAGGAACTGCTCCAACACCTGTTGACGGCTTAAAACGGCTCTGAGATCGCCATAGAAACATTCGTCCACCTGCGCCAAAATATAAGGGTTATGGTAGACCTCACGCCCCAACATCACCCCATCGACCCACTGAAGCTGTTTCTGGCTCTCTGTGAGGGTTTTAAGCCCCCCATTGATGATAATTTCCAGTTCAGGGCGCTCTTGTTTCAGCTCATGCACCACCTCGTAACGCAGCGGCGGAACGGTGCGGTTCTCTTTTGGACTAAGCCCTTGCAGCCACGCCTTGCGCGCATGGACGATAAAAGTCTCACAACCGGCCTCAGCGACACGATCAATAAAGCGGTGCAGCTGCGCCTTGCTCTCGTCTTGATCAATACCGATGCGGGTTTTCACCGTCACAGGAATCGAGACCACAGCGCGCATCGCCGCCACACACTCTGCCACCACCTCCGGTGTGGCCATCAAACAAGCGCCAATCGCCCCCGATTGCACCCGACTGCTGGGGCAACCCACATTTAAGTTTATTTCACGGTAGCCCACGCTCTGCGCCATCTGTGCGCACTCGGCCAACGCCTTCGAGTCACTGCCACCCAGTTGCAGCGCCACCGGCTGCTCAAAAACATCAAAACGCAGAAAACGCGCCGCATCGCCGTGCAGCAAGGCCGAGGTGGTGACCATCTCGGTGTAGAGCAGCGCTCGCTTGGAGATCAAACGCAGAAAGTAGCGATCAAAACGGTCGGTGTACTCCATCATCGGAGCCACGCAAAAAGCACGATTAAGGCAAGAGTTATTCATAACGCCGATTGTAAAGGATGCTTCTGACAATCAAAATGCAATTATTTTCATTTTTTACTAGACATCTTAAATTTAACTGGTAATATGCGCCCCACCTCGACGTTACAACGTTTCTTTGCAACGTTTTCTGGGATGCGTCCCCATCGTCTAGAGGCCTAGGACACCGCCCTTTCACGGCGGTAACAGGGGTTCGAACCCCCTTGGGGACGCCATTTTTATTTCTCTTGATCGTTTCAGATCAATTTAAAATTCAAACAAATTTATACCTCAATACACCCTCTTTATTTTTACTCTTCTTAACTTCTAGAAATACAAAACCGAATCGTCTTCAGGGCGCTCGTTTTTCACCAAAACGGTTAACTCAGTGGGTAAAAAAAGACAGGCATAAAAAAAGGCTCAGTATCATAATAATACTGAGCCTTTCGGTATGGCGCGCCCGGAAGGATTCGAACCTCCGACCGCCTGGTTCGTAGCCAGGTACTCTATCCAGCTGAGCTACGGGCGCATTGTGAGCGGTGCATTATCCTGATTTAAACAATTGTGTCAAGCACCATAAAGACACATTTTAAATCAGTAAAAATATGGCGGAGAAAGAGGGATTCGAACCCTCGATGGAGCTATAAACCCCATACTCCCTTAGCAGGGGAGCGCCTTCAGCCGCTCGGCCATCTCTCCGTTTTTAGCTAACTAACGTACCGTCTAGTCTCAAAAAATCAAGCGTAAGGATACCTGCCATTAAGGCAGGCGTAAAGCTTTTATCACACTGTTTTTGCATTATTTTCATCTGCGGCCTTAGCGGAGTTTTCTTGTTCGCGTTTAATGCGCTCATAGATCTCCTCTCGATGCACTGCAACCTCTTTGGGCGCATTTACACCGATTCTGACTTGATTTCCTTTAACTCCCAAGACGGTCACGGTAACTTCGTCACCAATCATCAGGGTCTCTCCCACTCGACGTGTCAGAATTAACATTTTTCTCTCCTAAAGAAATAAATTTAGCCACCTCTGTTGTGACCCAGCGCCACAATCAACCGAGGGACTCGCGGTTTTTTTCTACTGCTGGCATCCCTTCACCAAACTTTATTTTTCCTACAGCCGATCCAAGCCAAAGCTCGAATGCAACATTCTTACACCCAATTCTAGGTATTTTTCATCAATGACCACTGAAATCTTAATCTCAGACGTCGAAATCATCCTAATATTAATACTTTCCGAGGCTAAAGTCTGAAACATCTTACTGGCAATGCCTGCGTGTGAGCGCATTCCCACCCCAACCAGCGATACTTTAACAATTTCTGCATCACCACTGGCCGCCTCTGCCCCCAACTCCTCAGCGATCTGGGTTAAAATCTCCAAACCACGCTCGTAATCGTTCCGATTTACAGTAAAGGTAAAATCCGTGGTCTGATCCGGTGCCACGTTTTGCACGATCATATCCACTTCGATATTAGCCTCTGAAATCGGCCCCAAGATCTGATGAGCAACACCTGGTTTATCGGGCACACCGGTAATCGTCAGCTGTGCCTCATCACGATTAAAGGCGATGCCTGATATGACCGCTTGCTCCATCATAGAATCCTCATAGGTTATCAATGTGCCACCACCCTCAGAAAAACTGGAGAGCACGCGCAGAGGCACACGGTATTTTCCGGCAAACTCCACCGCCCGAATCTGCAATACCTTAGAACCCAAGCTGGCCATTTCCAACATCTCATCAAAGGTGATCTGATCCAAGCGACGCGCTTGCGGCACCACGCGTGGATCGGTGGTGTAGACCCCATCCACATCGGTAAAAATTTGACACTCATCAGCGCCCAAAGCGACCGCCAGAGCCACCGCAGAGGTATCCGAACCGCCACGGCCAAGGGTAGTGATATTGCCCTCTTCATCACTGCCTTGGAAACCGGCCACCACCACAATGCGATTTTTCGCTAAATCACGATGAATCTTCTCATCAGCGACACTGCGAATGCGCGCTTTGTTGTGCGCACTGTCAGTCACAATCGAAACCTGTGAACCGGTATAAGAACGTGCGTGGTAACCGCGCTGATGGAACGCCATACTCAACAGCGCAATGGTCACTTGCTCACCGGTGGAGAGCAGCACATCCAGCTCACGCTCGTTAGGCCGTTTACTGATCTCTTTGGCTAACGTAAGCAAGCGATTGGTTTCACCACTCATGGCTGAAACCACCACCACCACCTGATTACCCTGCTCCACAGAGCGAATCACTTTATCAGCAACGCTTTCAATTCGCTCCACCGTACCAACAGAGGTACCGCCGTACTTCTGAACTAAAAGCGCCATTATACGTTGTCTAACCGCTGTTCGACCCAAGAGGCCACGGAGGCCAAGGCCTGCTCCAAATTACTTGGATTACTGCCACCGGCTTGCGCCATGTCAGGACGACCACCACCGCGACCGCCCACCTGCTGCGCCACTTGATTAACTAAATCACCGGCTTTCAGGCGTTTCGTTTGATCTTTGCTGACCCCAGCTACAATTTTCACCTTACCCGACTCCACCGTAGCCAGCAGCACCGCCGCACTGCCCAGCTTCTGTTTGAGCTGATCCACGGTGTCACGCAAAGTTTTGTTATCTACCCCGTCAAGTTTGGCCACCAACAGTTTCA
>JAUZRS010000023.1 GCA_030950195.1 Gammaproteobacteria bacterium | reverse complement strand
GTGATTAAAGCGGTGTTGGCGGCGGCCATTGAACAGGGCGGCACGACCTTGAAAGATTTTGTTCAAGCCGATGGCAAGCCCGGCTATTTTCAGCAAAAGTTGCACGTTTATGGGCGCAAAAATGAAGCTTGTCTGGTCTGTAAAAAGCCGATTGAACAGGTTGTTTTGGGTCAGCGTTCGACCTTTTTTTGTTCCACCTGTCAGCGGTAATTCTCCATGTTGAATGATATGAAAATAAGTTTGGTTGCACTGCTGCTGTTATTGCTGGGCTGTCAGGCGCAAAACATAGAGGATTACGCCCTGCAAAGACCGCTGTTTGATCCACAGGCCTTTTACAGTGGTCATTTGAGCGGTTGGGGGATGTACACCGACCGCAGCGGTGTGGTGCGCCAACGCTTTCGCATTGAGATGGAAGCCGCGTGGCAGCAGGATCTGGGTAAACTTCAACAGACGTGGCGCTACAGCACGGGCAAGGTGGCGCAACGTATTGTGACCTTGAAGAAATTGGATGAACACCGTTATCGCATTGCGGCCTCTGATGCACAGAGTCAAGGCGAGGGGCGGGTAGCGGGCAACAGCGCCTATTGGAATTACCGCTTCTCTTTTGATGATGGCAGTGAGGTGGCGGTGCGTCAGGTGGAGCAGTGGAGTTACGCCATTGATGCTAACAGCGTGATGCAGAAGATCAGCCTGAAAAAATACGGTTTGCCAATGGGGGAGCTGACTGTTTTTGTGCAGCGCACCCTCACGCTGGATGATGCGGTGGAGCAGGTACGCGACTCGGTGGAGCAGATGCGGGATTATTTGTTTGGACGGCCTTAAGGCTGTTTTATATTTGCGCGGTTTTTTTCTAAAAACCAGCGAGCGGATAAAATAACAATCAGCGCGGCGGCCAAAAACGCCAGCCGGTAGAGGTCGCTGTTGTCGGCATCGGGGTTGCTGAGCTGCTGTTTGTTGCTAAAAAAGAGCAGATAAAGCCCGAACAGGCTGGCGGACATAGCAACCAGTGGCCACTGATCACGGCAGAAGATAAAGGTGCTCATAATGCCGATCAGACTGGAGAGGACAAACACAATCGTGGCAGGAATGCCAATAATCATGATAATGGTCTGCAACAGGGGGCTGGGTGTTGCGAGCAACTGCAACAGGGCAATGGCGATAAAATAGAGGGAAATGTAACTAAAACAGAGGTGGGCGCGTTGCTGAGGTTGCATGAAGTGACTCCGTTGTGGGTATGCAGAGAGTGTAACTTCTTCTGCTTAGGCCTTGATTAGAGCGTGATGCGTTGCAATTCTGTTTTATCGCCTTGAAACCCATTCCAGAGCTGTTGGTAGCTTTGCCGCAAAACAGGGTGTATTTGATCGGGAACGCAGTCGGCCAGTGGTTTAAGTACAAAGGCGTACTGCTCTATTTCTGCGCTGGGGAGCTGTAATTTTTCTGTTTCGAGGTGCAGCTCACCGTAGAGCAGGATGTCCAGATCCAAGGGGCGTGAGGAAAATTTTATCCCGTTGCGTTGCCGTCCGTGATCGGTTTCGATTTGGCGCAACTGATCGTAGAGATCCCATAATGGCAGCGCGCTGCTAAAACCAACGACCAAGTTATAAAAGGGCGCGCCTTCAAAACCGACCGCAGGGCTTTGGTACGTTTGTGATTGGATGAGGCTGCCAAACTGCTGTTTTAGAGTCTGTAGCGAGGAGCGGATGTTTTGGGCAGCTTGAATGTTGCTGCCGATACTGACAAAAACCTGAGGCATTGGCGCGTCTAAAAAGGCGATTAAACCTTGTTGCCTCGTTCGATGATGATGCCCACGTCTTTGGCACCGCGCAGCGCACCGGGTTTGTGCAGGGTTAATTTGACCCAAGGCACTTGAAACTCGTTACGAATGATTTCGGTCAGGCGCTCGGCGAGGGTCTCTACCAGTTGAAAGCTGCTCGGTTCGACAAAGGCAATCAGGCGTTTGGCGACGGCTTTGTAGTTGAGGGTATCTTCAATGGCATCGCTGTTGGCGGCGGCGCGGATGTCGCTGGCCATTTCCAGATCAATGCTGATGGTCTGTTTGGTTTCTCGCTCCCAATCATAGATGCCGATAATGGTCTCTATTTGCAGATCATTGATAAAGATAATGTCCATGTCTGTGCTCAGTGGTGAATGGCGAGCCACTATAGCCAGTTTGTCGCTGTTTTTCCAGATGGGGATTGTAGGGTTATTGAGGTTAGGTAAAATTGTACTTGTCATATTCGTGCTCTTTTGGTATTGTGCGCGGCTTTGCTGCAACACGATATTTTTGGAGAGCCAACATGGCCAAAGTATGTCAGGTGACCGGCAAGCGGCCCATGAGCGGAAACAATGTTTCTCACGCTCATAATAAAACCAGACGTCGCTTCTTGCCCAATTTACAGTCCCATCGTTTTTGGGTTGAAAGTGAGAACCGTTGGGTGCGTTTGCGCTTGACTACTAAAGGGATGCGCATCATCGACAAGAAAGGTATTGATACCGTACTTGCCGAAATGCGTGGCCGTGGCGAGAAGGTCTAGGAGATAAGTTATGCGTGATAAAATTCGTTTGATTTCCAGCGCGGGTACCGGTCACTTCTACACCACGACCAAAAACAAGCGCACCATGACCAGCAAGTTCGAAATCAAAAAGTTCGATCCTGTTGTGCGTAAACACGTCATGTACAAAGAAGGTAAAATTAAATAATTTTGACCCTTTGTTGATGTGTAAAAAAACCCAGCTTAGGCTGGGTTTTTTTGTGGCTGGAATAAAATCAGGGCAATAAAAAAGACGCTCCAAAGAGCGTCTTTAGTCACGAGATTGAAAAACCGATGTTTATTTCAGTTTGTCAATGCCCATCATTTTCAAGATGTATTTTTCATACAGCGGCTCTGAGGTGCCTTTTTTCATCTTACGAATGAAGTACTTTTCAAAGGCAATTTTGGCCATATGCACCCATTTTCCCTTTTTAAACCAAGCCACGTTGCGTGGTGGAATTTGAGGCAATGCGACAAATGCCGCACCGGTATCGCCCATGTCAGCCAAACAGATGGCGTTCCAGGTGGCGGTGGTGGTGGGTTCTTTGCCTTCCAGCTCGGCACCGATGTTGTGCGCCGTCGCGGTGACCATAGACTCGATCATGTAGCCGGTTTTGGGTGCGCCAGTGGGGACGGGGGTTGGCTCAATGGGTGGAATGGCGATGCAGACACCAGCAGAGTAGATGTTTTTGTATTTGGGGTTACGTTGGTGTTCGTCAATAAAGACAAAACCACGCGGGTTACATAAACCTTCAACGGTGGAAAGCACGTCAACGCCTTTAAACGCAGGCAGCATCATCGACTGTTTGAACTCAATCTCATGCTGCTTGAACAGTTCACCTTTGCTGTCCATTTCGTCAATGAACATTTTACCGTCTTCCACTTTGGTGGTTTTGGCGTTGGTGATCCATTTGATGCTGCGGTTGCGCAGTTCGCTTTCCAGCATGCTTTTGGAATCACCGACACCGCCCAAACCTAAGTGGCCAATGTAAGGTTCAGAGGTGACAAAGGTCATGGGGAATTTGTCACGAATTTTACGTTTGCGCAGATCGGCATCGACAATAAAGGCAAATTCATACGCAGGACCAAAACAACTGGCAAAAGGCATGGCTCCAACAACCATGTGGCCTGGTGCTTCAAGTAATTTTTTATAGCCTTCGTAGAACCCTTCGGCGTGGTCAACGGTGCAGACGGACTGGGTGTGACCTTGAGGGCCGGAGCCTTCCACTTCTTCAAAGGCCAAGCGTGGGCCGGTGGTGATGACCAAGTAGTCGTACTCAACTACTTCACCGTTGTTCAGTTCAAGTGTGTTGTTTTCAGCGTTAATTTTATCCGCACGCTGATTGATGAAGTTGATTTTTTTGCGTTCAAGATAGGGGCGCAGAGGAAAAGTGATGGAATCACGGTCGCGCCAACCAACTGCAACCCAAGGGTTGGAGGGGGTAAATTGGAAATAGTCATTTTCACTGATCACAGTGACATTGTGTTTTTTACCAACGATTGCTTTCATTTCGTAGGCCATGGGCATGCCACCGGTGCCCGCACCCAAAATTACTATATGTGCCATTTTCTTTCCTCATGCTCCTAGATAGGCAAACGTACGCGTACATTTGCCATGTTAAGCAGTGTTTGCGTTTGCAGTTAACACTGCACAAAAATCTGGGACAGTGTAGCAGAAGATATTCATTCAGGGAGGAGAGGGGGCAATAAAAAACCCCTGCTATTGCTAAGAGCAGGGGTTTGAGTATGGTGCCCAGAGACAGAATCGAACTGCCGACACGAGGATTTTCAATCCTCTGCTCTACCGACTGAGCTATCTGGGCGGGGTTAAATAATCGAGTAGATCATTTAGGGGGCATATTAAAGCGATATCGCTGCCCAGAGTCAAGTCTTTATTTTTTTGGTTGGAATTCAACGGGCAGTTCGGAGCCACCGGTGAAGAAAAACTTGTCCATCTCTTCCTCTAAAAATTTGCGTGCTTTGGGGTCTACCACGGAGAGGCGATACTCATTGATCAGAATGGTTTGCTGTTTCATCCACTGCTGCCACGCTTCTTTGCTGACGTTATCAAAGATGCGTTTGCCCAGATCACCTGGGTAAGTGAGGCGTTCCAGCCCTTCGGCTTCTTTATCTAATTTTACACAGTGCACCATGCGTGTCATGACTCATCCTCTTGTACTGTTTGTTCAAAAACGTCTGCTAACAGACGTGAGATTGGGGCTGCCAGCCCGCCGAGTTGTTGGCCGTTGTTATACCAGACTCGATTGTCGGCATCCATCACAACATTGTTGGGGCTATTCAGAACAACGTGTAGAGGCGTAATGTGCAGATGAAAGTGGCTGAAGGTGTGCCGAAAGCTGGGCCACTGTTGAGGCTGTGGGATAAACAGGCCAAATTGGCTCTGTAGCCAGTTTTGATGCTCCAACAGGGTATCAAACTGGGGTAGGCTCCAAAGCCCTCCCCAGAGGCCTGTGGAGGCTCTTTTCTCCAGTAAAATATCGCCCTGATGATTTTGCAATAACAGCATGTACGTTGTGCGTTCGGGTTTGATCTTTTTTGGCTTGGGGTTGGGGTAGTCTTGTGGGTTACCTTGTTGATGTGCCAGACAACCTTTTTGCACTGGACAACGTGGGCATTCCGGTTGACGACGGGTGCAGAGCGTTGCCCCCAGATCCATCATGGCTTGATTGTAGTTTGCCACGCATTTTTTTGGGGTTAACTCTTCGGCTTTTTGCCAGAGCTGATCTAAAACGGCTTTTTTTCCAGCCCAGCCAGAAATGGCAAAATAACGCGCTAAGACCCGTTTGACGTTGCCGTCTAAAATGGCGTGATGCTGATGACAAGCAAGGCTGAGAATGGCTCCAGCGGTGGAGCGACCGATGCCCGGTAGAGCCATTACGTCATCCAATTGCTGTGGAAATGTGCCGTCGAACTCCTGCATGACCCTGATGGCCGCTTTGCGTAAATTGCGGCCACGAGCGTAATAACCCAAACCAGACCAATAACTCAACACCTCATCTTCGCTGGCGCTGGCCAAGCTCTCTATGTTGGGGAAGCGCTGCATAAAACGTGTGTAATACGCGAGCACGGTTTTTACTTGAGTCTGCTGTAGCATGATCTCTGAAACCCAGACCTGATACGAATTTGGCGTTTGCTGCCAAGGCAGGTGTTTCCGTCCATGCTGGTCGAACCAGCTTAGCAGGGGTTGAGAAAAGGCGGTTTTTTTCATTGCTAAACGCCGTTATTGCGTCTCTATAGGGACTTGTTGAATGGCTTTTTTGATCGCGCGTAGGGAGCGTAACCAAGGTTTGTTTTGCCGGAGGTGTGTGGGCAGTTTTTTGATGGCCTGTTGTGCGTCAGCGCGATGTTCAAATAGACCGTAGAGCAGTGCGTACCAGACGTGACCGTTGCGAATGATGGGGTAATAGGCCAGCTCACCTTGCTCTAAATTGCTTTTTTTGATCTCTTGTAGCAGTTCTTGTTTGCTGCGTACCGCCAAAATTTGCATGCTGTAGTGGCTGTCTTTTTGGGATAGCAGCCAAGCTTTGTCGTGCAGGAGGTGATTTTGTTGTTGTGTTGAGGTTTTATTGTGCTGTGTGTGCTTCGCTGAGTGTATTGGCCGTGCTGGTTTTGCTACTAGAGCGGGTTTAACTGTCTTTTTTGCTGAAGGTGTTGCTTGCGCTGGTGTGGCGACACTGGCTTTTTGTTCTGTTTGTGGCGTTATTTTTTTCATTGCAGGGATGGAGGGGGCATCTGTTTGAGATTGACGCTCACACTCTCTGTCGGGTGTTTCTTGAGCTGCGGCAGGTTCAATTTGTTGCAGTTGCAGAGTCAGTTGTGCCACTTGAACTTGTAAGTCGAGGATGTGTTGTTGGGGTGTTTGTTTATCGGTGGCTGTCAATGTTGGCATTGTCCGTGGGATGACGATCAGTTTTGCCGGTGTACTGAGCCGTTCTTTAATGCCAAGGTCGTCTTGGGCATCGTTTTGTTCGGTCAGGGATACCTCATTTAAAAATGTACGAATGTCATTGTTACTGAAGGATATGGAGTCAACACCGGCGTAAAAGAGAAACGCCATTAATGCTGAAAACAGGGAGAGGAGAATCAGGTCAAATTTAATAAAACCGCGTTCTGTCATTGTCAGCGTCCCTGTTTTTTTTGGTTGTTGTTTGCTAAAACAAAAGTGTACCGTGGTTTTAGAATTTCAGCAGGTTTTTCAGCTTCTGTTCGGCTTCTTGTTGCAGTTGTTGCTGTTTTTCTTTTAGGGCGCGTTGAGCTTCTGCGTGGGCTTTTTCTTCTGCTGCTTGTTTTTTCTGTTGCAGGGCTTGTTGCTGTTTTTTCACAGCCTGTTTCTGTTTGGCTACGGTGTCGTTCAATTTGTTTTTGGCCGCATCCAATTTTTTTCCCGCTAGAGCTTGGGCGAGCAAAAACTCGATACCAACATCATCAAAAGGACCGGATGCCCGAATTGGAATATTAAGCCCGGCTAAGTCGTTGGAGGATTTGCCTCCTTGGCCGCTGGTACTGCTGGTGATTTTGATTTCTGCGGTGTAGTCGAGTTGATTGTTCACCAAGTTGGCGTTGCCTTTACCACTGACGCGCAGCAACGGTGAGCGCAGGTCAAGATCATTGCTGCTGACCACGCCGCTTTTGATCGTGGCGCTG
>JAUZRS010000229.1 GCA_030950195.1 Gammaproteobacteria bacterium | reverse complement strand
ATAAAAACCACTTTCCGCTCTTTTTCAGTAACCCCGATGGTACCAATCTGTTTGTGCTCTACGGGGCGTTTAGTCCAGGTAACAGCTATCTGCACCCCCGTGAGATGCAAGACGGTCGGATCATCACTTCGGTGATGCCCTTATTGGGGACGCACGAAGGAGGGGCCTTGCTGATCATCGACAAAGATAACTTTACCGACATTGATCAAGCGGCGTTTGAGGGGGTCACGGGTACGGGACAGCAGCAAGCGACCTTGTTTGAGTTGCCGCTGGGGCGCGAGATTTCAGACAAAGGCCGTTACACCACCCCTTATCCGCTCTGGGATGGCAGCAACCGCGTGCTGCTCAGTTGGAGTCCTTATCAACCGGTGCAGCAGGCCAACCCGTTCAGTGGGGTGAGCGAGGTGGTTGAAGGGCTGCCCCGTTACGGCATTTATATGTTTGATCTGCACACAAAAACCCAGCGCCCCATCGCCTTGGCCGCTGAGGGCTGGGTATTAACCGATGCCATTGCGATCATGCCTCGTGAGCGGCCTTTTGTGGTGCCGGACAAACCGCTTAATGCCGTGCTGGCGGCAGCAGGTGAGGCCATTCTCAATGTCAAAAGTGTCTACGACACCGATCAATCGGATTTGATGGGAAAAAGTGTGTTGCTGGCCAGCGAATCGTTGCCGATGCTGAACGGCAAAGCCGATTTGGCAAAACTGAAAGACCCGCTGCAAACCAGCGCCGCACAACGACCGGCGCGGTTTCTGCGCGTCAGTCGTGCGCTGCCCACGCCGCCGGGGATCTCGCGGGAGTTTATCGGGGCATCGCGTTTTGAGATGCAGCAGATTTTGGGGTATATGCCCATTGAACCGGACGGTTCGTTGAAGTTAAAAGTGCCTGCCGACACCCCGCTGGCGCTGTCGGTGGTGGATGCCGAAGGCCGAGCGTTGCAGATGCACACCAATTGGATTCAAGCCCGTCCAGGTGAAACGCGCACCTGCAACGGTTGTCACTCGCCACGGCGCGGCAGCGCGCTTAACACCGCTCCCATCAGCGGCAACCATCCCAATACGCTGCTGCTGGCGGAAAACGGTGAGTCGATGGCCGAGACCCGTACTCGTCTTGATCCGACGGCGTTGAATTTGGGCAGCGACCCTCACTTTATTGATCTTTGGACTGATCCGGCGCTGCGCGTTCCTGATGCCGAACTGCTGCTTGATTACCGTGGTTTAACGACGGCTGCGCCGCAAAACGGCCTGATTAATTACGCCGAACACATTCAGCCTCTTTGGAGTGTGAGCCGAGGTGCGGCGGGTGTGGAAACCTGTGTGCGCTGTCATAATGGTACGGATTTAGTGGCGGATCTGGATCTCAGCGAGGGCCTCAATGCGCTGGGGCGTTCCACCTCTTATGAATCGTTGTTGATCGGTAAACCGCAGCTGGACAACGCCGGTTTGCCGGTGGTGCAGGTTGATGACGGTGAGGTGGTTTTGTTGCGTCAAACGCCGTTGGTCAGTGTGGGTAATTCACGGGGAACCTCGCGCTCCAGCGCCTTGATGGAGAAACTCAACGAGCAGGAGCTGTTGGCCACCGCCGCGTTGCCAGTGATGAGCGTTGATCATCGCAATATGCTCAATGGCAGTGAAAAACGCCTGTTGGCCGAATGGATTGACCTCGGTGCGCAGTACCGTAATGACCCTTATGGTGCCGATGCCAATGGCAACGGTCGGCGCGATTTGGCCGAGCTGGCGCAAGCGGTGGTGGGGTTGGATGAACGTCTATTTGAGCAAGAGGTGCAGCCGATTTTGATCAACCGCTGTGCCAATTGCCATCAGCCCTTTGGCAGCAGTGTGGGAGGTGTGCCGGATTTGAGTGCGGCCAACAGCACGTTTGTTGGGCGTAATTTTGTCCTCACGGGCAATCTTTTGGGAGATTTTAATGTGACTCTGGCTATGATTAGCAATGTCTGTCAGCCAGCGGAGAGTGCCTTGTTAAAACGAGCGGTGAACATTGAAACGGATCGGCCTCCTCATCTGTCGGTGAACAGGGCGGCGGTGTTGTCACCGACGGAGCTGGATTATTTGACGATTTCGGCGTGGATTGGGGCGGCAGGAGCAGCCAATGGTTGTCCATAAGAAATCTTTGTTATTCTCAGCTCTTCTGATGTTGGTCGGTTGCCAAGAGGTGACTGTTGAGCCATTGCAAGAGCAGGGGCGGGCGTTGTGTCGGGCCGATTATCAGCTCTGTGTTGATCCGATTTTGCATACGGATATTAATAACAACGGCCTGAGCTGTTCTGCCAGCGGCTGTCATAATCCTGCCAGTGGTTCAGGCGGTGGTTTTAAAGTGTTTGTCAGCCCAGCAGCATCTTCAACGCAGATGGAGAGTAATTTTGTGGCGGCTCAAGCGTTTGCTAATTTGGATCAGCCGGTGAACAGCAAGCTGTTGCTGGAGCCGTTGCAGGGCATCTCGGCCATCAGTGGTACGCATACGGGTGGGGATATTTTCCCGAACAAAAACGACCTCTGTTATCAAGCGGTTTTGAGTTGGATCACCACCCGAGTTGAGCAGCAGGACAGCCCCCGTTGCGGTCAATGCCAGCCGGTGGAGCTGAGTCGCTGTGGTTTTTAGCCGCCTTTTTGGGTTGTTGCTGTTTTTTCTGGCCACGGGGGCGCAGGCTGAATCGCTGACGCTCTGGGTGGTGCAGCCCTTTTTGGAGCTGCGTACCGGGCCAGGAGAGGCTTATCCGCGTTTTTATGCCGTAGAGCAGGGTCAGAGCCTGCGTCTGCTGCGGCGTAAAACCAGTTGGTTTAAGGTGCGTGCTCAGGGCAAAGAGGGTTGGATCAGTCAGGCAGAGCTGGAGCAGTTGCGCTTTCGAGATCGCTCCAGTTTGCAGTTGCGCCCTGTGGCCAAGGCGGATTATTTGGCCAGACGGTGGGAGCTGGGTTTTGCTGGGGGTCTGTTTGCTGGGGATGCGGTGTCGATGCTGCGCGGCGGTTATCGTTTTAACCCCAATTTGTTGTTGGAAGTGGGTGTATCGAACGTGAGCGGGATTTTTTCCAGCTCGAATATGTATCAACTGTCTTTGGTTTCGCGTCCGATGCCTGAGTTGACGTGGGCACCTTATTTTAGTTTGGGTCTGGGGCGGTTTGAAAATCGTCCCCGTGCGACCTTGGTGGATGCGCGTAACGTGGATGCGACTGCCATCACTGCCGGTATCGGGCTGAGACGCTATATTACTCGGCGTTTCCTGTTGCGTTTGGATCTCAAAGATTACCTGCTGCTGGTGGATGACAATCAAGCAGATGAACATACGGAGTGGTTATTGGGTGTTTCAGCCTTTTTTTAACAGAATAATATTGGGCGTTGCCGGAGCCGGATTTTTCCTGCTGTCCGCATCCCTAATGGCCGCACCGTTGCAGGAGCGTGAGGTGGTTATTGAGCCGCAGTTATTGCGACCTAAAATTGTCGAGGCCAATATTGATGCGTTGGATTTTGAACTGGGTCTGTTTTCTGGTGTTCTGAGCGTGGAGAACTTTTCTACGCAGCCATTTTATGGTCTGCGGTTGGCCTTTTATGTCAGCGAAGATTTTTTTCTTGATGCAAGTTATGGTGTTTCTCAACTGCAAGACAGTGCGTATCGTCAACTGGGTTTGGTGATTTTCCCGCAAGAAGAGGAGCCGTTGGATTTTTATCAGTTGGCACTGGGCTAT
>JAUZRS010000228.1 GCA_030950195.1 Gammaproteobacteria bacterium | reverse complement strand
CCCAAGCTGCTCAAGCAGACGGGGGTGAAGCAACAACAGCTGGATTGGGTTGAGCTAAACGAAGCGTTTGCGGCACAGAGTTTGGCCGTCATTCGAGAGCTGGATCTTGATCCGGCCAAGGTGAATCCCAATGGTGGTGCGATTGCCTTGGGGCATCCTTTGGGCGCTACGGGGGCGATTCGTGCAGCGTCTGTTCTGCATGCGATGCAGCGGGATAATTTGAAATACGGTCTGGTGACGATGTGCATCGGGACGGGGATGGGGGCGGCCGCTCTGTTTGAACGCTGTGACTGACGATTATCTGTACCATTTTTTTGATGAGCGGTATTTTTATGGCGTTAATCGGTTCTAAAAAAAGAGTCAGTGGAAAACTAGGGCTGTACATTATTTTTCTAAGGCTTAGACTTGTCGGCCTCTATATAGATCAGAGGCAAGGCCAGGGTGTTAGGACGGCTTTGGAACTAGACGATGGAGTCATAATCATAATTACATTTTTGGGGGCCACATGAGTCGCCTTTTTTCTGCGTGTGTTTTAGTGCTTGGAATGGCATTTTTAGTTGGGTGTGATCAGAGTGTGCAGTTGGGAACGCCACAATCGCTTAAGACCTTAACCTTACCTACGGGGTTTTCGACTTTTTTAGCTGAATTTGACCCTGCAAAAGGGGTGTTACCCTTTCCTAATAACCTGTTGTTTAGCGGCTCTACCGATGGAACCATCAATATTCCCATTGAGGGTTCGGTAAATCCGAATGTGGGCAGTGACCCGGCCAATGATTATTCAAACCCTAAAGTGGTTTTGAATACATTGGATGGTTTTTCTACCGTGGCTCCTCTGTCGGTGAGTTTTACCGCTGAGGTTGATCCGGCAACGGTAACACCAAACAGTGTGCGTCTTTATGAAGTGACTTTGACCGGTGGGGCGGTCACTTCCATTGAGCGTGCGTTGGTCTATGGGGTGGATTACTTGCCCTCTGCCTCTGGCCGTTCGATTGGCATTTTATTGCTCAAAGCACTGCAACCGCAACGCTCTTATTTGGTGGCGATCAGCGATGGTTTGCGCTCGCTGGCGGATGAGCAGGTCATCTCCAGTAGCACTTATCTGTTGGCCAAAAGGGCGAACAGTCTGATCAATGCCGATGGTAGCAGTGCTGAAGCGGGTTTGAGTGATGCCGAAGCGCAGAGCTTAGAGCGCTTGCGTCAAGCGGTTAATTTGCAAGAGGCGCAGATTGCAGCGGCGGGTTTGCCCGCAGATAGGGTGGTTTTGAGCTGGAGTTTTACTACTCAGTCGGTGGGTGCTGTTTTAAATGAAGCGCGTACTCAGGCCACAGGTGTGGCGGCTGTTTTTCCAACTCGTATTGGTAATACCGCACAACTTCTGCCCGGCACTGCGGGTATTGCTGATCTTTATGTGGGTAGTTTGACGCTGCCCTATTATCTGCAAGACACCAGTGATAACCCCTTTGGACCATTGCAGGGTTTTTGGCGCGGAGTAAACAGTTCTTTTCTGACCGCTTTTAATCCAAAACCGCTTAAGTATGTGGATCAAAAAATTCCCTTGTTGGTTTCGATTCCCAATGTCAGCAGTGGCCAGAGCAAACCGGCTACGGGTTGGCCGGTGGTGATTTTTCAGCACGGCATTACCTCTAATCGCGGCTCCATGTTGGCGATTGCCGACAGTTTGAGTCAGGCCGGTTTTGCTGTTGTTGCGATTGATCTGCCTTTGCATGGCATTACGGATAAAAACAGTGGGCTTTACACCTCTTTTGAACGTACCTTTGATCTGGATTACGTCACAGAAGATGCCAATACGGGGGCGATTACCGCCCAAGCGCCAGATCAACAAATTGACAGTTCGGGTCGTCATTTTATCAATCTAGCCAGTTTGCTGACCTCGCGTGACAATCTACGTCAAGGGGTAGCGGACCTGTTTGCTTTGAAAGCCTCTCTTGCTGGTTTGGATTACGATGGCGATGGTGCTGCCGATTTTGATGCCACAACGGTGCGCTTTGTAGGGCACTCTTTGGGGGCGATGGTGGGTGTGCCCTTTTTGGCTTTGGAACCGAATGTGGGTGCCTCGGTATTGGCCATGCCGGGTGGTGGCATCGCTAAGTTACTGGACGGTTCGGCCTCTTTTGGAGCAGAGATTGCGCTTGGTCTGAATTCGGCAGCGGGTTTGGTAAAAGGCAGTGCTGAATATGAGGCCTTTTTGGCTGTGACACAGACGGCATTGGATTCGGCTGATCCACTGAATTACGCACAGCAATCTGTTGCCAATCGAGGCCTGATGTTGCTGGAGGTGGTCGGTGGAGTCAGCTCGCCTGCGGATCAGGTGGTGCCCAATCATGTGGGTACCTTAGCAACGGGGTTCAGTGATGCACCTACCGGCACGATTCCAGGGCCGTTGTCGGGTACGGATCCCTTGGCTATGAAAATGAATTTACCGGTGGTAAAAGCAAGCGTCAGCGGAGTGCAGTTACCAGTATGGCTGCGGTTTAGCACTGGGGATCACTCTTCCATTTTGAGTCCAGCAGCTGATCCGGCGGTTACCGCTGTCATGCAGAGCGTGACGGCGCAGTTTGTCTTGAGTAATGGAGCCGACTTGATTTTGACACCTGAGGCGGTCACTTTGTTGGAGTAGCGTCATTAATTTGTTAGGCTGATTGCGGATTCCAAATTACTCACTGGAGAGGTCTATGATTCACGGTTGTGAAGTGAGGTCAGCGGTTCGTTGTCTATGTTCGATCACGTTGTTGCTCGCGGGTGGACATGCATGGGCATTTCAATTTTCTCAACAGGGTGATGGCTTCAGTGGTAGTTGGGATACGACACTCTCTTACGGCCTTACCTCTCGTTTGCAGGAGCCGGATGCGGCTTTGGTGGCGGTGAGTAACGGCGGTTCGGCCTTTTCGGCCAATGGCGACGATGGTAATCTCAATTACGCTACTGGCATTGTTTCCAATGTGTTTAAAATCACCAGTGAAATTGAGTTAAACCGCGATCGTTACGGTGCTTTTCTGCGCGCTACGGCTTTTTACGATAGAGAGAATATGGACGGTGCTCGTGAACGTACCCCTCTGAGTGATAAGGCTCTGAGTTTGGTGGGCAGTTCGAGTGAGTTATTGGATGCTTATTTGTGGGCGGAATTTTATCCTGCTGATCGCCCTTTGGAGTTTCGTCTCGGCAATCAGGTGTTGAGCTGGGGTGAAAGTACTTTTATCCGTAACGGCATCAATGTTATTAATCCCGTTGATATTACCAAAGCGCGTCTGCCGGGAGCCGAGTTGCGCGAAATTTTAAAACCCGTACCTCTGTTATCGACGATGTTTACCCTCTCTGAAAACAGCTCTTTGGCGGCGTTTTATCAACTTCAGTGGCAGGAGACCATCACCGATCCCAGCGGCAGCTATTTTAGCAGTAATGATTTTGCGGGTATTGACGGTGATCGGGTGATGCTCGGCTTTGGCAGTGTGCCTGAGGGTGATTTTTTGGCGGTCAAACGAGCGGCCACAGGTGAAGCCCGCGACGATGGGCAATTTGGTTTGAATTATCGTTTTTATCTGCCCGAATGGAACGACACCGAGTTTGGTCTTTTTTATCTTAATTATCACAGCCGCTTGCCCATTATCAGTGCGCGTACTGGCACACAGGCCTCAGCTGATTTTGTTAACGGTGCTAACGGTCAGGCGTTGGCATCGAGCATCATTGCCGCTGGTGGCAGTGTGGCTACCGCAGAGGCGGTGTTGACCAATATCTACGCAGAAACGGCGCGCTACCGCACAGAATATCCTGAAGATATTGGCTTGTTGGGTTTGAGTTTTAATACCACGCTGGGCAGCACTGCTCTGCAAGGTGAATATTCGTATCATAAAGATCGGCCTTTGCAGGTGGATGACGTTGAACTGCTGTTTGCTGCTCTCGGGCCCGTCGATGCCGATTTGGCGCAATTGAATCAGGTGGGAAATTTTAGCAGTCGCTACGAAACTGACATTCCTGGTTACATTCGTCGTGATCTGTCGCAACTGCAACTGACCGCCACACATCTGTTTGGCCCGATGATGGGGGCGGAGTCGGTGGTGCTGTTGGCAGAAGCGGGCATGACCTACGTGCATGACATGCCGAGTAAAGATGTGCTGCGTTTGGAGGCTCCAGGTACGTCAATCAGCGGCAATGCCGATTTGGCGGATAAGCAGTCGGGTGATGCGATCAGTGTGGTGGAAGAGGCGCGTCATTTTGCTGATCAATTTTCTTGGGGTTATCGTTTGGTGAGTAAGTTGGATTACAGCGGTGTGATCGGACCGATTAATTTAGCCCCGCGTCTGATTTGGCAGCACGATGTGAAGGGCAATACCCCAGGCCCTGATGGTAATTTCCTTGAGGATCGTCGAGTGCTGACGTTGGCTCTGGGAGGTTCCTATCAAAATGTTTGGACAGGGGATCTGAGTTACAGTCGTTATTTTGGTGCCGGTCGTTATAATGTACTGAATGATCGTGATTTTGTGGCGATGAACATTAAATATTCCTTTTAGATTGGAGCGATAGAATGAGAAGTTTTTTACGCCACTCTGTTATGTCGCTGTTGTTTTCATTTTTCAGTCTGTTTTCAGCCTCTTTGATGGCGGAAATTTCAGTGGCCGAGGCGGAACGTCTGAGTGCAGATTTGACCCCGTTGGGTGGCGAAAAAGCGGCCAATGCAGAGGGTACAATTCCTAGTTGGAGTGGGGGGCTGGCCCAGCCTCCAGAAAATTATAAAAAAGGCGATCATCATCCCGATCCTTTTGCAGAAGAACAACCGCTGTTTGTGATTAATTCGGACAATATGTCTGAGTATGAAGCCTCTTTAACCGAAGGCCATAAAGCTCTTTTACACGCTTACAAAAGTTATTCGATGAAAGTGTACCCGAGTCACCGTACGGCAGCAGCACCTGAGCGCATTTATGCTGCGACCAAAAAAGTGGCCACCACAGCGCGCTTGAGCGCCGATGGCAACGGGGTAACGGGCAGTGTGATAGGCATTCCTTTCCCTGTTCCTAAAAATGGTCTGGAAGTGGTGTGGAATCATATTTTGCGCTGGCGTGGTGATATAGCAGAGCGCTTTATTGCGCAAGCGGCACCGACACGCGGTGGCGATTACAACTTGGTTAAATTCCATGATGAATTCTTTTTACGTTACAGCCATGCGGATATGACGGACGAAAAACTCAATAACACCTTGCTCTATTTAAAACAGAAGGTGCTTTCTCCCGCGCGTTTGGCGGGCGGTATTTTATTGGTGCATGAAACCTTAAATCAATCCAAAGAGCATCGTAAAGCGTGGGTTTATAATAAGGGTCAACGTCGAGTTCGGCGTGCGCCGAATGTGGCGTTTGATAACCCAGGTACAGCCTCTGATGGGATGCGCACCAACGATCAGTTTGATATGTTTAATGGCAGCCCTGAACGTTACAACTGGAAATTGCTGGGTAAAAAAGAGCTGTTGGTGCCCTACAATAATTATCAACTGCACAGCGATAAACTGAAATACAGCGATATTTTAACCCCGCAGCACATCAATCCTGAATATTTGCGTTATGAATTGCATCGTGTCTGGGTGGTTAAGGCAACGTTGAAAGAGGGGCAGCGGCACATTTATAAATCGCGCACCCTTTATGTCGATGAGGATTCATGGCAAATTTTGGTGGTGGATCAATACGACAACCGGGATCAAATTTGGCGCGTTTCCGAAGGATTTGTGATCAATTATTACGAAGTCCCTACTTTGTGGACGACCTTGGAAGTACACACGGATTTACAGGCAGGGCGTTACATTGCCATCGGTTTGGATAACGAAGACCCCATGTACAATTTTGATCTGCAACGCAGTGAAGCGGATTATTCCATTTCAGCGTTGCGACGTGAGGGGCGGCGTTAAGGGTTTTTTTATGGCGTTGATGTTCTCCATTCTACTTTCTATTTCTGCTCTGTTTTTTCATCCCGTGCAAGCGGGGTCTGCAACCTCTTCTTCTAATGAAGCTGTTTTTAGCCGCCTTTCTCCTTTAGCATTAAATTCTCTTTTAGTGGCCGGTTTTTCCAACGATCAGCGGATGGTGGTGGTGGGTGAGCGTGGCCATATTTTAACCTCTCAGGACGATGGCAAAAACTGGCAGCAGGCTCATGTGCCCAGCCGCAGCCTAATTACCTCAGTTTTTTTTAGTGCGGAGTTGGGTTGGGCGACCACCTTTGATGGGCAAATTTTACACAGCCAAGATGGCGGACAGCAGTGGCAGAGTCAATTTGTGTCGGTTGAAAACAATCGCCCGTTGTTGGATATCTGGTTTGAAAATCCGCAGCACGGTTTGGCCATCGGTGCTTATGGTTATTTTTTGGAAACGTGGGACGGTGGTCAGCAGTGGCAGGCGCGTAATTTTTATCAAGAGGATGATTTTCATCTGAATAAAATGGCCGCTGATCAACAGGGTCGTCTGTTTGTGGTAGCCGAAGCGGGACAGCTTTATCGCTCTTTAAATAAGGGTAAAACATGGCAGAAATTGGACTTTCCTTATATGGGCTCTCTGTTTGGACTGTTGCCGATAAATGAGCAGGGGCTGTTGGTGGTGGGATTACGGGGGCATATTTTTTACTCGGATGATGGCGGTGAGCAGTGGCGACAGATTGAAAGCGGCAGTTCGGCGCTGTTAAGTGCTGCGCGTCAACGTTCCGATGGGCGTATTTTTGTGGTGGGCAGTGAGGCGACGGTGTTGCAAAGTGGAGCAAGCTTAGATCGTTTTGAGCCCTATCCCTTAGCGCAACGCATGGCCATTTCTGATGTGTTGGTTAATTCAAAAGGACAACTGATTTTAATCGGTGAACAGGGCGTTGTGCCATTTGAGCCGCAGCGGTGAGAAATTTTTTTCTCTTTTTAGAAGCGGGGCTGTTTCGTTTTCGTGCGCTGTTGATTGCGGCTTTTTTAGCTTTGAGTCTGGCGATGGCTTTTTTTGCCACTCAACTGCAAGTGGATGCTCGTTTCGATAAATTGCTGCCGATGCAGCATGAGTATATGCAGACCTTTGCTCAGTACAAACAAGAGTTTGGTGGCGGTAATCGAGTGGTGGTGGCTTTGAGCGTGGCTGAGGGCGATATTTTTCAGCCTGAGTTTTTTCGTCGCCTGAAAGCGGTTACCGATGAACTGTTTTTTATCCCGGGCATTGATCGCTCCCAAGTACGTTCGCTGTTTACCCCCAATGTGCGTTTTACCGAGGTGACGGAAGAGGGCATTGCCGGTGGTAATGTTATCCCCGATCAGTTTGATTTTAAAGACGATCAATTGCAGCAAGTACGAAAAAACATTCTTAAAGCCGGTCTGTTGGGGCGCTTGGTGGCGAATGATTTTTCTGCCGCGTTGGTGAGTGCAGAGCTGCTGGATCAGGGGGCAGAACAAAAAATAGATCTGATTGAGGTGGCACACCGTTTAGAGGCGATTCGGAAAAACCATCAGGGTGAGAAAAATGGGGTTTCGATCAGTCTACAGGTGATCGGTTTTAGCAAGGTGATGGGTGACATTGCCGATGGCGCGCAGCGTGTGGTGCTCTTTTTTGCTTTGGCATTTTTAATTACGGTGCTGTTGGTGCTGTTTTATACCCAATCTGTACCGCTGGCTTTGGCTCCGCTGTTTTGTTCTCTGTTGGCGGTGGTGTGG
>JAUZRS010000227.1 GCA_030950195.1 Gammaproteobacteria bacterium | reverse complement strand
GAAAAACTGCAAAACTTCGACGGCATCAAAACCCTAACCGTGCCCAAAAGCCTGCAAGCAGAACTGCGTCCCTATCAACAACTGGGCTTGAACTGGCTTGGCTTTCTACGCGACTACGGCTTTGGCGGAATTTTGGCCGATGACATGGGGCTGGGAAAAACCGTGCAAACCTTGGCTCTGCTGCTGAGTGAAAAAGAGGCGCGGCGGATGAAAAAACCAAGCCTGATCGTCGCCCCCACCAGTCTACTCGGCAACTGGCGTTTTGAAGCCCAGCGTTTCGCCCCCAAGCTCAAGGTTTTAATTTATCACGGTGCCAAACGCAAACCGCTGCTGGAAGAGTTTCATCATTACGACGTGATCATCACCAACTACCCGCTGTTGGCACGAGATACCGAGCTGCTCATGGCCGCCAGCGACTACCATTATCTGGTCTTAGACGAAGCGCAGACGATCAAAAACCCCAAAGCACAAGCGGCCAAAGCCGCCCGTCTGCTCAAGGTCAAACACCGCCTCTGCCTGACCGGCACCCCGATGGAAAACCATCTCGGCGAACTGTGGGCGCTGTTCGATTTTCTGATGCCTGGCTTTATGGGCAACATCAAGCAGTTCGGCAAACTGTTTCGCACCCCCATCGAGAAAAAAGGCGACGGCGACCGACGCACCGAATTGGTGGAACGCATCAATCCCTTCTTGCTGCGCCGCACCAAACAAGAAGTTGCACCAGAGCTGCCGCCCAAAAGCGAAATTCTGCGCATGGTGGAGATGGAGCCGGATCAGCGTCGCCTGTATGAAACCATTCGTGTGGCGATGGTCAAAAAAGTCCGCCAATTACTGGCCGCCAAAGGTCTGCGCCGTTCCCGCATCGAAATGTTGGACGCACTGCTGAAATTGCGCCAAGTCTGCTGCGACCCACAACTGGTCAAACTGGCCAGCGCCCGTAAGGTCAAACACTCGGCCAAATTGGAGCTGTTGATGGACATGCTGCCCGAGATGTTGGCAGAAGGCCGTCGCATTCTGATTTTCTCCCAGTTCACCAGCATGTTGGCCTTAATCGAAGCTCGACTGCAAAAAATCAACATCAAGCACACAAAATTAACCGGCCAAACGCGCAAACGCCAAGAGGCCATTGAGGCGTTTCAAAACGGCGACGTACCGGTATTTCTCATCAGCATCAAAGCCGGAGGAACCGGCCTCAATCTGACCGCTGCCGACACCGTGATCCACTACGACCCGTGGTGGAATCCCGCAGTAGAGAACCAAGCCACCGACCGCGCTTACCGCATTGGCCAAGACAAACCGGTGTTTGTCTACAAACTGATCTGCGAAGAGAGCGTGGAAGAAAAAGTGCTTGAGCTGCAAAAGAAAAAACAGCGACTGGCTGATGGCATTTATGGCAAAGCCGAAGGTGAAGAGAGCAAAACGCTTACCGCTGATGAGCTGTTGGATCTATTTTCGGGTTAACATCATGATCCAAGATAGAAAGTGTATGCCCATTAAACTTGCTCCCATGCAAAAAAGCCCTTAGGCTTTGCCCCAACGCTCACCCGATCACGGAGACCCAGACGGAATGAACCTCGAACAAGCTCGTTTCAACATGATTGAACAACAAGTACGCCCTTGGGATGTGCTCAACCCCGAGGTGCTCAATGTTCTCTCCAGCACACCACGGGATGAGTTCGTCCCCGCCGAGTTTTGTAACTTAGCCTACAGCGACACAGAGATCCCGCTGTCTCACGGCCAAGTGATGATGAAGCCCACCGTTGAAGGCCGTATTTTGCAGCACATCCAGCTCAAAGCCTCCGACATCGTTTTAGAAGTAGGCACTGGCAGCGCTTATCTCACCGCCTGCATGGCCAAATTGGCCGGACACGTCTACAGCGTCGATGTCGAAGCCGACCTGACTCAAAGCGCGCAAGCCAATTTGAAACAGCACGGCATTGATAACGTCACTCTGGAAACCGGCGATGCCGCTCACGGTTGGAACAGCAAACCGAGCTACGATGTGATCGTCTTGACCGGCTCCGTCAGCGAACATCCCGAGCAATACAAACAACAACTGGCCAAAGGCGGTCGTCTGTTTGTCGTTATCGGTGAAAGCAAAAACCCGATTATGGAAGCGCTGTTAATTCAGCGGGATAGTGAAGGCAATTACCACACTCAAAGCCTGTTTGAAACCCACATCCCCGCGCTGAAACATACGGAAAAAGCCGCTGTTTTTAATTTTTAGTGACAAACCCTGTCATTCTCGTGCAACGCGGGAATGACGAACGGCTCCACAGACGTTAAAATCAGCCATGATGATAAAATTTCTCCCTCGCGGCATCTGTTCCCCCGTCCTTATTCTTGCGCTCTTTAGCTCATCGCTGCAGGCCAACACCTTGCTCGACAGCTATCAACAGGCTCTGGCACAAGACAGCGATTTTCAAGCCGCCCGTTACCAACTGGAAGCCAGCCAAGAGCTGTTGCCCCAGAGCCGTGCGGTGCTGCTGCCCACCGTCAACCTGAGTGCCGATGCGGCGCTGGTACACGGCAAGCTGGGAGATCGAATCTCGGATTACGACAACAACAGCCTGACCCTCTCCATCGCTCAACCCCTCTATCAATACCGAGCCGGTGCGCTGCTGGATCAAGCCAAAGCGACGGTCTCGCAAGCAGAGGTAGAGTTTGCCGCCGCACAGCAAAATTTGATCTTACGACTGGCCGAAGCCTACTTTGCCATCCTCTCTGCCCAAGATCAGCTCAACTACGCCAACGCCGAGCAAAAAGCCATCGCTCAGCAATTGGCACAGGCACAGCAACGTTTTGAGGTCGGGCTGATCGCCATCACCGACGTAAAAGAGGCGCAAGCTCGTTACGATCTGGCCATTGCCCAGAAAATCGTTGCCCAGCAGCAACTGGGTACTCGCCGTGAAGCACTTTATGTCATGACTCAAACTCGTGTTGCCCCGTTACACTCACTGCAAGAGACAATGCCCCTGACACCGCCAGAACCCACCGAGGTGGAAAGCTGGGTCAGCGAAGCAGAACAACACAATCTGTTTTATCAAGCCCAACGGCTGGCCACTCAGGCGGTACAAAAAAACATCGAAGTAGCACGCTCGGGGCATTATCCCAGCCTCGATCTGCTCGCCAGTTACCGCCGCCAAGAGAACGGCGGCGGATTTCTGCGCGGCATCAATGAAACCAGCTCTCTGACACTGCAATTTAATCTGCCCCTCTACGCCGGAGGCGCGGTGCAATCTCAGCTGAGACAAGCCGAAGCACTCTACAACGCCAGCCGCCAGCAATTAACGAAGACTCGACGCAGCACACAGCAACAGAGCCGTGATGCCTACTTTGGTGTTCTCGCTGCCATCGCACAGGTGAAAGCTCTCAAACAAGCTCTACGTTCAACTCAGAGTGGTTTTGAAGCAACCCAAGCGGGTTTTGATGTCGGAACGCGCAGCGCCATAGAAGTGCTGTTGGCACAACGAGAAGTCCATCGCGCCCAACGGGATTATCAAACCGCACGTTACGATTACGTGCTCAATACACTGAGGTTGAAGCAAGCCGTTGGGCGGTTACACGAAAATGATTTAAAACAGATTAATCATTGGTTACATTGATTTCTAAAACCACAAAAAAACCTTCTGTTTCTCCTCATTCCTACCGGCTCAAACATCAACAACCTCCCGCAAAACAATTTGGCCTAACGGCCTCGCCTCATCGATCACCCCACGCCCATCCCCCGAAGCCTTGGCCTAATTTTTGTCTTATGGAACCCAAACGACTCAACTCCACACTCCATCGCCCATTCAGGAGAGATAATGCGATTGAACTGGCCTCTGCTGGCTCTGCTGCTGTTTACCCTACTCGGTTCTGCCCAAGGTAACGAACATTGGCGCGACGGTCTGTTTGGCTATCGGGAGAAGATCCATAACCCAGATCAAGCTCTGTTTCCAAAATGGTTCACCATGCTGGAGCGCCACCAAAAAGCTCTTAATAAACCGGCCAAAAAATGCAAAAAATCTTTTTATCGAAGCTGCTATGATCTAGAACTAGACAAATTAATACGACGTTTAAGAAGCGCCAGTGGTCTACAAAAAATAAAAAAAATCAATCACTTCACCAACAAATTAACCTACATCAGCGACGACCGAAACTATCGCCACTCCGACTACTGGGCAACCCCTGATGAATTTTTTTTGCACAACGGCGGTGATTGCGAGGATTACGGCATCAGTAAATATTACGCTCTGAGAAAATTGGGTTTTCGCACCGACCAGCTGCGGCTGGTGATCGCCAAAGACAGCAACATCAATGTCTATCATGCCGTCTTAGCAGTCTATCTTGATAAACGCATTTACATCCTCGACAACCGCATCCAACAGGTGGTACACGACACCGACATTGCCCATCTGGAACCGATCTACGCCATCAATGAGAACAACTGGTGGCGTTATCTGCCCCCCACTTCACAACACCGAACCGCAGCAGGATCAGCCCCATGACTTCAGCACAGACCCCACCTCGCTTAAAATACCGTTGGCTGCTGTTTGGCAGTCTGCTGGCTTTTTTTATTGGATTAAGTCTTTTATTAAGCCACCTGCTCTTAGAAAAAGAGCGCCAACGAGATCTGCGTATCTGGCAAGAAAAACTCAACCTCATCGCCGACAGTCGTCAAAGCGCCCTCCAAAGCTGGCTACAAGATCAATACAATACCTTGGAAGCCTTAGCATGGAACAGTTCATTACAACTTTACATGACCCAACTGAACCTGAAAACCACACAAGACTCGACCCCAGACAAATCTGAATACGCCGAGCAAAGTTATCTGCGTGACCTGCTGGAAGCGAGCGCCAACAGCAGCGAATTTGCCAACCACAACACACTGCCCCGCAGCAACGCCAATTTGCCCACATGGGGGTCGGCGGGCATCGCACTGCTGAACGCCAGCGGTAAAATTGAAGTACAAAGCCGCGCCTTTCCAGCCCAGCCCAGCCCCGTTGCAGAATTAATTCGCCTTGCACAACAGAGTGGCAAACGCCACTTAAGCAAACCGTACCTGAACCACAAAGAGCAATTGAGTCTCGCTTTTATTGTCCCCGTACAAGCTCTGCAAGGCGGCCATGCCCAGCCCATCGCCTATCTGCTGGGCATTCAACCCATTGCCGCAGCCCTGCAAGAAAATCTGCAACAACAAGGCTTAAGCAACTCCAGCCAAGAAAATCTGCTGTTGATAAAAGAGGTCAATCACCTCACCTATCTGAATCAACACCGCAACAGCGCCGCTTTACAACGACGCATCAACCGCAACCAAAACATTGCTGCCGCCCAAGCAGCCAAGCAGACCGGAAAATTCATCCAAAATCTGGATTACGCAGGGCAAGAGGTGCTGCTCACCAGCCGCCCCATTTTGCATACCGCCTGGATTTTAATCAGCAAAATCAATCGAAACGAAGCGCTGCAAGAGTCCCTCAGTCGGCAACGCTTTCTCAGCGGACTGCTGATTTTACTGTTTATCAGCGTCGGTTTAGGCCTGCTGGCCGCGTGGCGACACGGCACCAGTCGTCGTTACCAACAGCTCAATTTACAACTCAATCAACAGAGTTCCAAACTGCAAGATCAACAACAACTGCTGCACAGCATTACCGACAACGTCAGTGATTGCATTGCTTTGATTGATTCACAGCAACGACTGATTTTTGTCAATAAAGCCTTAGCACAGAAACTCGACAGTCAAGCAGAACAGTTGCACGGTAAAACCCTACACGACACCTTTGGCCCCTACACCAGCAAACGCTTAGAACAGGCCAGCAAGCAAGCCCAAACACAACAAAAACCCTATTCACTGCGGCATAATCTGGAGATTGCCGGTAAAACAGGCATCTATCACAGTACCTTTCGCCACCTGACCCCCACCGACAACAGCGAAGCCGTCACCCTCTGCGTCGCCCATGATCTAACCCAAATTATGGCGGCGGAAAATCAGCAGCAACAGATGCTCTCCCAGTTGATCAATACCTTGACCAAAGTACTGGAAACCCACGACCCCTACTCGGTCAAACACGCTGAACGGGTCACCGAAGTAGCCGATCAACTGGCGCAACAGCTCAACTTGGATCAACAGCAGCAACAGACGGTGCATCTGGCCGCCAGCTTAATTAATGTGGGCAAATTTTATCTGCCGCAAGAGGTGTTAAATAAAAAGGAGCCGCTGACCCTCGACGAACGTCAACAAGTACAACAACATTTGCAACACACCCAAAATCTGTTGCAAGAAATCAATTTCACCAGCCCCGTTCTGCAAACCATTCAGCAAAGTTTTGAACGCTTGGATGGTTCTGGTTATCCTGACGCACTCACAAACAAACAGATCCAAATTGAAGGCCGTATTTTAGCCGTAGCCAATTCATTAATTGCGATGGTGCAACCGCGCCCGTGGCGTGAAGCCCTCAACAAACAGACTGCCATCAACAACTTGTTAAAAGAGAATGAGAAATACGACCGAAAAGTGGTGGCGGCGCTGCTTAATTTTGCAGAGAACCACGCACCAGCAGACTGGTTGCAGGAGTAAAACAACCCACAACAGGCGAACAACCGTGCGCCCAAAAAAATTAAAGCCCCAAAAAACCGCGCAGCGCCAACCACGGTTTACGCAACAACTGCACCCCCAAAAATGTCGTTTTAGAAAACACCTTCGCTACTCCTCGTTGACCAGGGCGCACACCTGATGGTGTGTTTTCCCACACCCCATCCACAATCACCGACGGCACCTGATCCTCTGACAGACGCACCTCAAACCCCACCTGCGCTACCTTAGCCTGTAAAACTCGAAACGGATCGTGATCCAAACGCAGCTCCATTTTTGCCCCTTGGTCAACCAAACCCACATCACCCGCAACCACCATCAAACGTGCTTTAACTCGCTCTGGATCGGCCAAACTCATCACCAGTTCACCCGTACGCAAGGACGCTCCAATCAACGCCTCAGGGTCATCCAAAACCACCACCCCCGCCTGCTCCGCTTTGACATCGGCACGTTGGCGCTGCATCTGATAAAAACGCACGTCTGCTTCCGCCTGCTCCACTTGCAGTTGTTTCACCGGCACCTCAGCACGCGCCTTGGAGTCGCCGTAGGCTGCCGCCTGTTGACTCATTAACTCAGCACGCACCACCGCCACTTTTTGCTGAGCCTCTTGCAGCCGTTTATCCAACACCCGCGCATCAAAACTAAACAGCGGTGTACCCACCTCCACCCACTGACCGGGGCGCACATGCAGCTCACGCACAATGCCGTCCATGCTGGAAAACAAATAAGCGGGACGATCAGCAATAATCTTTAGCGGCGCGGTGATGCTGGCCGTCACCGGTACAAACAGCGTGGCCAGCAACAGAGCCGCTGCCCCCCACCACCAACGCCGCTGAGAATTAAGCCGCTTTTTCCGTTGCCGCTGCAACGCTTGGCCTAAAAACGGAGCGGCGTGTTGCAACAGTTGCAGATCATTTTGGTGCCAACTGATCCCCGACCAACGCTGCAAACAGAGCGCGTATTCCGCTCGATCCGACCCATCAGCACTGATCTGCAACGGCAACCACAACAAAGCACTGCCGCCCATCTCCTGTTGCAATTGAAACAACGCTGGATGTTGCTCCCCGTTGGACAACGACTGCACCAACACCCCAAAGTTTGACTCAGAATACAACTCGCGTAATGAACACATCGCATCAGCAAAGGCATGATCCTGTGCCAATTCAGCCCCACCACTGACCGCTAACAGGGGATCACGAGCACCTAACACCACCAGCACAGCGCGGTCAGTACGACTGATCTCAGCAATACGGTTCACAATCAAGGCCGCCGCCTCTTGCCGCTGCGGAGCTGCCAACGCATCACCACAAAGGCGAATAAAGCGCACCAGCAGCTGTTCGCTGCTGTTGGGCAGCTTAATTTCCAAGCTCAACCGTCCCTTTCATGCCTGCCAACAAACCTTGCGGCTGTGTCTCAATCTGCCACATCACCTTCATTGTATTGCTGCGTACGTCCACATCGGGCACCAGCGCGGTCACCTTACCCAATACCGAGGTGCGCAGATCCGGCAGCTGAAAACGATGTTGATCACCCCTCTTCAATAACACCGCTGCTGCCACATCAACATTCGCCACGGCACGCAAACGGTGGGTATTCACCAACTCCACCACCGGCTGGCCTTCTTGCACCCACTCGTGCGCTTTGGCCAATTTGGCCACCACGGTGGCCGCAAAAGGCGCACGAATCGACGACTCGCTAATCTGGCGTTTAAGAATTTTTAGATCGGCACGTGAGAGATCGCGCTCCATACGCGCGCGATTCTCTTCATCCAGCCCCGCCAAGCCATTTTTACGCAGACGCACCGCATTAGTAAGCTGCCCATTCAAAAAGCGCAGGCTGGCCTCTTGTCGTTTACGCAATAAAACCAGCTCCGCACTGCCCAAACGCGCCAACAACGCGCCCTTTTTCACCACCGAACCTTCGCTCACCACCACCCGATCTAAAGTGCCGGAACGATCCGCTGACAACACCGCCCGTTGTGAGGCTTCAAACACCACCGGAAAAGCCGCTGCTCGCCCCTCTAAAGCCAACAGAGATAACATCAGACCCAATAACAAACCTACTTTAGACACCCAACACTCCTTTTATTTATTTCAACTGCTGCACAAACCACGCAGCAAAACGACTCAATAGTGCATCACCTCGGTGCAGCGTCCAAACCCACGCTCTCTCTCCATGAGACAAATTAAGCGGTCTCGATTCAAGCTTCAATTGCAAAGCAAACTGCGCCTCTTTCGGCTCCACTTTACCTCCTTGGCGCAAGGCCACCAATGGCCCACCAGCAAAATCATACAACGATTGATTTGGCAAACGACGTACCGGCAACGGACTCAAAGCCGTTGCTCGCAAATCAAACCAACCCAGCTCTGGCAATAACAAACGACTGCGTAACTCCGCCAAAGGCGGCATCTGTGACCGCAAAGCTTCAGTCATGTACGCCGTTACAGTCACCTCCTGATCCGATGCCACGGTCAATAAGTGACTCTTTTTAGCCACAAAAACCCCTGCACGCAACCTCTCATTCAAGGCCACCACCCAGCCCTCACGCCCCGACCGAACCTGCAACAACTGCTCTGCACTGCGTAACGTAGCCAACGCAGCCAACAGACGGGCTTTTTCAGCCAATAACCAGTGTCGATAGCCCCCCTGCTCCCCCCCGTTGCTGCTCTGAGAAAGACGCAATTCAACCATCTTAAGATCAAACTGATTTGTCACTCGCTGTTTTTGCAAACGTTCGTCTTGCAGTTGAGCCAGTAAATCACCCCTTTGCACCCGCTGTCCCAAACGCACCCGCCAGACCACTAATTTACCTGCTGCCGGAGCGTGCAGACGTTGGCTGTTTTCGTACAACACCAGCGCAGGCAAACGCTCCATGCTCGGCAAAGGCAGAGCAAACATCAAGAGCAAAACACCCAATAGAATCCCACTGCGCCACAAATAATAAGGTTCACCCCACAACGCTCGCTGTTGATACAAATCCCGCACTTCACTCCACAACGGACGCAGAATAAAAATCCATAATTCAACCACCAGCAACAGCAGACCCAAAGCCGGAAACGTCATGTGATAAACGAGCAGAGCGATGGTCAGCGCCAACACCAAGCGATAAACCAAGGTTAACGCCGCGTAAATCACCAAGCGACGCTGCTGAGGGTGCTGCTCGGGAACCGCACCCTGCCAATCCACCAACCAACAACGCACTCGGTGGCGCAGCAGAGCAAAAGCACGGGGCTGCAAATTGTCCACCCCCCACCAATCCATCAACAGATAATAACCATCAAACCGCATAAAAGGATTTAGATTGATCAACAGCGACGACGCAAGCGAAGTACTGGAGAGAAAAAACATCAAACTGCGCCACAAACCATCCGGCAAAACAGCCCACAGCAGCAGCGCTATGCCCGCCACCACCAGTTCAAACAAAACACCAGCCGAACTGATTTTCAAACGCTGGCGCAGAGAAGAGAGCTTCCAAGCGTCACTGGTATCTGTGTAGAGCACCGGCCAGAGCAGAATCAGCGCCACCCCCATGCTGCGCACCTGCAAACCCAAGGATTTAGTCGCATAAGCGTGGCAAAATTCATGGCCAATTTTAAGTACGACCAGAGAGAGAGCAAACCCCAACAGACCGTTAGGCGTAAACAGAAAACTGCTGCTGTCCGCGTAGTACTCGTACTGCTGAAAACTCAACAACAAACCCAACAGCCCCGCCAATAGATAAAACGCCCGCATTCCAGCAGACCAAAGCCAGGCCACTGAAGAGTAGGTTCGACTTAAAAAACGATCGGGGCGCAACAGAGGAATGCGAAAATAGACGTAACCGTGCAGCAGCCGCTGCGCAAAAGAACCCGCTGCCGAGCTTGTCTCAGTAGCACGACTGAGCTGATCCTCAAGAGGCAGCAACGCCAAACCTTCCTGCTGCAAGCGTTCAATAAACGCCAAAATATCCACCAGCGAAGGACGAAAAGAGGTGTTTTTAATGAATGCCAATAGTGCGGCATCTAAATTTGGCTCTCGGCTGAGGTGCAGAAAAAACTCGCCCTCTTCCACTCCCAACTGATAGTGCTGCCCTGAAACAGGATCTTCTACCACCCAGCTACGCGCACCTTGATTGAGAGGGGCGGGATAGATCTTCAAGTCAGATCGCAACCCCAACCACGGCATTTTAAGCTGTTCTTGCAACGAGCTGTCTACCACTTCAGTAGAGGGACTCAGCAAAACAGCACGTCAGTTTCATAAAGCCACATTAAGCACGTGAACCTCTACCCAATAAGTTGACCGCTCGCCCCAGAATTTGCACATTGGCATCCAGGTCAGGAGAGAGTTCAGCATCAGCAGGTAAGGGTTCGTCTTCCAATAACAACTCACCCTCTTCCTGCGAGTCATCGATTTCAAACGACGCATCAGATGGAGGTAAATCACCTGCGCCAGACAGTGGAGTCAAAGGTTGTATATTAACCGCACTCGCGGCCGGTTCCACCGCAAACAGCTCAGCCGCATTATCAACAGCCGCATCACCCGAAGTTGACTCTTTTATTTGTTGAGGTTGAGACGACTCTGGAAGCGGTTGGCCGGTTTGTTTAACAGCAGACGGTGCAGACAAATACGCATCAGAAAAATCACCCGGCTGCTGATTTAAGCCCAACGCCTCTCCCTCTCCTCCGGCCAACTGATCCAATAAGCCCTGTTTTTCATCCGCCATGGGGTATTGCCAACCGGCCTTGATACCACTGGCCACAGAGAGGTATTGCGTATCCTCAAAACCCTTCTCGACATTAGCAAAACGACACCCCATATCAACACGTTTGAAAATCTCATCCAAACTGCACTCATCAGGAAACGCATCCCTTCCAGCTCGCACATTTTGTAAGGATAAACTCTGAAAACCGCTGCTGTTACTGACGGGGGCTTGATTAGAGTCGGGTGATAAAAGTTGAGCTCCCTGAGGCACATTAGTTTGACCTGCTGGCAAATTAACTCCACCTAAGAGGTCAATGTTACTGCTGGGAATAGGAGTCAAACCACCCGTTGGAGTTTGAATGCCATTTAAGGGCGGGCGGGGGTCAGCAGGTGTGACCGTTCCAGGCGTGGTTGGCACGGCGGTAAAACCGCTGTTAACCGACAGCGTCAGTGTCGGAGAGAGCCCACTATCAGCCCCATCCGTAGCCGAGAACGTCACTGGACGCAAACCCGCTGGCACAGTAGTTAGGGTATTGACATAGGTCACGGACTGCAACGCGGCTTGAAAGTCCGCCACCGTCGCCCCCAGCACGGGGTCAGCGCTCAAAGTCAAGACACCACTGGCCGCATTGTAGTTACCACTGACATTAGCGCTGCTGGTAAAGGCCAATAGATCCCCTTGCTGCACATTAGCCAAAGTCACCGTAGCGCTCTGTAAGTTTGTACTGTCAGGATCAACTACGGTTAAATTAGCATCCAAAAGCAGAGGCAAATCACCCTCTTGATAACTCAACACCGAGACACTCAAAGAGATATTTGGACCGTCGTTAATGGGCGATACATCCACCGCAATCAAACGACTGTCCGTCAACGCCGCACCACCGCCACCGCCTTGATCGTCCACTGCCACACGGATGCTGTCCGCACCAAAGAAATTGGCATTGCCTCGATAGCTCAATGTGGCCAGAGCCGCATTGATATCGGCTAACTGGCCACTGAAGGTAATGCTGGCACCGCTGGCTGAAGAGCCAGTGGTAAAAGTTATATTATTCACCTGAGTTAAACTCAAGGTGCCATTATTGGCGCTCAAGGTAACCGTTAAAGGTGTTGTGCCTGCGTCCACATCACTGATGCTTACCCCACTCACCGATAAACTGATGTCTTCGTTTACCGCCAAAATACCAGGTACATTCAACAAGGGTGCATCGTTGACAGGAGTCACCTCAATGGCCACGCTGCCACTGTCCGACAGCGGCCCACCACTGCCACTGCTGCCGCCATCATTCACCGTGATGTTCAGACGTTCACTGCCATTAAAATTCAGATTGCCCGTGTAGGTCAACGTACCCAAAGCGTTGTTAATATCGGCGACCGTACCGCTAAAGGTCATACTGCTGCCGCTAGCAGAGGAGCCGATGGCAAAGTTTAAATTGGCGCTACCGGCTAAATTAAGCGTTCCGTTAGCGGGGTTCTGTGCATCCCCCAAAGTCAAACTGACCGTCAACAAACCCGTTCCCGCATCCACATCGGCCACACTGATGTTGTTGAGCGCCAACACCCCGTCTTCGGCCACCGTTTGTGCGGCAGGTAGCGTCAACACAGGCGCATCATTGACCGCATTGATAGTAACCGCAATAGAGGCACTATCCGTCGTTCCCGCAGCACTGACAACCCCGCTGTTACCTTGATCATCCACCGTAATAGAAATGGTGTCTGTACCGTTAAAATTAAGGTTGGGGCGATAAAAAACCACACTGGCCAAGGCTGCGTTCACATCCGACAAGGTGCCATTAAAAATCATACTGCTGTCTTGATTACCACTGCCTGCTGTAAAAATCAGGCCTGCATTGGGGGTCAAAGACAATACGCCACTGCCCGCGCTCAAGGTTACAGCAACCCGACCGTTGCCCGCATCCACATCGTTGATGCTGATGCCACTGATGGGTAGATCCGTATCTTCATTCACCACCTGCGCCCCTGGCACAGTCAAGACCGGTGCATCATTAACAGCAGTGACGATAATATCCAGTCCTCTAGCGTCACTCAGAACACCCCCAACGCCCGAATTACCGCCGTCACTGACCACTACATTGAGACGCTCCGTACCGTTAAAATTCGGATTAGCACTGTAGGTTAAGGTCGCCAACGCGGCATTAATATCTGTCAATGAGCCATCAAAGGTGATCGTACTGCCCGTAGCTGATGAACCAGCGGCAAAAACCAGACCGGTGCTGTTGGCCAAATTCAAGCTACCGTTAGCCACGGTTTGCTGATTTCCCAACGTCAATGAGACCGTCATCACCCCTGCGCCCACATCAACATCGCTGACCTGCAC
>JAUZRS010000226.1 GCA_030950195.1 Gammaproteobacteria bacterium | reverse complement strand
GGGTGGCTCCGTAGGGAGAGCCACCGCTGGTGGTTTCCATCAAACGCGGTTCGCTGTAGGGGATGCCGACAATCAACATGCCGTGGTGCAGCAGTGGCAACATCATCGAAAGCAGGGTGGACTCTTGGCCGCCGTGTGGGCCGGCGGTGGAGGTGAACAGGGCAGCGGGTTTGCCTACCAATTCACCACCAAACCAGGCGTTGCTGCTGTCGTCCCAAAACTGTTTCATCGGTGCGGCCATATTGCCAAAATGGGTTGGGCTGCCGAGAACCAAACCGGCACAGTCGTGCAGATCTTGTTCCTTGGCGTAGGGTGCGCCTTGATCGGGAATCGTATCGGCGACCGCTTCGCAGACGCTGGAAACCTCTGGGACGCTGCGCAGTTTTGCTTCCATGCCACTGATGCTTTCCACGCCTCGCGCGATGTATTTGGCCATTTCAGCGGTGCAGCCTTCACGGCTGTAGTAGAGCACCAAAATCTCTGCCATCAGAGGATCTCCAAAATTAGCGTGGGTGGACGACCGATTTTAGCCTTGCCGTTTTTAATGACAATGGGGCGTTCAATGAGGCGAGGGAATTTGACCATTGCGGCGATGAGTTGGGCTTTGCTGAGTGAGCTGTTATCCAGTTGGTTATCGAGGTACTCGGATTCGTGTTTGCGCATCAGTTGACGTGGTTCTAAACCGAGCAGCTCTAAAATATCCTGCAACTGTTCAGTAGTCGGTGGGGTTTTTAGGTACTCGATTACCTCAGGTTCAATGCCCTTTTCTTGTAGTAGTTCTAGGGTCTGGCGGCATTTTGAACAGCTGGGATTGTAGTAAAGTGTGGTTTGAGTGGTTTTTGTCATCAGTTTTCTCGCTTGAGTGGGGGTTTGCTTGACCTTCTCTAGTGCTGGATGATAGTTTCAAGCGAACGTTTGCAGATGAATAAGGGAAGAGAGAATACTTGATCGTATGAATTTGGGAAAGCGCGCAGTGTGGTTTCTGTTGCTCGGAGTACTTTCGGCGTGCGCCGGAGTTCCGATTCAAGAGATGAGTGATGCACGCCAAGCGATTTATTCAGCGCGCATGGCTTTGGAGCAAGAGCCAGAGAGTGCAGTAATTCAAGATGCAGAGGCGTTATTGAAAAAAGCCGAGCAGCGTCTGCGAGCGGGTGAATATGGCCTGGCTCGGCAGATGGCCGCTGAGGCAAAAATGATGGCCATTCGTGCTCGTCAGACTCAAATGCCTTGATTCGGTTTAGTGGTTTCTGGCTCCGTTTATTAAGCGCCGTAGGGCGCTTTTTCTATGCCCGATTGAACTTCAAAATGGAACGGCTTTCTGAGACTGGGGTTTTGCATGAGCCTGTTATGTCATTAATGATGGAGAAAAAATATGAAGGTTAATCGTTTATTGGTGGCGCTGGTGCTGCTGCTGGGAATGGGGACTGCATCGGCAGTGGATTGGGAATTGACCAAGATGGACGGTAAAACAGCCAATTTAACCGATTATCGAGGCCAGTGGGTGATCGTTAATTTTTGGGCCACGTGGTGTCCGCCTTGCCGCGAAGAGATCCCTGAACTGATTCACTTTCATGATGAGCAGAAAGGCAAAGCGGTGGTGCTCGGTATCGACTTTGAAGAGTTGGAAGCAGGGGTGCTGGAAGAGTTTGTCGATGAATACATGATGAGTTACCCCATTTTTACTTTGAAGCCGAGCAACACGACTCCCTTGGGTTCGGTGCCCGGTTTACCCACCACCTACATGATTGCGCCGACGGGCGAAGTGGTAGCACGACAAGTGGGCATGGTCTCAGAAGAGATGCTGATTTCGTTTATGCAAAGCTGGGAAGAAGAAAACAAGGTGACGACAGAGGCAAAAGTCGAAACTCAAAAACCGTAATCGTTGGTCAAGTGGTGAGGAGCGTGCTGGCATGGTGGCTTTAGCAAAACAAGGCAACCTCACGTTGCAGTGGGCTTTGGATGAGTTGTTGAGCGACGGTCTGCTCAGTGAGGATAACGTCGGCCTGCTGGCGGTTCTGGGGCAGACGGACAATCAAAAGCAGCAGGTGTTGATCACCATTGCCGAACGTAATTTGCCCAATCAGAAGGAGTCAAAAAAAAACCTCTCGCTGGAGTTTTTAATCGAGTGGTTGGCGCTCAAAGTGGCGCTGCCGTATTACCGTATTGATCCATTGAAGATTGATGTGGCGGCGGTGACGGCGGTGGTTTCGTATGCGTATGCGAAGCGCTTTAATGTCTTGCCGGTGGAAGTGACGTCCAGTGAGGTGACCTTTGCCACTGCTGAGCCGTTTGTAAACGAGTGGCAGCATGAGATGGAGCACATTCTACGCAAGCAGATTGTGCTGGTGGTGGCCAACCCTCGGGACATCGAACGTTATCTGCTGGAATTTTTTACCCTCTCTCGTTCCATTTCTGGAGCGGCCAAAGATCGCAGACATATTGCTTCCAGTGGTGGGGTGCAAAATTTAGAGCAGTTGATGGATCTGGGGCAGAAATCGGCTCTGGATGCCAACGATCAACATGTGGTTAATATTGTTGATTGGTTGTTGCAGTACGCCTTTGAACAGCGCGCCAGTGATATTCATCTGGAGCCGCGCCGTGAGCAGGCCAATGTGCGCTTTCGCATTGATGGCATGTTGCATCAGGTCTATGAAATCCCCTCGGCGGTGATGGCGGCGGTCACCAGCCGCATTAAAATTTTGGGGCGCATGGATGTGGCGGAAAAACGCCGCCCACAAGACGGTCGTCTTAAGACCCGTACCCCAGATGGCAAAGAGATTGAGTTGCGTCTCTCCACTATGCCATCGGCCTTTGGGGAAAAGTTGGTGATGCGCATTTTTGATCCCGATGTGCTGTTAAAAAACAGTACTGAACTGGGGTTTAACAAGCAAGAGAGTGATATTTGGCAAAAATTAATTCACCAACCCAATGGCATCGTGTTGGTCACCGGTCCCACTGGTTCGGGGAAAACCACCACGCTTTATTCCAGTCTGCGTCAATTGGCCACTCAAGAGGTGAATCTCTGCACCATTGAAGACCCCATTGAGTTGGTGGAGCCGAGTTTTAACCAGATGCAGGTGCAGCACAACATTGAGCTGGATTTTGCCGCTGGGGTGCGCACCCTGCTGCGTCAAGATCCCGATATTATTATGATCGGTGAAATTCGAGATCTGGAGACCGCCGAGATGGCCACGCAAGCGGCTTTGACGGGGCATTTGGTGCTTTCCACTTTGCACACCAACGATGCACCAGCGGCGATCACACGTTTGTTGGAATTGGGTGTGCCGCCTTACTTGATTAATTCAACTCTGCTGGGTGTGGTGGCGCAGCGTTTGGTCAGGGTGCTCTGCTCGCACTGTAAAACCACCCGCCCGCTGGAGGAGAAAGAGTGGCAACGTCTGGTGGCTCCGTGGAAGCTGAAAGCACCGAAAGAAGTGTATGAGCCGGTGGGCTGTTTGGAGTGCCGCAATACGGGCTATCTGGGGCGCTCTGGGATTTATGAGCTGTTTAAACTGAGTGCCGAGCTAAAACAGTTGGTGCGTGCCGATGTGGACATTGCGGAACTGCGTCGTCAGGCACTGCGCGGGGGAATGCACCCGATGCGCTTGGCGGGGGCACACAAAGTGGCTCAGGGTTTGACGACGGTTGAAGAGATTTTGCGGGTTACGCCTCCGGCTTTGGGATAGTTTGAAAGGCTTTAAAAAAAATTGAACTGTGCAGTATATTATGCTGCTATAAATAAAAATCTTATTTTATGCATAGATTATTTTTTTATTAGTAATTACTTGATTATTGTCGTCTTTTTGTGTGATTTTAAAGATTAAGTGAGTGTGGTTTGATAAAATTCGATTGTCTATTTAATTAGGCTTATTTGGCTTACGGGTCAATACACTTGCAATAAAATATGAATATTAAGGAGTAGTTGTGTATAAATTTGGATTGAATGTGTTTTTTATTTTTGTGTTTTTTCTATTGAATGCAGAAGGAGGAGAAGTAACGAATACAAAATACGGAAAGGTTTTGGCATTGAAACCAAATCTTGAGCACGGTGCGGCATTGTATGAAACGAACTGTGTTTTGTGTCATGAGATGGAGGGGTGGGGATCCATCTACGGTGGTGATTTCCCTCAGTTGGCTGGTCAACATCAATCTGTATTAGTGAAGCAGTTGCTGGATATGAGGGATGAAAAAAGAGTAAATCAGCCTATGATGGAGGCGGTGTTTTCAAAGAATATACTTCAGTTGCCACAAGATTTTGCAGATGTAGCGGCTTACGTTTCAGCTCTTCCTATGACAAACGAAAATGGTAAGGGTAAAGATGAAGATGTGATTCGTGGGGGAGAAGTCTATAAAAAAACCTGTATGGCTTGTCATGGCAAACATGCGGAAGGGAATGCTAAGGCAATGATCCCTCTTTTGGAATCTCAGCATTATGGTTATATGCTCACACAATTTATGGCGATTAAAGCAGGACATCGAGGTAATGCAGATCCTGCTATGGTGGCGGTGATTCAAAATTTGAGTGATGAAGATATACATGCTGTATTGGATTACATTTCTCGTATCAAACCAGCAAAGGACAAGAGGGCGATGGAGCAAAATTTTAGTGGTATCATGGATCAGTTTAAAGCTCATTAAGCCATTCGGATGAGCAAAAAAAGCCCTGTTTTATATAGGGTTTTTTATTGGTGTTTCTTTTAAAAATCTTAAAATTATGACTATTGTGGGGTTTTAGATTATTTTATGGTCATTTTTTGAGCATTTTTTGCCGTATAATGTGCGCCGATTTATTAGTAATTATTGATATTCTAACTTTCGCGTTTAATGGAGTAAAATAGGATGTTCAAAACCAAGGTGGGTTTCGTGGCGCTGTTGTTGTGGTTTTCTGGAGCGGTGTTGGCGGTTGAATATGCTGGAGCGGAGACTGTGGATGCAGAAGTTGTTAAGGGCTGTGAAGCTGAAGGCAGCGCAGAAGGTTGGCAGGGTAAGACTTTGAAGGCGTTTGTGGAAGGTTGCATTGATGACTTTGCCAACAGTTAAGCCGTTTATCGCCTATTTATGTTAAAAATGCCCCAGAAGGGGCATTTTTTTTGATTGTCTACTTATTTGTGATTGTAGGTTAGATATCTTTAGGAAACATAAGTTAATCTGATCGTATATATTGAATAATAAGCCGTTAGGCCGTTTTCAGCCGATCCATACGGTAAAGGGAGTTGTTATGCGTGGTGTAGGTGTTATAGCTGTGTGGTTGGCGGGGGTTGTTTTGTTGAGTGCTGGAACAGCGTATGCGGGCTGGGAGAACAGTTCGGCGGAAGAAGTTAAACTGTTGGCGTTGAAACCCAATATTGATAATGGTTTTCGTCTGTATGAAAAGTACTGTTTTGAGTGTCATGAATTAGAGGGTTGGGGGTCTCCTGATGGGGAGTTTCCTGTGGTGGCCGGTCAGCATCGTTCGGTGATATTAAAACAACTGTTGGATATGCGCAATCGCAAACGTAAAGAGTCGGATATGGAGGAGGTTTTAGATGAAAAAGATTTAAAATCTTCTCAAGCTTTGGCGGATATGGTGGCGTATGTTGAGAGCTTACCGATGTCGCCAGATAACGGTTTGGGAAGAGGTTTAGATACCGAAAGAGGTGGTAAAATCTATGCGAAGCATTGCGCTGATTGTCATGGAAAATACGCGGAAGGCAACTCAAAGAAGAGCTATCCTCTGCTGCGTTCCCAGCATTATCGTTATATGTTGAGGCAGTTTAAAGCGGTGAGATCAGGAGAGAGAGGCAATGGTCATCCAAAAATGGAAAAAATTGCTAAAGGCATGAGTGATGAGGATGTTTTTGCAGTGTTGGATTATGTTTCTCGCCTCAAGCCCCCGCAAGCACAGCGTTCGGCCAGCCACTATCTTTTAGAGACGCTGGGCAACATTAACAATCGTTAGTCAAGTTCACTGGGGCGTGAGTATGAGGGCGTTATTTTTTGGATTTGCTCTGTTATGGAGTGGTTTCTCTTGGGCAGACGGTTATACGGCTGAAGATGGTGATGATGACCTCAGTCGTTATGAAGGTTCATCTTCGGTTATGGAGAAAACTCGTCGCGTAGAGGCCTATTTTATCGCCGAGAGTGAAATCACCACTGGAAAAAAGAGCCATGAAATGGTCTTTCATCAGGATGTGAAGGAGATTGCCTTTGTGGCGGAGCTGTACAACTACAAAGGACAAGACATCACCCTAGACTGGTATTTTATGGGCAAACACATCAAGGAAGAGGAGTTTCATGTGGATGCAAGGCGTTTTCAAGTGCTCACCTATAAACAGATGCACCCCAGTTGGATTGGGGATTGGAAAGTGGAACTCACGGACATTCAGCAGAATGTTTTAGTGAGAAAGTACTTTTTTTATGAGCGTTGAGAATTCTTATCTAAGATAACAAAATTATAATTAAACTGGTTTTTTTCATCCGCATGATGTGTTTCGCGGCTGATTTCTTGCCATTTTTCGTGCTGTTGGTAGTCGGGAAACCAACAGTCACCCTCACATTCCGCTTCAACTAAGGTCAAATAAAGTCGCTGCGCCAGTGGCAATGCCTGTTGATACAGTGTCGCGCCGCCAATTAACATCGCCTCTTCACATTCGTGAACCAATTCTAAGGCCGCTTCAATGCTGTGAACAACGTCGCAACCGTTGGCTTGGTAGTCCAAATTACGGCTGATGATAATATTGCGCCGCCCTGGTAGAGGCCGACCGATGGACTCATGGGTTTTACGCCCCATTAAAATGGGTTTGCCTAAGGTGGTTTTTTTGAAAAACTGTAGATCGGCGGGCAGATGCCACGGCAGTTGATTGTTATTGCCAATCAGACGGTTGCGATCCATGGCGACGATAATAGAGAGTTTCATTATGAATTTGTAATTTTATTGGAAATTTCTATGTCTTTTTTAAGCAGTGCATTTACGATTTCAGTGAGAGAAAAGGCGGATCTTTGATTGCGTAATGTTTTGATAAAAAAGTCTTTCACCTCTGGTTCGAGGTAGATAGGAAGGTCCAGCTCTTCAATGGGGCGATAGAATTTTCCTTGTTCTGCGTTTGAAAAATCGTATTCGTCTTTCATTATGGCCTTCTCTTTTGGTATGCGATTTGTTCATTCTTTGTGGCTTTTCTTGCGCTGATAATTCGAACAAACTCGCAGTTGTTTTGATCTCTTAGGGTATGAACCACCACCAGTATAACTTCATTCATAGCTTTGCCAAGCAGCAGCCAGCGATCCTCTGAGTCTGAATGAGGGCTGTCGTATTGATTTAGCGCATAGGGGTCAGAAAACGCATAGGCTGCTTGTTCGAATGAGATGGCGTGTTTTTGAATGTTGGCCTGCTCTTTTTTGTGATCCCACTCAAATTTCATACGGCAATCGGAGCCTTGATAGAGGGGTGGGGATCATAATCACACAGCTCAAAGTCTGAAAATTTAAACTCAAACAGGGTGTTGATCTCAGGGTTGAGCTTCATGGTGGGCAGTGGGCGCAGTGGGCGGTTCATCTGTAACTCGGCCTGCTCCAGATGGTTGAGGTAGAGGTGAGCATCTCCCAAGGTATGCACAAAGTCTCCTACTTCTAAGCCCGTGACCTGAGCCATCATTTGTGTCAGCAGTGCGTAAGAAGCGATGTTGAACGGCACACCTAAAAAGACATCGGCGCTGCGTTGGTAGAGTTGACAGGAGAGCCTGCCGTCAGCCACATAAAATTGAAACAGCGCATGACACGGCGGTAGAGCCATCTTCTCCACGTCGCTGGGGTTCCACGCGGTGACCATCAAGCGGCGTGAGTTTGGGTTGTTTTTTATCTGTTCGATCACTTGGCTGATTTGATCAATGCAGCCGCCCTCAGGGGTTGGCCAGCTGCGCCATTGATGGCCATAAACAGGGCCTAGATCGCCGTTTTCATCGGCCCACTCATCCCAAATGCGTACACCGTTCTTTTTTAGATAGGCGATGTTAGTCTCGCCTTTTAAAAACCAGAGCAGTTCGTGAATGATGGAGCGCAGGTGCAGTTTTTTGGTGGTCAAGGCCGGAAAACCAGCAGCCAGATCAAAACGCATCTGATAACCAAAGGTGGATATGGTGCCGGTGCCGGTGCGGTCGCCTTTTTGGGTGCCGTTGACCAGCAGATGGGAGATGAGGTCGTGGTATTGCTGCATGTGACTGCCTTATGCGTTGCTGGTTTTAGGTTGTTTTTTATACGCCCAGAGCATTAAACCGAGGCCGATTAAAATCATCGGGAAACTCAGAAGCTGACCCTTGGTCAGCCAGCCCCATGCGATAAAACCGATGTGAGCATCGGGTTGGCGTACAAACTCGATGCCAAAACGATAAATACCATAAAAAAGCATAAACAGCCCCGAAACCGCCATCGTGGGACGTGGTTTACTGGAATAGAGCCAGATCAGGGTGAAAAAGACGATGCCTTCTAAAAAAGCTTGATAGAGCTGTGATGGGTGGCGAGGCAGAGATCCACCCGTGGGGAAAACCATTGCCCAAGGCACATCTGTGACCCGCCCCCACAGTTCACCGTTAATAAAGTTGGCGATGCGCCCTGCACCCAAACCAATGGGGACGGCGGGGGCGACAAAATCCGCCACCTGAAAAAAGCTCTGGCCAATTTTACGCCCGTAGAGCCACATGGCGATGATGACACCGATTAGGCCGCCATGAAACGCCATGCCGCCTTGCCAGATGCGCAGTATCATTAAGGGGTCGTTTAAAAAGGCATCAAAATTATAAAACAATACATAACCGATGCGCCCACCGAGCACCACTCCCAGTGCGCCGTAAAAGATAAAGTCGCCGACGCGCTCTTCATTCCAAACGGAATGGGTTTGGGCGCGGCGTTTCATCAGCCACCAGGCGGCCAGAAAACCAACCAGATACATTAGGCCATACCAGTGAATTTGGAGCGGCCCGAGTGAGAGGGCAACAGGGTCGATATTGGGAAAGGTCAGCATAGTTTTTTCGATCTAAAGTAAGGTGGGGGATTGGCTCAAAGTGACATGATAGCCGCTGAATTTGCGAATGTTGAGTACACCGGTATCAAAAATCAGATATTGACCTTTGATGCCCATCAAGGTGCCTTCAACGGTGGGGGTTTTATCAAAGTTATGCGCTTTGATTTTGGTGGGGTATTCCAGCACGGGGTAATTAATATCCACCAATTTGGCTTCGTCCAAGATCGTAATCGGGTCATGCAGCACGTCACGCAATTGTTGCAGGGGTGCTGCGAGTAGATTGAGCAGTTCGTCACGCCGCTGGATCAGATTGACTTCGGGACGTTCGTTTTTGAGCATTTTGCGCCAATCGGTTTTATCGGCGATGTGCTCTTTAAATAAGACCTCAACCAAGCCGGAGTGCAGTCGCTGCGTGACGCGCATGATCGGCAGCGCCTGTGATGCGCCTTGATCAATCCAGCGGGTCGGAATCTGAGTTTGGCGGGTGATGCCTATTTTAAGGCCAGAACTGTTGGCCAAGTAGACGATGTGATCTTGCAGACAGAAAGATTCGCCCCACTGCGGTTCACGACAGCTGCCTTGGGCGTAGTGACAGCGTTCGGGTTTGACGATGCACAGATCGCAGCGGGCAAGGCGTTTCATGCAGGGGTAGCAGTGGCCTTGGCTGTAACTTTTTTTGGTTTTACGTCCACAGGCGGTGCAATTGATCAGTCCCTCGTTGTGTTGCAGCTTGAGGCTCTGACCGATCAATGGTTTAAGGTCAATCGTCTGGTCACCAAGGGGCAGATGGTAATGGACTGGGGAGCTGAGTTTGCTCTGCATCTTTGCTAAATGACCATGTTTCATCGCATTTTTCTGTTTTTCATTTGGGGAAGGGGATCTTACCTTGAGAAGCGGGCAGTGAGAAGAGCGAGCATGGTTTTGCCTGAATGGTTTCATGATGACGGTGTGCTGAAGTCGGTCTTGTTGTGTGAGGAAAACCTGTTTTTTTGACCCGCTTCACGTTTGCTTCTGCTGGATGTATTAGAAAAACAGGAATTTCTTATGTTTGTTGGTATACTTCTTGGCGATTGTTTCCCTGTTCTACACAAAAATAAGGTGAGTTATGAGTGATAATAATAAAGGTAAACCTGTACCTAAGAAGCAGGAAAAGCGTACAGTTGCAAAACAGACGGCTAAAAAAGTCGCGTCTAAAAAAACCAGCGCCAGCGTGGGCGGTGAAACATTAGTTGCGGATGCTCTTGGAGCGATTCAAGGAACATTTCAAGTCATCCAAAAAGATTTACAGGCACGGGATGGCCAAAGTGAGAAGTTATTCCGTGAAGTAACGGAATCCCTTGGCAAAGTGAAAGAGCAAAGCGATGTTCGTTTTGAGTCGCAGCAGAAAGGCTTGGAAAAAACCGTTGATGGTCTGAAAGGATCTGTGGAAACACTACTGAAAGAGTCTCAAAAGACGCAGAAAGTACAGAATGAAGGTGTACGTCATTTTGCTGAGAGTGTTTCTACCTCCATTAATACGCTGAATAAAATTTCAGATGATCATGAGAAGAAACGCAGTCAATCTCTGGAAGAATTGGCTAAGGCGTTGCACCAGTCGCGTGAAGATACCCGTCAAGATTATCAGCAACAGTCGAAATTAATTGATCGACAGAATCAGCAAGCGGCGAAAAAGACAAAATGGTACGGCATTCCAGCGATTGTGATCGGTGTGGTGGCGCTCTTCTATCTTGGTTACACGGTTTATGTGATGAATAATGCCATGTTGAGCATGTCCAAAGACATGCATAAAATGGAAAAAACCATGAGCACCATGGCGACGATGGCCGAGAGCGTCAAAATCATGAGCGGTGATGTAGCGATTATGAGCAAAAGCATGGTGGAGATGAATCACTCCGTGATTGCGATGACCGAAGAGGTTAAAACCATGAGCGGCGAAGTGGGTAACATGAGCAAAGATACCCGCGAAATGTCCGACAGCACCAAAACCATGAGTCGAGATATGAACCAGATGAACCGTAATATGTCGCCGGTGATGAATGGCGTAGGCAGCTTTATGCCTTGGGCGTATTGATTACGTTTTGATATTGGTTGATTATAAAAAAGGCGCTGCTTGAAAAAGCAGCGCCTTTTTTTGTGAAGAATTTGAATATTAGCCCAAACGCCAAATATGAAATTTTTCCAACCAATTCAGCACTTTTTCTGGGGCGTGATTTTTTTTCCAAATTCCCGCTGCGTATTTGTTGGCCTCGCTGAGGGTCGGATAAATATGGATGGTGCCGAGAATTTTATTCAAACCTAAATTGTGTTTCATCGCCAAGATATATTCACTGATTAATTCCCCTGCATGAGTGCCGACGATGGTAACGCCTAAGATTTTATCGCTGTTGGGTGGGGTTAGGATTTTGACAAAACCGGCGGTTTCGCTGTCGGCAATGGCACGATCCAGATCATCCAGTTCATACCGAGTGACTTCATAAACAATGTTCTGCTGTTTGGCCTCTTGTTCATTGAGGCCTACGCGTGCCACTTCGGGATCAACAAAGGTCGCCCAAGGGATGACACGGTAATCCACCTGAAAGCGTTTAATGCCCGAGAAGAGGCTGTTGACCGCGCTGTACCAAGCTTGGTGGGCGGCGGTGTGAGTAAATTGATAGGGGCCAGTGCAATCTCCGGCGCAGTAAATGGTCGGGATGTTGGTCTGTAGAAAACCGTTGGTCTTAATGGTGCCGTTGTCAGCCAGTTCGATCTTCAGCTCGTGCAGCCCAAAACCATCGGTATTGGCGCTTCTGCCGTAGGCGACTAAAATCTGATCAAAGGCAATTTTTACCGTTTTTCCCTTATGCTGACAGAGGGCGATTTTTTCGCCATTTTCTTGGCTGATGCTGTGGATTTGGTGGTTGGTTAATACTCGAATGCCTTCTTGCTTGAATTTTTGCTCAATCAGTTCAGAGACTTCCACATCTTCATTGCGCATCAATCGTGCGCTGCGTTGCACTTGAGTGACCTGGGAGCCGAGGCGAGCAAAGGCTTGGCTCAACTCGCAACTGATGGGGCCACCACCCAAAATCAGCAGACGTTGCGGCAGTTCGGTTATTTTCCACAGTGTATCGGAGGTTAAATAATCCACTTTATTTAGCCCAGCAATATTGGGTACCAAGGGGCGTGCGCCCGTGGCAATAATAATATTACGAGCGCTGAAGGTCTTGCCGTTGACTTCGACGGTGTAGGGGGAGCTGATTTTGGCCTCACCTTGTTTAATCTCAGCGCCAAGGGCTTGATAACGCTCGATGGAGTCGTGAGGCTCGATTTTTTTTATAATATTGTGGACGCGCTGCATTACCTCGCTAAACCGAAAATCGGTTGCGTGTGGCTTGAGACCAAACTCTTCACCCCGTTTGGCGTAAGAGACCATTTTAGCTGAACGAATCAGTGCTTTGCTCGGCACGCAGCCGGTATTGAGGCAGTCGCCGCCCATTTTATCTTTTTCGATCAGCAGCACTTTGGCGCGTACCGCACGGGCGATGTAGGTGCTGACAAGACCTGCCGCGCCAGCACCGATGACAATCAGGTTGTAGTCGAATTTTTTCGGTTTTGAATAAGCGCGTAACAGGCGTGAGGTTTTCCAACGATTCAGCAACGTTTTGCTGATAAAGGGAAACAGCGCCAAGGCAATAAAAGACAACAGCAGTTCGGCGGAGAGAATGTCAGCAGGGTTGTTGATCTGCCCCAGCTGGGTACCGGCGTTGACGTAGACGATGGTGGCGGGCAACATGCCCAATTGACTGGTGAGGTAGTATTTCCAGCTGGCCATTTTGCTCAGCCCCATGACCAAATTGAGCAAGAAAAAAGGCACCAGTGGTACTAATCTGAGAGAGAAGAGGTAAAATGCACCCTCTTTTTCAATGCCCGCATTGATTTTTTTTGTCTGAGTTGGAAAGCGTTTTTCGATACTGTCTTGAAACAAAAAACGCGATACCCAAAATGCGCAGGTTGCACCCAGAGTGCTGGCAAAAGAGATCAAAATGCTGCCGGTGGCAACGCCAAACAGTGCGCCGCCCATTAAGGTTAAGGGTGTGGCTACGGGCAGAGAGAGGGCGGTAACGGCAACGTAGGTCAGAAAAAAAATGCTTAGGGTCAGGATTTGATGTTGTTGGTAGTAGTCTGAAAAATGTTGTTGTTGGGCTTTTAAATTTTCTAAATTAAGCACGTTTTGTAGATCGAAAAAGAAAAAAGTTGCGATCAACAACAGCATTAACAACAAGAGCAGTGGTTTTTTTACAGATGTTTTTTTCAGTGTTTCGGGCATGGTTTTGCCTTTTATAAAGGTGGTAGTGGGGTATTGCGGGCTTTGATGCACGTTGCGTGAGAAGGTTCACGTTGAATTTTTAGGGATTCTTTTTGGCGCGATAGTAGTCTGGCCATTGTACTTGTACCACCTCGCCATTTTCGGCAAAGGCATGACAACTGTTGAGCAGGGCGGGCGGATTGTTGTTTTGTGTTGTTTTAGGTTGCACCGTTTGATAAGCGATGGTGGCCGCCACCGAAAGCAGATCGACCAAGTGGGTACAACCTTTGACCCCGCCGAGGTGTTTTTGCACCTGTCGTCGCCAGCCAGGAATAATGCGTTTGCCTTGCAAGGCTTGGAAACGCTGCTCCACTTCAGGACAGCTGGCGAAGGGAGAGTCGTCGGTGACGGCTTCTATTTGATGAATCAGCATATTGTCATCAAGGGTCAAGCGCAGGCTCATATTATGTAGGAATTCCCCCGCTTGAATGTCACCGCGATAACGGTTGGCAAACGCATAGGATTTGCAGTCAGTCAGGTGGGCTTCAATATCCCACAGACCGTCCTCCCGCAAAAAGCCGTCACATTTGATGTGACGTTGGTGTTTTATTTGTCGAGTGGTGGCGGGAGTCAGGGGCATAAGGTGTAGGGCAAGCTTTGTGCTTGATGGGGGAGATTGAGACGATCTGTTTTCATGATGGATCAGCATACCTTAAAGTGAGGTGGCCTTCTAACGTGATCGTTTTAAATGTTCTATATTTAAATTCTTATTAGTGGGTGGGGTGTCGTCAACGCTCGGGGCGCGTTTGTCGTTTGACGGTGGATGAAGGGCGACCTAAGTGAAAAAGCGTGGCATAATCGGCTCACTTTGATTTTTGTCTTTGCCTCTGTTTTGCGGGGACAGTGATCGGTTTTTACTTTTTTGGAGGTTTGTGTTGTGAGTGGAGAAATCATTGCTTTGAGTGACGACAGCTTTGAAACTGAAGTGTTGAAATCGGAGCTGCCGGTGTTGGTTGATTATTGGGCTGACTGGTGTGGACCTTGCAAGATGATTGCACCCATCTTGGAAGAGTTGGTTGGCGAGTACGCGGGCAAGTTGAAAATTTCCAAGCTGAACATCGACGAAAATCCAGCAACACCACCAAAATACGGCATTCGTGGCATCCCAACCTTGATGATTTTCAAAGACGGGGCTGTTGAAGCGACCAAAGTGGGTGCCTTATCGAAGTCTCAGTTGACCGCCTTTATTGACAGCAACGTCTGACGGCTTGGCGTTTTGTTACTAAAAAACGTTGTCTTAATAACCTTCTGGGGTTGTTAAGATTAAGAGATTCAAGGACGAAGTGATGCTCCAATACTGTTTTTCATTTACGGGTGGATCTGTTTTTTTAACTGTGTTATTATTCCACGGAACTTTCCCCCGAATTTTAGTCTCCCTGACCTATTTTATTGGGTTTTCCCTAACATCATCACTGGACAACAGACAGCGCGTCGGCTAATGCCGTTTGCGACCCCTCCTATTTTGATCTTCCTCTCTATTATTGTGCGATGAATTCCATGAATCTAAGCGAACTTAAAAATAAACCTGCATCCGAACTGATTGAAATTGCTCAATCCATGAACATTGAAAATATGGCCCGCTCGCGTAAGCAGGACGTTGTTTTCTCGATCCTCAAAGCGCGCGCTAAAAAAGGCGAGGATATTTTCGGTGGCGGTGTCTTGGAGATTTTGCAAGACGGCTTTGGCTTTCTGCGTTCGGCGGACAGCTCTTATCTTGCCGGTCCCGATGATATTTATGTCTCGCCGAGCCAGATTCGGCGCTTTAATTTGCGTACCGGTGATAGTATTACCGGTAAAATTCGTCCGCCCAAAGACGGTGAGCGTTATTTTGCTCTACTGAAGGTGGATCAGATCAATTTTGGTCGCCCTGAAGAGTCGCGTAATAAAGTCTTGTTTGAAAACTTGACCCCGTTGCACGCCACAGATCGTTTTCTTATGGAACGTGGCAACGGCAGTACCGAAGACATCACTGCGCGGGTGATCGACATCGCTTCCCCTATCGGTAAAGGTCAGCGTGGCCTGATTGTTTCGCCACCGAAAGCGGGTAAGACGATGATGATGCAGAACATCGCTCAAAGCATCGCTGCTAATCATCCCGACAGTTATCTGATCGTTTTGTTGATCGACGAGCGCCCGGAAGAGGTGACAGAGATGAAGCGCATGGTGCGCGGCGAAGTGGTCTCCAGTACCTTTGATGAACCGGCCAGCCGTCACGTTCAAGTGGCTGAGATGGTGATCGAAAAAGCCAAACGTCTGGTGGAGCATCGTAAAGATGTGGTGATTTTGCTCGATTCCATCACTCGTCTGGCACGGGCGTACAACACCGTGATTCCTTCTTCGGGTAAAGTATTGACCGGTGGGGTAGATGCCAATGCACTGCATCGCCCTAAACGATTTTTTGGTGCAGCGCGTAACATCGAAGAGGGTGGCAGCTTGACCATTATCGCCACCGCACTGATTGATACCGGCTCCAAAATGGACGAGGTGATCTACGAAGAGTTCAAAGGCACCGGTAATATGGAGCTGCATCTGGATCGCCGCATCGCAGAGAAGCGCGTCTTTCCTGCGATCAATGTGAACCGTTCCGGTACTCGTCGTGAAGAGCTGATGATGGATCAAGAGTCACTGCAAAAGACCTGGATTTTGCGTAAATTTCTTCATCCAATGGGTGAGACCGAAGCGATGGAATTTCTTTTGGGGCGTTTGCAGCACACCAAAACCAACGATGAATTTTTTGCTGCGATGAAACGTTAAACATGTCTTTTAACCTCTCCTGCTAGGAGCCTTCCAGCATCTCTTTATCCGATCCTGAAGAGTGGCTGGAGAAGCACGGCTCCGCCCTCTACGCTTACGCTTATGCCCATTTGCACGATCAGCATCACGCTGAAGATATGCTGCAAGAGACCCTTCTCGCGGCTCTTAAAGGAGCCCGTCATTTTCAACAACGCTCCTCTGTCCGTACGTGGCTGATTGGCATTCTCAAACATAAAATTATGGATGAATTTCGTCGTCGCAGTCGAGAGGTTGTGTCTGACGATTCTGCTGAAGCGGTCTGGGAACGTGCAGAAGCGCAGCGGGTTACAGAGCAGTTTGATGCACAGGGACGCTGGAATTTACCCAGTGTTGATTACAGCGATGCTGAACAAGCCCTTTCACAGCAGCAATTTTGGCAACTGATCGAGGCGTGTTTAGAGGGTTTATCACCGCGTGCAGCGCGTCTGTTTGTCTTGCGTGAGGTGTGGGGGCTGGAGACGGGAGAAGTCTGTAAGGAGTTGGAGATTACGCCGACCAATCTCTGGACGACATTGCACCGTGCTCGTTTGAGCATGAGGCGCTGTCTGGAATCTTCTCTGTAACTTGAAAAGTGAACTCTATATGTTGACCTGCAAAGAGAGTAGCCAGCTTATTTCGCAACAACAGGATCGGCCTTTGACCTTAGCAGAACGGGTTAAATTAATCCTGCACCTCTGGTTTTGCCGTCATTGCCAGTGCTTCAATGCGCAAATGATCTCCTTAAGACAACGTTTTAGGTCTGCGCCTGAGTCACTGTTTTCAACTAAAACCCTCTCGCCAGAGGCGAAACAACGTATTTTAAACAATCTACGCGCGGATCAAGAGCGGAATCAGTAAATTATATTCACTCTGTTGTAAGGAATTTGGGTCAGTGTCGACTACCCTTAAAGATCATTCATTAAGGGGGAAGGTGAGATGCAAAGTGGATTTAGTAAGGCGTTGTTATTGGCGATTGCTTTAAGCGTATTTATTGTGCCTTTTTGGCCAGACTTACTCTGGGGATGGCTGATTTTTTCTCCTTTGATTCTGCTCGGTTTTTATGACCGCTTGCAGAGCAAACACTCTCTTCGGCGTAATTTTCCTCTGTTTGGACGTGCTCGTTGGCTGATGGAGTCGATTCGTCCCTTTATCCGTCAGTATTTTATAGAATCTGATACCGATGGTACTCCGATTAACCGTATGTTTCGTAGCATTGTCTATCAACGTGCAAAGGGGGTTATGGAAACGGTGCCTTTTGGCACTAAAGTGGATGTTTATCGCAGTGGTTATGAGTGGATCGGTCACTCTTTATCGGCTCTTAATCATGAGCAAGTGGAGGCGGATCTGCGCGTGACGATTGGCGGTTCACAGTGTCAGCAACCTTACTCTGCGAGTATTTTAAACATCTCGGCGATGAGTTTTGGCGCATTGAGTCAGAACGCCATTTTGGCTCTGAATCATGGTGCAAAAATGGGTGGGTTTTTTCATAACACGGGTGAAGGAGGCATCAGCCCTTACCATCTTGAACACGGCGGTGATCTGGTGTGGCAGATTGGGACGGCTTATTTTGGTTGTCGAGATGCCGAGGGGCGTTTTTGTGCTGAGACTTTTCGTCAGCAGGCCGCTCTGAATGTTGTGAAAATGATCGAGATTAAATTGTCTCAAGGGGCAAAACCGGGTCATGGTGGTATTTTACCTGCCGAAAAAAACAGCGCTGAAATTGCACAGATTCGAGGTGTAGAACCTTATGCCGATGTAAATTCTCCTGCCACTCACAGCCGTTTTGATTCGCCGTACGGTCTGTTGGAATTTGTCGCTCAACTGCGAGAACTCTCGGCGGGTAAGCCGATTGGGTTTAAGTTGTCGATTGGGCGTAAAAGTGAATTTATTGCCATCTGTAAAGCGATGCAGGAGAGCAGCATACGCCCTGATTTTATCACCGTGGATGGGGGTGAGGGTGGGACGGGGGCGGCACCGATGGAGTACAGCAACTCCATTGGGATGCCGTTGCGTGAGGCGCTTGCGTTTGTGGTGGATGCGTTGATGGGCTTTGGGCTTAAAGCGGAGATTAAAGTGATTGCCTCTGGAAAAATCATCAGTGGTTTTCATCTGGTAAAAAACATGGCTCTGGGAGCGGATCTCTGCAACAGCGCGCGGGGCATGATGCTCGCTTTGGGGTGTGTGCAGTCGTTGGTCTGCAACAGCAATCACTGTCCTTCGGGGGTGGCGACTCAAGATCCAAAGTTAGTTAAGGGTCTGGTGGTGAGCGATAAAGCCATGCGGGTGAAAAACTTTCATGAGCGCACGGTGCAGGCGGTGGCGGAGATGATCGCTTCTGCCGGTTTGCATCACCCCTCTGAGTTAAATCGAACTGATATTTATCGACGTGTCACCCAATTTGAGGTGCGTCGTTACGATCAAATATTTCCCTATCTAAACAGCGGTTCTTTGCTGTCACCTGATCTTTCAGATGATCTTTTGGGCGAGTTTGTCTTGCTACTGCAAGAGGCGTGCAGTGATGGTTTTTCTCCGCATCACTGCCTGACTCAGATTGATAACGAATGCTGCCATGTTGAGACTGAAGCCTCCGTAGGAGATAAAGTATGAAAGCGTCAACGTTGTTTGTAAAAGCGTTAGAGTCTGAAGGCGTGCGTTATATTTTTGGCATTCCTGGCGAAGAGAATCTTGATTTTCTGGAGGCCTTGCGCGGCTCTTCGATTCAACTCATTTTGACTCGCCACGAGCAAGCTGCGGGGTTTATGGCCGCTACTTACGGACGTTTGACAGGGCGAGCGGGGGTTTGTCTCTCGACCCTTGGGCCCGGTGCGACCAATTTGGTGACGGCGGCGGCGTACGCACAGTTGGGGGCGATGCCGATGTTGATGATTACCGGTCAAAAACCAATTAAAGCCAGCAAACAGGGGCAGTTTCAGATTGTGGATGTGGTGGATATGATGCGGCCACTGACCAAATTTACCCGTCAAATCCGCAGTGCGCATACTATTCCAGCTTATGTGCGTGAGGCGTTTCGTCACGCCGAAGGGGAGCGTCCAGGAGCGGTGCATCTGGAGCTGCCCGAGGACATTGCCCGTGAGAAGAGTGATGTTGAGGTGATTGCCAAAAGCCAGTTTGATCTTCCGCAGGCGGGGTCGCATTCGATCCGTGCGGCCATTGAGATGATCGAACAGGCGCATCACCCCTTGCTGTTGATTGGCGCAGGAGCCAACCGGCAACACACGTGCCGAGCGTTGTCTGCTTTCATTGAAAAAACCGCCATGCCTTTTTTCAGTACCCAGATGGGCAAAGGAGTGGTGGATGAGCGGCACCCGCTCTTTTTGGGCAATGCGGCGCTGTCCGCCAACGATTATCTGCATCGTGCCATTGAAGCGGCGGATTTGGTGATCAATGTGGGACACGATGTGGTGGAGAAGCCCCCCTTTTTTATGCAGAAAAATGGCTTTAAGGTGCTGCATATCAACTACCTCACCGCGACGATTGACTCGGTTTATTACCCACAAATGGGGTTGATCGGTGATATTTCGAGCAGCCTTCAGCAACTAACAGAGGTGATCTCTCCACCAGCGCATTGGGATTTTAAGCGATTTATGGTGGTAAAACGGCATTTGGATCGGCAGTTGTTAGAGGGCTGTGAGGACGAGCGTTTTCCCGTTTATCCGCAACGGCTGGTGGCCGAGGTACGCAAAGCGATGCCCGACGACGGTATTATTACACTGGATAACGGTGTCTATAAAATCTGGTTTGCGCGTAATTACCGCGCTTACCGCTCCAATACGGTTCTGCTCGACAACGCCTTGGCCACCATGGGAGCCGGTCTGCCCTCAGCGATGGCGGCAAAAATGGTACACCCTGATCGGCGGGTGTTGGCCATTTGTGGCGATGGCGGTTTTATGATGAATTCTCAAGAGCTGGAGACCGCCGTGCGGCTTAAATTAGATCTGCTGGTGCTGGTGCTGCGAGACAACGCCTACGGCATGATTAAGTGGAAACAAGCCAATATGGGGTTTAATGACTTTGGTCTTGATTACGGCAACCCTGATTTTCCTCTCTACGCCAAAAGTTACGGAGCGCACGGCCATCGGCTTACGTCGGCGACAGAACTAAGCGCATTGTTAGAGGCCTGTTTTACTCAGGGAGGCGTGCATTTAATAGAGGTTCCGGTGGATTATTCTGAGAATGATCGCATTCTTAATCATGATATTGGTGAGCAGAGTCAGCATATTTAGAGCGGGCCTGCCGAGGAGTTTAAACATGAATCGTATGATAAAAAGTGTGATCGCCGCTGGGGCAGAAGCGACAGGAAGTCTGCGGGTGTTTGCCCCTTTTGATCAGAAAATATTGGCGGAGGTTGAGCAGGTGGGTTTGGCAGGGATTGAGCAAGCTTTGACTGCCGCTGAGGATCTGTTTCAGCGTCGTTCGGCTTGGTTGTCGATTCCAACCCGCGTGCAGATTCTGGAAACGCTCGGGCGTTTGATGTCAGAACAGGCGGCGGAGTTGGCTCTGTTGGCCGCGCAGGAGGGCGGTAAGCCGTTGCTTGATTCTCAGCTTGAGGTGGCTCGCGCCATCGACAGTGTGCGCATTGCCGTTGAGACGCTGCGTACCGAGTCGGGGCGTACGGTACCGATGGGCATTAATGCCGCTTCCAGTGGCAAGTTGGCTTTTACTCAGCGGGAGCCCATTGGGGTGGTGGTGGCGATCAGTGCCTTTAATCATCCGTTGAATTTAATTGCCCATCAGGTAGCACCGGCCATTGCAGCGGGTTGTCCGGTGATTGTCAAACCGGCGGAAGAGACCCCGCTCTCCTGTTTTCGTTTTGTCGAGTTGCTGCATCAAGCGGGTCTGCCTGAGGGTTGGTGTCAGGTGCTGTTGACAGAGAGTCGAACGGTCTCGACGGCGTTGGTGAGTGACGCTCGGGTGGCTTTTTTGAGTTTTATTGGCAGTGCCAAAGTGGGTTGGATGTTGCGCTCGAAGTTGGCCGCTGGAACCCGTTGCGCGCTGGAGCACGGTGGGGTGGCACCGGTGATTGTTGCCGAAGATGCGGATCTTGAATCGGTGGTGGAAAAAGTATTGAAAGGCGGTTTTTATCACGCCGGTCAGGTCTGTGTGTCGGTGCAGCGTCTTTTTGTGCAGCGTTCCATTGCACGTTCGTTGGCAGAACGGTTGGCTGAAAAAGCCGCTCAGCTACGGGTGGGAGACCCCACTGATGCAGAAACCGAAGTGGGGCCATTGATTCGAGCAACAGAGGTGGTGAGAATTGGGGGCTGGGTCGATGAGGCGGTAAAGGAAGGGGCAGAATTGTTGACGGGAGGCAAGGCGCTGTCTGCAAGTTGTTACGCCTGCACGGTGCTGTATGAGCCAGATAAACACAGTCGTGTCAGTCGAGAAGAGATTTTTGGTCCTGTTATCTGCGTTTACCCTTACGATGAGTTATCCGAGGCGATAGAAGAGGCCAACAGTCTGCCTTATGCCTTTCAGGCGGCGATGTTTACCTCAAATTTGGAGCAGGCCAGTTACGCTTATCGTCATTTGAATGCATCGGCGGTGATGGTCAATGATCACACCGCTTTTCGGGTGGATTGGATGCCGTTTGCCGGTCTGCGTCAATCGGGGTTGGGTGTGGGAGGTGTTCCTTACACCTTACGAGAGATGCAAATTGAGAAGATGATGGTCTGGCACTCAGATCATTTAGTTTGACTTAATCTGTAAGGTTTGATGGTTTTGGACGACTTAATCTATAACAGCGTCGAAAAACCAGCGTAGGAGTGAAAACAGTGCAGAGTCAGATTGAGGTTAACGGTCGTCAAGTTCAGGTTGAGGTGAGTCGTCGAGCGGACAAGTTGCTCCAGCAGCGGACAACGCCGTTACGGGTGGAAATGGAACTGCATTTTGGTTGCATGGTGCGTAAGCAGGTGACGTTTCATGAGCAAGCGACAGCGGAATATTTGCCAGAGTTGAGCGGTAATTTAAAAGTTGATTTTCGTCCACTCATAAATAAAGTCTGTTCCGTTGGTGCTGCTTCTTCTTCGGAGACCGCTGTGCCGATGGAGCACCCAGAAGCCTTTGTGCCGCATTGGCTGAAGATTGATTATCATCATGGACAGTGGCAGGGTGAGTTTGGTTATCAAAAATGAGAGTGGTTTTAGTCTGGTTTACGTTGTTTAAACGTGCTTTTTCCATGCCCATTTTTATCGACTCACTTAAAACTGCGCTGTTTGTCGGGCTGCTGTTAAACCTGATTAATCATGGCAATGAGTTTTTACACGTCAGTGATATTCATTGGAGCAGTATTTTGCTCAATTTTATTATCCCATTTTGTGTTTCTGCTTACAGCGGCACGCGGGCGGCGTACCGCACCTGTGGTTTGCCGCCTACAAGAGTTAAATAGATTGGTTGTATGGTTAGGTGTTTCGATAGAGGCGCAGCAGAGCCAAACTGAGTAGAAACCACCCGCCCATTGAGCCACCGGTACCGCTGTCAACATCGGATTGATTGTTGGGGTTGGTGGTATTGCCAGCTGCATTATTAGTTGTGACGGTGTTTAAGGGTGTGTTGCTATTGGCGGTGGTGCGGATGCGGTTATTGCGCCGATCGGCAACGTAAAGTGCATCGTTATCGTCGATGTTAAGGCCTTGTGGGCCATTGAGATCGGCATTGCTGATAATGGTGGTCACGGTTTGGGTTTCAAAATGGATTGCTCGCACGTCTGATGCGCTTCGATCACTGAAAAAGAGGTCGCCGTTTTTTGCTAATACCAGCCCCCAAGGCTGTTTTACCGTAGCGGCAGCCAAACGGGTGCCAGAGGAGAAACCGATGCCGTTGTCGCCAATAATGCTGCTGATCAGGCCGCTACTGAGATCGACTTTTCGGATCCGTGAGTGAGAACTGTCAGCGATGTAAAGCGTATTGTTGGCATTGTCGATGGCCAAACCTTGAGGGTTGTTCAGGCTGGCACTGATGGCGCCCCCCCCATCACCAATGTCAGCACCGTTGAGAGGGGGATTTGTCAATGGCGTTTGCCCATTACCGGCGATGGTGCTGATCAAGCCGCTGCTGACCTCTACTTTTCGGATGACTTGATTGCTGCTGTCGGAGATGTAGATATTGCCATTAATATCGACAGTTAAACCTTGCGGCAGGGAGAGTCGAGCATTGATGGCCAAACCACCATCTCCTGTGTAACCTCGCACGCCGCTGCCGGCAATGGTGGTAATGATGTTGGTCATTAAATCAATTTGGCGGATGCGGTTGTTTTGTTTGTCTGCAATATAGAGTGTGTCGCCGTTGGGGCTGAGTGCCAGAGCTACAGGTCGGTCAAAGCTGGCTTTTATTGCTTGATATTGATCGCCGCCAAAGGCGGCTGTGCCATCACCGGCAAAGGTGGTGATGTTGCCATTGGCATCGACTTTACGAATACGATTATTGTTTTGTTCGCTGATATAGAGGTTGCCTAGGGTGTCGGTCAGAATGTCGGTGGGGGCGTTGAGTTGTGCGTTGGCGGCGGCTGCTTGATCGCCGGAAAAACCGCCAGTACCGGTGCCAGCGTAAGTGGTGATCATGATCACAGCTTGGCTGTTGCTGAACATCAAACTCAACAAGAATCCAATGGCTATTTTTACCTTGTGGTGAGATATACTCATAGTCGTCCTCCTCGGACAGCTGTAACCCCCTGTTGGTCTTTTTGTTAAGGGCTCAAATTTAAAAATCAGTTAAGTATCAATGTAAGCCTTATCTAATATGAGGTAAAGACCCATTGTGCTAAAACTCGATCTGGATCGCAAAAAAATCGATCTGGGGTCAATAAGTCTATTTTTACGGGGAAGATTGGAGGAAATAGAGCAAGGGTTAATGGTTTTTTAAGAATGCTGAAGTTATATCCATTAGGTTGTTTGGCTGGTTTTTAGCCGTTTTTGTTGGCAAAAATGCAAAAGGCAGAGGAACTCTGCCTTTGAAGTCTGTTTCTATTTTTCTTGTTCGCGTTGTACGGCACGATAACCGATGTCGGTACGGAAGTAGACCTTAGACCAATTGATTTTATCTAAAGCCTGATAGGCTGCTGCTTGGGCTTGTTTGACGCTGTTACCCAGCGCGGTGACACAGAGCACCCGTCCGCCGCTGGTGACGATCTTACCCTCTTTCTCGGCGGTTCCAGCATGGAAGACTTTGACGTTTTCAGAGTCCGCATGTTCCAGACCTGAGATGACTTCACCTTTGGCGTAGTGATTAGGATAACCGCCAGCGGCCATCACCACCCCCAGTGCCTTGCGCTCATCCCACTGTGCTGTTTTCTGGCTGAGAGTGCCGTCGAGGGCAGCCAGACAGAGTTCGGCCAGATCGCTCTGCAGGCGCATCATGATGGGTTGGGTTTCAGGGTCGCCAAAGCGGACGTTGTACTCCAGCATTTTGGGGATGCCGTCGGAGTCGATCATCACGCCTGCGTAGAGAAAACCGCTGTAAGGATTGCCCTCAGCGGCCATGCCTTCCACGGTGGGTTGAATCACTTGATCGAGGATGCGCTGGTGCATCTCTGCTGTGACCACGGGGGCGGGGGAGTAAGCGCCCATGCCGCCGGTATTGGGGCCTAGATCGCCGTTGTCGCGGGCTTTGTGGTCTTGGCTGGAGGCCATCGGTAGCACGTCGGTGCCGTTGACCATGCAGATAAAACTGGCCTCTTCGCCGTGCAGAAACTCTTCTACCACCACTCGATGACCGGCTTCGCCAAAAGCGTTGCCTGCCAACATGTCGTGCACAGCGGCACTGGCTTCGGTCTCTGTTTGGGCGAGAATGACCCCTTTACCGGCGGCCAGTCCATCGGCTTTGATGACGATGGGTGCGCCCATTTTTTTAATGTAAGTAATGGCCGGTTCGATTTCGGTGAAGACCTGATAGGTGGCGCTGGGGATGTTGTGACGCGCGAGAAAGTCTTTGGTGAAGGCTTTGGAGCCTTCAAGTTGCGCGGCTGCCGCTGTGGGACCAAAGATTTTTAGATCGTGCTGCTGAAACAGATCGACGATACCGGCTACCAGAGGCGCTTCGGGGCCGACGACGGTGAGGCCGATCTGGTTTGTCTGAGCAAAGTCGAGCAGAGCGGGCAGATCTTCTGCGCCGATGTTGATGTTTTTCAGCTTGGTTTCATGGGCGGTTCCGGCGTTGCCTGGGGCGACAAAAACCTGTTTGACCTGTGTCGATTGCGCCAGCTTCCACGCCAGCGCGTGTTCGCGGCCACCGCCGCCAATGACTAAAACATTCATATTTTTTTCCTGAGAAAATAGTAGAGGCAGAAAACTGAGTGTCAGGGTGTCCAGTTATTGAGCTGAGAGCGTATGCGGCAGGGATGCCGCATTCGAGCCTACAGGGATGTATTTACGGCGTCTCTCAGATCAGTGGCTGGGCACGCTGGCTTGATGCCAACTTAGTGACGGAAGTGACGCATGCCGGTGAAGAGCATCGTCATGCCGTGTTCGTTGGCCGCGTCGATCACCTCTTGGTCACGCATGGAGCCACCCGGTTGGATCACGGCGGTGATGCCCGCTGCATGGGCGGCATCAATGCCGTCACGGAAGGGGAAGAACGCATCGGAGGCCATCACAGAACCGGCTACTTTCAGGTTTTCGTCGGCGGCTTTGATTCCGGCGATTTTGGCCGAGTAGACGCGGCTCATTTGACCGGCACCCACGCCGATGGTCATCTGCTGTTTGCAGTAGACAATGGCGTTGGATTTGACAAATTTGGCCACTTTCCATGCGAACATCAGGTCGGTCACTTCGGCTTCGCTCGGTTGGCGTTCGCTGACTACGTTTAGTTCATGGGCTTTCACCATGCCGTGATCGCGTTCTTGAACCAGCAGGCCGCCGTTGATGCGTTTGAAATCCAGATCGTCGGTGCGACAGCGATCCCATTCTCCGCAGGCCAGCAGGCGTAGATTTTTCTTTGCGGCGATGATCTCAATGGCTTCTGCGCTGACGCTGGGGGCGATGATCACCTCGACAAATTGGCGATCCACAATGGCTTGCGCGGTTTTGGCATCAAGCTCCTGATTGAAGGCGATGATGCCACCAAAAGCGGAGGTGGGGTCGGTTTTGAAGGCCAAGTCGTAGGCTTCAAAGAGGCTGCTGCCCAGCGCCACACCGCAGGGGTTGGCGTGTTTGACGATCACACAGGCGGGGCCTTCGTCGAAACTTTTTACGCACTCCAGTGCGGCATCGGTGTCGGCGACGTTGTTGTAGGAGAGTGCTTTGCCTTGCAGTTGTTTGGCGTGAGCGACACAGGCTTCCGCTGGTTCGGCTTCCACATAGAGCGCCGCTTTTTGGTGTGGGTTTTCGCCGTAACGCATGGTTTGGCTCTGTTTGAATTGCAGGCTCAAACTCTGCGGGAAGTCGGTTTTGCTGCCATCTTCGCTGATCAAGCCGAGATAATTGGCAATAGCACCATCGTAGGCGGCGGTGTGTTCAAAGGCTTTTACCGCCAGTTTGAAGCGGCTATTTTGTGTCAGGCCGCTGTCCAGTTCGGCCAGTACGCTGCTGTAATCGGCAGGATCGGTGACGATGGCCACATCGTTGTGGTTTTTTGCCGCCGAACGCACCATCGCAGGACCGCCGATGTCGATGTTTTCAATTGCGTCTTCTAAAGTGCAGTCGGCTTTGGCAACGGTTTCACGGAAGGGGTAGAGATTCACCACCACCATGTCGATGGGCTTGATGTTGTGTTCGTTCATGATGCCGTCGTCGATGCCGCG
>JAUZRS010000225.1 GCA_030950195.1 Gammaproteobacteria bacterium | reverse complement strand
TGCTCTTCCGATCTACTCCACCCTCAAACCAGCCTCATTGAGGGCATCCACCGTCTGCTGCAAGGCCGTCTCTCGATCCACCTCACACTTGAGCAAGGTCATCGCCAAGCGCGTAAGCTGCTGATACAACAAAGGCGCTCTTGCACGTTCATCGGAGCTTAAATAGCCGTTACGCGAACTCATGGCCAAACCGTCGCTTTCCCGCTGCGTCGGTACCGAAACAACCTCAACGGGATAATTAAGATCATCACAGAGCCTGCGAATCACCAGCAGTTGCTGATAATCTTTCTGTCCAAACAGCGCCACCTGCGGCTGCACCAAGTTAAACAACTTACTGACCACCGTAGCCACACCAACAAAATGGCCGGGGCGATGCAGACCACAGAGCTGCTCTGTCAACACCTCTGGCACCTGCACCTGTGTGCTTGACTCAGCCCCACGCGGGTAGATCATCTCGTCCGTTGGCATAAACACCAGATCCACCCGCGCCTCTTCCAGCTGCTCTAGATCAGCCAACAAGGTTCGAGGATAGGCTGCCAGATCCTCATCGGCACCAAATTGCAGTGGATTAACAAAAATACTCACCACCACTCGAAACGCCTGTTTTTTTGCCTCGGCCACCAAACTCAGATGCCCCTCGTGCAAATTACCCATCGTCGCCACCAGTGCAATGGATTCTCCATCACTGCGCCACTCCGATACCTGCTCACGCAAATCCTCAATGTCATCGGCGAACGCCATCCGCATCAGGCTAAAACCTGTTCAGGTGCGGGAAAAGAGCTCGCTTTGACCGCTGCAACGTAAGCCGCAATCGCAGCTTGAATCGAGTCGTGTCCCAAGAGGAAATTTTTACTGAAACGTGGCGCGTTGTGACTCAAACCCAATAAATCGTACAACACCAAAATTTGGCCATCACAACCGACACCGGCTCCGATACCAATCACCGGAATATCCACATTGGCTGTAATCTCGCTGGCCAACAACTCGGGAACACACTCCAATATCAATAGATCCGCACCGGCCTCCGCCAGCAACACCGCGTCTTTTAATAAAATCGCCGCACTCTGATCATCTTTGCCTTGCAGCCGATAACCGCCCAATTTATGCACTGCTTGAGGCTGAAGCCCCAAATGCGCGCAGACCGGAATGCCATTTCGTGCCAATAATTGCAGCGTTTGAACCTGACTGGCTCCGCCTTCCAGCTTCACCATCTGTGCGCCGCTCTCTTTCAGTAAACGACCGGCGTTGTGCAGTGCCGTCATCGGATCGACGTAACTCATAAAAGGCAGGTCCACCACCAACAGCGCCTGAGACAGCCCTCTGCGCACCGCCTGTGCATGATAAACCGTCTCATCCATCGTCACTGGCAACGTGGTTTCATGACCTTGAATCACCATGCCGAGAGAATCACCGACCAAAACCAGATCCACACCCGCCTGATCCAAAATTTTGGCAAAACTGGCATCATAGGCGGTCAAACAGGCGATTTTTTCACCGGCCTGTTTCATCGCTTGCAACCGAGTTACGCTCATTTTTTGTGGCTTTTTTTCTGCACTCACGCCCTTTTCACCTCATTACTCTCATCTGGCAAACGCCACAACGTCTCTTTTTCTATCTTCAGTAGCAGGTCTGCAAAACAGCCCAGTTTTGGAATAAACAGCTCATCCACAATTTCAGACAACGGCAACAGCACAAACGCTCGCTGCGCGATACCGACGTGAGGCAC
>JAUZRS010000224.1 GCA_030950195.1 Gammaproteobacteria bacterium | reverse complement strand
CACCCCACCCGCCGCTTCAATCTCACGACAGACCAACTGGCCAAGGTCTTTAAGATGTACATGGCCGGGGACAAATTGAGTAAAAGAGTTACACACCGCAATGATCGGTTTGTTTTTAAAATCATCGTCTTTCATGCCGGTAGCGCGCCAAAGCGCACGAGCACCGGCCATATTGCGGCCTTGGGTGGAAGTATGAGAGCGGTAGCGTGGCATGGTCTTTCCTTGCATCGGTAAACGAAAATAGGTCGCCATTATAGAACAACAGCCGCAGAAGCTGTAAGTTTGATTTAGCCCAAAAATGGACACCCCCCTCAATGGGAGATCGTAATGCAGGGCTGTTTTTGCCAAAATCCAACGCAATATTACCCAACCAGCAGAGCAACCCCATGTCCGACAGCAGCACAATCGTTACCCCCATTTTTAGCGTCGATTATGAAAACTTCCAACACGAGGTGATCGAAGCCTCACATCAGCGCCCCATCTTAGTAGATCTGTGGGCGGATTGGTGCAGTCCCTGTCTGGTCATTGCACCCATTCTAAAACAACTGATCGAAGCGTACGACGGTGAGCTGCTACTGGCCAAAGTGGAGGTGGACGAGGGCAAAAATATGAAGCTGGCGGGGCAATATCAAGTGCGCGGTTTTCCGACCCTGATTCTGTTCCAGAACGGCGCAGAACAGGGGCGTTTTCATGGCGCAAAACCGCGCCATTTTATTGATGCGTTTATTCAGCAACACGCTCAATTTTAAGCAACTCGGCCAACTGCGCATCATCAATGTGCCGCCACGGCAGCACGATCACCCCAGGTACGAGTTTCTGATACTGGCGATAAACCTCACCGTGATACACCACCAACTTTTTCTCCTCCATGCGTGAGCCGATAACAAAATAGAGCGTCATCATCGAGGCTGAAATCAACCAACCCAGATGCATATCGTGGCTCCAGATCAGCAACAGAGCAAAAAAATACCACGGGTGACGCACCCAACGGTGCAAGGGCGAGAGCTGAAAATGCTCTTGATCCTCTACCGATTCAACCCGATTTTTTAGCTGCCGAAAACCCAAAAACTCACTGCCATCGTAGTATTTCATCGACCAAATAAAGCCAACCACCGCCACCAGCAGCATGCCGTTGGCCACCCATTGCCCCACGCCTTGCCACTGCCACAACCATTCGCCCTGCCACGCAAAGGTTAACGCCATCGGTGGAATCAATAACACCACCGCCAACACATTAAAGCTCAAACGATAGAGCGGCATTTTCGTCGGCCAATTGCTCGCCACCCAGTTTTTCATTCGCAACGAAGCCAAAAAGGAGTGAATCACAAAATAAGCTAACCAACTTAACAACAACCACAAAATATCCAGAGACATAAAAACTCCAATCAGAAAAAACCGACAAACACAGACAATCTTTTCTTGAGAACAAACTAATACAGGGAAGTTTCTTCAGGCCGTTAAGGTAACGACCCTACTCACTCTAACAGGAGCGTCATCGTGCAAGGCAACTCAACCACTCACAACCGTTTACTGCTCGCCATCGACAATCAGATCAAAAAACTCAACCGAGAAATCATCAGCCCCCAGATACCCCAACTTGTCTTGAATGAACTCAAGCCCATTATGTCACTGGTGGCCAAAGCACGAGCGGCCTACCTTAAAGAGCTGTTTGTGATCACAGAACAGGTCAACGGTGAAGTCACCTCACCGCAACAAATTGAGAAGCTACGCGATCTGCGCACCGTTTTTGAAGAACTGGTACAGGCCACACAAGCCTTAGAAACGGCGATTGAACGAGGTTATTTAGAGGTCTCGCAGAAATAGCGTGAACAGCAAAAAACCGACCCAACTGAGCAGCAACAAAAACCACGGCACCGCACTGCGCTGAAAAAAAGGTGCTTTTTCAGGCCGAGACTCCATTACATCCTGACCCTGTTTTAAGGCCTTTTTGCGCAGTTTGTCGCGCTCACGCGCCACTGATTTTTGCTGTTTTTTATACAACTCAATGCCTTTTTGCACCCCCTGTGCAATCAGCCGCGTCTGCTCCTTGTTTTGCCCGGGTCGCTGCGTCTGCTTGGCGATTTTCAGCGCCTCTTGCTGAGTCTCTTCCGAGACGCTCTGTTTTTTTGAGTAACGTGACATCTTATTGACTTACCTCAACAGGGTAATGAATCGACGACTGACGTAACCTGCCACACTGCCCGCTTGAATTCGATACCACGAACCGACACGATCCAACACCTCCACCTGCATCCCTCGGCGCAACTGTAAAAGAGGCGGTTTGGCGGTAGAAGGACGAGGGCGCAAATTTAGCACCAACGCATTCACGGTACCAAACAGCAATTCTATACTGGGTTCCACTCGTGCTGCGGGAGCCGGAAAACGCCGTCCACGCCGACGTTGCGCTTCCTGCACAGCACGATGCGCGTTCACTTTACCGTAACCAAACCACCAGGAATGACCTTTTTGATCGTAATGGCCAAAGTTGTTATCCAACTGAGCATCGGGGTGTGAATCAACAATTTTATCCGCACTGCGCTGCAAAATATCTTTCACCTCTGCGGCACTCAAATCAGGATTGGCCGACAACACCAACGAGGCCACGCCTGCGGCAATCGGGCAGGCCGCTGATGTACCCCCAAAATCGTAACGATAAGAACTGGGCGAGGCACCCGCACTGCCTGAATTATCGGTGGTAACGATTGTTCTCCCCCTCAATCTGACTCGAACATGGGAGTTGTCACTGTTTTGTGGCAAGCCATTGCTGCTCGGCGCACAGATCGAAACCTCTTTGCCCCAGTTGCTGTACAAGGCTTTTTTTGCCTGACTGGTGCAGGCCGAAACCGCAATCACATCGGGGTGAGCCGCATAGCCGTTATGCCAATGCTTCTGCCCCCTGCGCTCCTCTTGAACGCCCTTCAAAGGGCGATTATCGTTACCCGCAGCAAATAAAATAACACAGCCCTTGCCATTACGACCCTCGCGGGCCGCGTAACTCAACACCTGAAATTGACGTGACGAAAGGGGAAAATAACCACTACCGACGTTCCAACTGCACGAAATCACACTGGCACCGTGATCCACCGCCCACTCAAACATCTCCACAATCGAACCATCATCAATGGCAGCAAAACGAATCGGCATCAAAGCACATTTTGGTGCCACACCCACCACACCTCGACCATTGGACTCCGCCACCGCCAAACCGGCACACGCTGTCCCGTGGCTCGCGCTAAAACCAGGTGAAGGATCACGATCCCGCTCGGAAAAATCCACCGGTGACACCACTTTATTACGGCCTTGAAAATCCGCATGATGCAACTCAATGGAGTCATCCATTAATGCCACCACCACCGAACGCTCACCCTCAGTCACCTGCCAAGCACGGGGCGCATCAATGTGAGAACTGGGGTTTAAAAATGGGCCACCGTTATGGTTCAAGTGCCACTGCTTTTCAAACTCCGTATCCGTCGGAATTTGGCACGCCTGACTCAGATAAGCCAAGTTCGGTTCGGCCAAAATCACCTCATCCTCTTCAGCCAGAGCATTGCAGAGTTTGATCGGATTCACTGTTGCATCCGCATTCAAAACAAACAGATACGCATTCTCAAAACGTAACTTTTTCAACAGCTGTAAACCGTAGCGTTCGCTTAACGCCTCAATAGAGGCATCAGTGGTCGTGGAGGAAAAAGAGACCGTAACCTGATCCATAAGGTAAAAGTGACTGTTCGACACCTCCTCTTGAGAGTAAACATGAGAGACAAACTGCACCTCAGGGGATGAACGTAAATTCTGTTTCGCTGCCCCCAATTGGCTCGCCTCTTTGACCTTCACCAGATAAAGGTTTTGACGTGCCAAATAACGCACCAGAGAGAGCGAATTCTGCTCCAACAACGCATCAAAAGAACCGTCTGAGACAAGACGCAAGCTAAGTTGGTCTGCCACTTTCACAGCCGTTAAAGATTCACCGTTACGCCACAGCGTTAAAACAGCGTGTTTTTCACTCATGATTTTCCTCACTAAACAGACCGTTAAAGTAAAAATTCCGCGATCAAAGGTGCATGATCAGAATCAGGGAATAATTTATCGCCACCAATCTTCAAAGACTCATCTTGTAACAGCTCGTTATGCACTTCACTGTGTTGATGGTAACGCCACAAGGCTCGTGAAGACAAAATATGATCCAACATTCGCCCCTTACCCTGATAGATAAAACTAAAACGTTGCGAGGGTGGCAAACTGCGTTCAGTAGGCACCATCACTCGTGAAATCAAATCTGAATTGCGCGTTTCAGCCACATCGCCACAAATCGCCATCACCGGCACATCCTCCACATCGGCGTTAAAATCACCACAGACCGCCAACAGACTCTGTTCATCTTGATCAAAAATATGATCAATAAAACGCCGCACTTCCAACGCTTGCCCGACCCGTTTCATACTCGAAACAAAATAGCCTTCGGCCCAACCGGAAGCCGAACGCCACTTACTGCGACCAATGGTCTGACCCTCAACTGGCGTTGGCAGACGCGATTTCAGATGCAGATTCAACAGATGCAGTGGCCGATCTAAACCCAAATCAATCTGAGCGTGCAAAATAGGCCGTTCCCAGCGCACCGACGAAGCGGTCTGATCCGCAGGCTCAGCGGTAATGTATTGGTAATGTGGAGCGGAGGCAAAATCATTGCGATATTGTGCAAAAGCGGTAATCGGATAGGCGCTTAAAATGACCAAATTACGCAAGCCGTAAACCTGCTTGCTGCGTTCCGTCTGGGTGTAAACACGGTGGTAAGATTCGTATTTTGTGCCTAAAAGCAGCAGATCTAATGCTTTTAAACTGCGCCTGTTGTCCGCTCCCGTCTGGCCATGCACCTCTTGCAGACACAAAATATCCGCATCCAATTTCAACAACAACGGTTGCAAAACCTCGATCCGTCGATCCAAGACCGTACGATCACGGGCTGACTCATCCAAGTTCTCTAAATTAAATGACGCAATGCGCAGCTTCATAACTCCCCCACTCCTTAGAAAAATCGTTCTCCATAGTAGCGGGGTTAGCTTGAAAAAAACAACAAAAAAAGGCCAGAGCCTTTCCAGCTCCAGCCCCAAATCATCTTACTCAAAAAATCTACAGACCCAATAATTCAGCATGCACACCTTGATTTTTCACTACCTGCAATATGTCCATTGAAGTCAATTTTTCAGGATCATATTCCACCATCATCAGATGAGGTCGTGTTTCCAAATGTCCGATTCCCAACACACCGTCATTGGCTCGAACTTGGTTGTCCAACGCTTGGCAACTCACTCTGTCGAGGGTTTCGTCAATATGAACCGTAATATCAACCATTTTAATATCCATCACCAACTCCTAACCTGTTAACACCAAAACAACTAAATTACGGCAAAATAGGCCACCGAAACCCAGAGTCTTATACCTATGTAGACCCGTTTTCCAAAAAAAGCCAGCTACATCGCATATTTTTGTTGATTCAGGCTAAAGATAAATCAACGGTGGCCGAGCAAATCAACTCATATACGCCCTCGCCTCTTCACCAGGATCGGGCAAACCTGCAATGCGCCAAGCGGGCAAACAGCCACCAAACAGCGCATATATTTCCTCTTTTGACAAACTCACTGCTCGACAAACCAAACGCAGAGTAGGCAGACCACCCACCTCAAGGTATTTAGTACGAATGTGCTTCACCACTCGCCAATGTTTTTCACTCAACTCATCAATGCCCTGAAGGTGAGCCACCTTCTCTGCCAAAGCCTCTGTCCACAAATCTGGATTAAGCAAAAAACCGTACTCATCAAACGTACCAGCAAAG
>JAUZRS010000223.1 GCA_030950195.1 Gammaproteobacteria bacterium | reverse complement strand
TACCCTTGTAAATCCTTACGTGGTATCTCGTTGGATTCGGTGCTGCTGGAGGCGCGTGGTTTGCAAGACGACCGGCGCTGGATGGTGGTGGACAGCAACGGAGAGTTTATTACTCAGCGTCAACAGCCGAGAATGGCGCTGGTGGATGTGCAGCTCACAGACGAGGGCTTGTTGATCTCCTTGGCGGAGTCTGAGCCGGTTTGTGCTTCGCGTGGCGGCGGCAATGTGTTTCAGGTTAAGGTCTGGAATGATTGGGTGGAGGCGGAGTCCTGTGGTCGCGAGGTTGATGAGTGGTTGTCGGACTTTTTAACTCAACCCTGCCGTGTGGTTTATATGGCTGATCATGTGCAGCGCCCAGTTGACCCCGTTTATGCAGAGGCGGGGAAGCAGGTCAGTTTTGCCGATGGTTTTCCTCTTTTGTTGATTTCAGAGGCCTCTTTAGAGGCTTTGAATGAGAAGTTGGAGCAACCGGTGAGCATGGCGCATTTTCGACCCAATGTGGTGGTGACGGGTTGCGAAGCGTTTGCCGAGGATCAATGGCGGCAGTTAAAAATAGATGAGGTAGAATTATGCGTGGTGAAGCCGTGCAGTCGGTGTGTGATTACCAGCATTGACCCGAACAGCGCTGAAAAACATCCTCAGCAGCAGCCGTTACGAACGTTATTAACCTTTCGCAAACAGGGCAAAGAGGTCTGTTTTGGCCAAAATATCATTCCCAGTAAAATGGGAGTGTTGAGTTTGAGTCAAAAAGTAACCGTGGTTGAGAAGGCTCAATAGCCACCCGTGTTTAAATTGAAGTGTGCAGCAGGTGATCCTATGAGAAATTTGATTTTTTTGGCGATTTTATTCGTGTTAGCCGGTTCTGTGAGTGCGACTAATTATGGGGCTTATCCCCCGTTGCCTGGCATGGCAGCGGGGATGGTGCCGCAGCCCAATTCACTTTATCCACCGCTTGCCGGTGTTGCCCCCATGATGCCATCTGCCAGTCCCTACCCAGCACCTGCTACGGATTACCCACAGAGCGCTGCTGGCAACAGTTGGCTGCCTCAGGCCGGTGATTATTCTAGATCAGCTACATCGATGCCGCAAAATGCCATGGGTGCGATGCCAAACTCACTGTTTCCCTTATTTCAACAGCAGCAGATGATGCAATCCAATCCCCCCCTTTCTGCTGGGCAATCTCTGTTTAATGGTGCTTCATCACCGTTGCAACCACGTGCGAATGGCTGGCCACAACCGAAAGAACGATATTCCTACGGCGCTCAAGTAGAACACTCTTTAGAGGGTTTATGGCAAGGCAGTGGTGGGGAGATGATTGCGATTAAAGACAGTCGTTTTCTTTATTCAGATAAAGGTTCGCAGAAGTTCAGTGGTTATCTCTCCATTGGTCGTGGCCGTTTTCAGGCTTCTATTCCGAGTAATAAAACGGTGGCCAATTACCACTACTGGATTAAGGACGATAAATTAACGGTAAAAGATGAAGCCGGTCGAGTGCTTTATTTTCAGAGGGTTTATCGCTGAATACGCCTGAATTTTCAGAGTGTCAGCGGTTTTTTTAGGTTACAACAAGGCGAATATGGCATTGTTTGATTAGCTCGTTTTCTCGTTGCAATTCGGTGTGGGTGAGAGGATGTTGCGCTAACCAGTCCTGCGGAAAACCGAGGGTGAGTTCATTTTGTGTCAATTTTACGATCAGAAAAGGCAGGGGTTGCTGGTTGCGACCACGGTGCAGCAAAATGGCCAAGCGTAAGATGATACTGAGTCGGGTGACTCTGTTATGCAGTTCATCAGCCAGTGATTCGATAAAATATTTAAGTGGGAACTTGCCTCTTTGGGCGCGTACAAGAGCCGCTAATTGCTGTTGGTCAAAGTGGGAAAAGCCGGGCAAATCAGCAAAATTGAGCAAATAAGCGCCGTGTTTATGATGCCCGGCATGGGCAATTACCAACCCCACCTCATGCAGTTGGGCTGCCCAGCTGAGCATGTTTTTTTCATCCTCACCTTCCAGCTGCCAGCTTTCTTTCAGCATGGTTAATAGTCTGAGGGCAGTCTCTTTTACCCGCTGAGCTTGTTGTGTGTCGATGTTGTGCAGTCTTATAAGGGCTTGCACGGTGTTTTGGCGCACATCTTCGTGATGGCTACGGCCAATCAATTCGTATAAAACACCTTCGCGTAGCGCACCACTGGAGACCTCAATTTGCTGTAGGTGCAAGGCTTTAAAAAGTGCGTAGAGCACAGCAAAACCACCGGCCAAGACAGGGCGGCGTTTGTTGTTTAAGCCTTTGAGTTTCAGTGTGTCGTTGTGGCTTGCCTTGAGTAGGGCGTGATGCAGTTTGTCCATCGCCGCGTTGGAGATGCCGTGTTCGCACCAATTCATTGCTTGGCAAATATGGGCAATGGCTTTAATGGTGCCAGAGGCTCCTAAGGTCAATTCGGTTTCCAGATCACGAAATTGGCGCGCCACCGGTCGAAGGATCAAGCGAGCATAAATGATGGCTTTGCGCAGATTTTTTGGATTGATAACACCCTCAGGAAAGTGCTGTTGACTCATAACTACACAGCCCATCGAGAGGCTTTCGCGTTGCACTGGAGTGATGCCTTGGCCAACGATCAACTCGGTACTGCCGCCGCCGATGTCGATGACCAACTGTTGCCCCTTGGCCGGTGTTTGGCTTTTGGCCACGCCTAAATAGATTAGGCGGGCCTCTTCTCGACCGGCAATGATGTCGATTCGATGTCCTAATATTTGGTGTGCTTTGCGTAGAAATTCGTGGGCATTATTGGCACGGCGTAGGGTGTTGGTGCCAACGGCACGTACCTGATGAGAGGGCATTTCGCGCAGTCGTTGACTGAAGCGGGCAAGGCAGGCCAAGGCGATGCTTTCGGCTTCTGGGGTGATGTTGTTGTGTTCGTCCAGTCCGTTGCCGAGGCGCACGTTTTCGGAGATGCGGTCTTGCAGATGCAGATAACCGTCATCTTCGCGCGCGACGATCATGTGGAAGCTGTTGGAGCCCAAATCAATGGCGGCAAAGAGGTTGGCGGCTGACATGCTTAAGGCTCCTGAGAACGAGGCAGAGCTTACCTTAGCTTCATTTCAGGAGGATGCAAATAAAAATTTTGTTAGGCTGGAGGTTGGGAGACGGTGAATTGCCCCATCATGCCACGATCTTCGTGTTCCAAAATATGGCAATGGAACATGTAGGGCGCAGTAGCATCGGTGCTGTAATCGGTCATTTTCACTACCACTTTGACGCGTTCATTCGGCGGTAGAATCACGGTGTCTTTATAGCCTTTTTCATAGTCTGCTACGTTGTTGGCGGAACCGTTGCGTTCGATGATCTGAAAATGAGTCGCGTGAGAATGAAAATTGTGCGTCATGCCCATCGTGTTACTGATTTCCCAAATTTCCACTTCGTTTAAGGTCATGTCGTGGTCGATGCGATTCATGTTCATTGAGACCCCGTTGATGGCAAAGCTGCCGTTCATGCCACCGATACGGCCTAAAACAAAGGGGCGCGTGCGTACCGCTGCGGTGGGGTCAAGTGGCGTTAGGTTAATCAGTTGAGCGGGCACCCGTGTGACGCTGCTGGCGGCTTTATTGATGTTCAGAGTCAGCAGGGGAGTGTTGCCGTTGTTTGCATCTTGCAAGGTGAGGGTTTGGCCTTGTAACGTGCTCAGATCGACGACGATCTCTGCTCGTTCAGCAGGGCTGAGGGTGATGGAGGTTAAGTTGAGCGGCGTTTCACGGAAGGCGTTGTCGGTGGCAATCTGTTTGAAGGTAGCGCCGTTGCTCAGATGCAGTTGATAGACACGGGCATTGGAGCCGTTGAGTATCCGAAAGCGCACCTCTTTATTAGGCAAGTCGAGATAGGGATTAACGGTGCCGTTGATCATGAAGGTATCGCCCATCATGCCATGCATCTCATCCCGCCTGCTGGGTAGGTAGCTGAAACTGCCGTTGCTGTTGAATTTTCGATCTTGGATGATGAGAGGGAAATCGTCTTCTGCCCATGTTTTGGGTAGATCAAGGCGATCACTGTCGGTATCTTCGACGATTATCATGCCTGCCAGACCGCGATAAACTTGCTCACCGGTTTTATTGTGGGTATGGGCATGAAACCAGTTGGTGCAGGCGTGTTGATTGACGGTGAAGCTCGGTTGCCAAAGATCACCGGATAAAATCTCTTGGTGGGGGCCGCCGTCCATGTTGCCTGGTAGGTGCATTCCGTGCCAGTGCAGGGTGGCGGTTTCATTGAGGTTATTGCGCACATTGAAATTGAGGTTTTCACCGTTTCGTACTTTGATCACCGGTCCTAAATAGCTGCTGTTGATGCCGAAGGTGGGGGTGCTGAGACCGGCGATAAATTC
>JAUZRS010000222.1 GCA_030950195.1 Gammaproteobacteria bacterium | reverse complement strand
CCAGCCAAATCGCTTTCAGAGCCGAAACCCCTGTGGCTGCGAGCAGATCACTGCTTTTCAGCCGTCCGCTGACCAAAGCCCTGTCTGCCTGCTGACTCACCACGGCCACCGAACGCGCCACAAACCCCGAAGCATCACGCACCATCAGATACACCCGCCCATCACGACGCAACAGCGCCGAACTGCTCACCTCAAACTGAGAGGCCTGCGCCTCCAGCGCCAAGCGCGCCTCAACAAATTGCCCTGGACGCAACTGCTCAACGCCCTTAGTCACTTCCGCACGCAACATCACCGTTTGATTGTTTGGATTCACCTCTCGACCGATCAAAATCAACCGCGCTTGCACCTCAGGTTCCACCAATTGCACCACCGAACCCACACGCACGCCTTTCAACTGCGCCAAGGGCAGATACATTTCCAGCCACAACGGCTCTAGTTTTGCCAAACGGTAGATCGGTGTCATACGGTCAAGCTGTTCACCTGATGTCAACAGACGCCTCATTACCACCCCATCGGCAGGCGCACGAATCACCAACTGACTGGAAAGCTTGCGACTGCTTTTTAAAACATCAATTTCGTCTATTTTCATCCCAGACAACATCAACGTCTGCCGCCCTTCATCTTCAACCGCTTGCAACTCTGCGTAACGACTCTGCTTTTGCAACAGACGACGTTTCGCAATCACCCCCTCTTTGTAGAGTTTTTGATCACGACGTTTGTCACTCAAAGCCAGAGCCAACTGCGTCACGGTCTGTAAATAATCGCGCTGCAATACCATCAATTCTGGGCTTTCCAAACGCGCCAACGGCGCTCCTTCAACGACCGTCTCCCCTTCCGCCACCAGCAACGCTTGCAACAGACCTGCTTGCGGTGCACTGACAATACGCACTTGAGCTGGAGGGATCACCATCTGACCGGGATGACGTGCGCCCAACGTCACATCCACCACCACCGGCTGCTGTAACGTTACCCCCAACGCCAAAAATTGCTGTGGTTGCACGTCAATGTGATCAACCTCAGAGGCATTTACGTGCACAAACGCCGCGCTCATCAACAGCACTAATCCTAAAATTCGTTTCATAACGATACTCCCGCAGCTTGATTCAAACGGGAAATTTCCCGTTGCAATTGTAATTGATGCAAATGTAAATTTCGTTCGACGCTAAACGCACGCGCTTTAACTCGTAACAACTCCACCAAGTCCACCTCTCCAGCCTGAAAAGCCGATGTTGTTAAGCGCACGTTTTTTTGCAGCAGATCGTAACGCTGCTGAGCCACCGCCAAGGCTTCA
>JAUZRS010000221.1 GCA_030950195.1 Gammaproteobacteria bacterium | reverse complement strand
AGACAACAATGATTTTTGCACAACAATATTCCTTACGCTTCTATTTGATCGCTATTTTACACGGGAATTTTATCAACAGGCATAAAAAAAGCGACCCTCGAAAGAGGGTCGCCTTACAATCACTAACCTAACTGAGAGGTTCGCTTAGAAACCAGCAAACAACAAAAGACCCAGTTTGCTATCAGTTGCATCTGCCGCACCATCAGCAGTGGTAGTCTGAGTGATGCTAAACGCTTCCAGAGTAATGTTCTGAGCAGGTTTAAATTTGGCACCAACAGTGATGAAACTGTTAGCAGTGTTAACTGCATCGCCACTATCTAAATTACCATAACCACCGTAAACAGCGACATTAGGCATAACGTACAACTGAGCCAAAATACCCATTGCAGTAGCATCATCAGCAGTGGCGTTATAAGCATTTTTAACAGTTGCAGCCGCATCAGAACCAGGAGCAGTACCGAAACTAGCATAAACACCTAAAGGCATGTCACTAACCATACCCTGTGCTTGAGCATCAAAGACGGTTTTATTTGCATCAACGGCAACAGCACCAACAGTAGAAGTACCGCTGTAGTTTTGCACACCAACACCGACATCCCAACCAGAGACATCACCCATCCACACACCACGCAGATAGATGGCAGAAGATTCAACAGCAGAGTCAAAGCTGTACGCAGTTGCATTCACCATAAAGCTGCTTGAATGAACAACAGCAGCCGTAGCAACACCACCACCCACACCATCAGCAGCAGAACCACTGTCTGCTGCAAATGTACCTAACAGCTCAGCTGCACTCCAATCATGACCTTCGATAGGACGTTGCAGGCTCAAAGCACCGGTATTCAACAGTTCCATACCGTAAGGGGCATCACCATTGAAAGTGATAATAGACAATTTAGAAGCACCAAAATCAGCAACATTAAATTGAACTTTACCGCCAGCCATACCTGAACCACCGGCTTGATCCAATTCAAACAAGAAACCGGCATTTTCGCTCAAACGACCACCAATCAACATACCCAGCTCATCAGGCCATAAGGTATCATTCGCATAACCGGAAGCACCATCGGGTTTATGCCATTCAGCCAGCACTTTACCCACCATTGCGATGTTCAGGGTGTTAGGCAAAGAAAGATCTTGGCCTTCAATCAAGCCCTGAGAACCGGCCATCAAATAACCGTCGGCTTTAAATGAACGACCAAACGCGGTCAAAATTGGAAACGATTGAAAATGGCAGGTGTTACATGCCATTCCGGTTTGACGAGCAAAAGCAGGTACTGCGCCTGCTTCACCAGAAATCATCAGACCAGACAAGCCAGTCATCAAAGCAGCTGTGGTAACAGCCAGTTTAGAAGCGAATTTCATACAAGATTCTCCCAGTGTCTACGACACCGTATTTTGGGTAGTTGTAAAAAAGTTACATTCCAAATCAAGGAACTCTCCATTCCAAGACCTGCGAATAAAACATCCCAAACAAAAGTTGTGGAATACGTCACAATTTATTGAATATGGGCGACTCTTGCAACACCGATTATCTCTAAAAAAATACCGCTTGTCTTTTTTGTTGGGATTTAACAACCAGAGAGTATACATAAAGCAACTTTGTTTCAAAAAAACGACAACAAAGTGTGATTTACCCTGAAACAGAGCCAAAGGATGGCTCTGTTTCACAGCTGTGATGAGGGAGAGTTGTATAAATCAAACATCCAAGTTGCTAACAGAAAGCGCATTACGCTCAATAAATTCTCTGCGCGGTTCCACTTGATCGCCCATCAAAGTGGTAAAAATATCATCAGCCGCCACCGCATCTTCAATTTTCACCTGCAACAGACGCCGTGTTTCTGAGTTCATAGTAGTATCCCACAGCTGATCCGGATTCATCTCACCCAAACCTTTGTAACGCTGCAAAGACTGTCCACGCTCCGCTTCCTTCATTAACCACTCAATGGCCTGTTGAAAACTAAGGATTAATTGCCTCTTCTCGCCGCGTTGCACATAAGCACCCGATTCAATCAAACCATGTAATTCAGAACCAAGCAGTGAGAGCGTATGATATTCACTGCTAGCAAAAAAATCAGAGCTCAAATATTGGCTGTGCTGATTACCGTAAACATAACGCATCACCTCAACACGAACACCTTCCGAGCCATCTTCACTCTCAAACGAATCTAAACGCACTTGATATTCCGAGCCAGGCACCAAAGAAATGTTTATCAAGCTTTGTAACTGGCCACACCATACTTGCATCCTTTCGGTATCACTTAAATCTGCTGGGCTAATAGCAGACAACTGAATCAATTGATTCAGCAACAGCGGCTCGTAACGACGAGAAAGACGCTGCATAATCGTTTTGGCTTGCATGTACTGTTTGGAAAGCTGCTCCAACACGGTATCTTTAATAGCCGGAGACTCACTGTTAACAAACAGCTGGGCATTACCCAGCGCCTGTTGCAGTAGGTAAGCCGACAACTCGTCATCATCCTTGATGTAACGCTCTTGTTTACCCTTTTTCACCTTGTACAACGGTGGCTGAGCAATGTAGATGTGCCCTCGCTCCACCAACTCCAGCATCTGACGATAGAAAAAGGTCAACAACAACGTGCGGATATGAGAGCCATCCACATCGGCATCGGTCATGATAACGATTTTGTGATAACGCAATTTTTCAGGATTGAACTCCTCTCGGCCAATACCACATCCCAAAGCGGTAATCAGGGTTCCCACCTCGGCAGAAGAGAGCATTTTGTCAAAACGGGCTTTTTCAACATTGAGGATTTTTCCCTTCAACGGTAAAATCGCTTGAGTCTTACGGTCACGCCCTTGCTTGGCCGAACCACCGGCTGAATCCCCTTCCACCAAGAAGATCTCTGACAACGCCGGATCTTTCTCTTGGCAGTCGGCCAATTTTCCTGGCAGACCAGCAATATCCAAAGCGCCTTTACGACGAGTCATATCCCGCGCTTTGCGCGCCGCTTCTCGGGCGCGAGCCGCATCGACAATTTTATCTGTAATCGCTTTCGCTTCCGCAGGAGACTCCAGTAGAAAATCATGGAAGGATTCCGTCACCACTGATTCAACCGCCGGTTTCACCTCAGAAGAGACCAATTTATCTTTGGTCTGCGAAGAAAATTTCGGATCAGGCACTTTCACTGACAACACGGCGGTCAAGCCTTCACGAGAATCATCACCACTGGTGGTGATTTTTGCCCGTTTTAAAACCCCCTCTTTTTCCATGTACTGACGCAGGCTACGGGTCAACGCACCTCGAAAGCCCGCCAGATGCGCGCCCCCGTCCCGCTGTGGAATGTTATTGGTGTAGCAAAAAATGTTTTCTTGATAGGTGTCATTCCACTGCAACGCCACCTCCACCACGATGTCATTTTTCTCTTCGACGAAATGCAGTACCGTCGGATGCAACGCGGTTTTTTTACGATTCAAGTGTTCCACAAAGGCTCGAATACCACCCTTGTATTCAAAAACATCCTTTTTATCGCTGCGGTGATCCAGCAAAACAATACGCACACCCGAATTCAAAAAAGAGAGTTCACGCAGGCGTTTGGCTAAAATATCGTAGTGGAATTTAATATTAGTAAACACATTGGGATTGGCTTTGAAATGGATTTTACTGCCGGTATTTTCGGTATCACCAATAATTTTAATATCTTCAACGGGCTTGCTGTCTCGATAATCCTGCTGATAGATATGGCCGTCCCGCTGGATGGTTAAAGTCAGCTCACTGGAGAGCGCATTGACCACCGAAACCCCAACCCCATGCAAGCCACCGGAAACCTTGTAAGAATTATCATCAAATTTTCCACCCGCATGTAAAACGGTCATAATCACTTCAGCAGCTGAAATACCCTCTTCTTCATGAATTCCAACGGGAATACCACGACCGTTATCCGACACCGTAATCGATTCATCGAGACCAATCTCAACCATGACTTCATCACAATGCCCCGCCAAAGCCTCATCAATGGCATTATCCACCACCTCAAACACCATGTGATGCAGACCGGTACCGTCATCGGTATCACCAATGTACATCCCGGGCCGTTTGCGTACTGCATCCAGACCCTTGAGGACTTTGATATTGGAAGAATCATACGATGTGTCGGTCATAACAGAACCTCGCCAAAAATTTGATCGGCCATTATAGCAGCTATTCCAGCCCGCCTTGTTTCACGTGAAACAATTTGTAAGAGGGGAAACAGTCAAAAATCGAATCGTCTATTGAAATATTGGTAACAAACGTTTGCAAGCCCATCTGTTCGATTAAGGAAAACAGCAGTGAACGTTTATGTTCATCCAATTCTGAATTCAAGTCATCAATCAGCAGTATCGGTTTCGAAGCTGTACTTTCAGTCAATAACTGAAGCTGCGCTAATTTTATTGCAAAAGTGATCAACTTGACCTGCCCTCTCGAAAGCACACCTTTCACAGACAAGCCGTTCATCTTAAACATCAGATCGGCTCGATGCGCCCCGACAGAACTGTAACCTTGTTTAAAATCTTGCGGCAACTGTTTCAGTAAAGCCTCAGGCAGATCAAACTCAGGATGCCAACCTCTGTAAAAATCCAGCTCCACGCTGTTTTCAGGCATTACATATTCAATCGTCGTATTAAAACGTTCACGTAACAACTCAACGTACTCCGCTCTAAAACGGCTTAGCTTCAAAGCCAGCGGGATCAGCTGTTGATCCCAACTGGCAATTATTTTAGCCGTAAGCCGATATTTTAGAGCACGGTTCCTCTGTTCCAGAACGCGAGCATACCTTCTCCACACGGATTGAAATTGATGTTCCACGTGAAACACCCCCCAATCAATCAACTGTCGTCTCAACTTAGATTGCGACAGAATCAAATTAGAGCTGGTTGGATGAAGTGTTTGAATCGGAAACAGTTGAACCAAGTCGGACAATTTTTGAGTTGAATCACGATTGATTTGAATTTTTGACTTCTGGGATTTTGATTTTGAAAATCCCACATTCATCAATAGAGATCGTTCTTCATCAAAGACCTCGGCATTAACAACAAATTCACGACTGCCGTGATGGATTAGGTCATTGAGTTTTACATGGGTAAACGATTTACCAAACCCCAACAGATGGATTGCCTCCAGAACAGAACTTTTACCAGAGGCATTTTCACCATAAAGATAATTAAGGTGAGGGTCCGGAAGCAAACATGTTTGTTGATGATTTCGGAAATGATGCAGAGTCAATTTCTGAATCTGCATATTACAAACGCATCGGCATCACCACGTACTGCGAGGTGGTATCACCCTCGTTATGAATCAGACAACTGCTGCCTGAGTCTTTCAGATTAAATTGCACCAACTCGGAATCAATCACATTTAAAATATCCATCAGATAATTAATATTGAATCCAACTTCGACCGCACTGCCAGGGTAATTCACTTCCAATTCTTCTTCCGCTTCTTCCTTTTCAGGATTATGGGTTTTTATTTTTAGAAGATGATTATCCAGCTGAAAACGAACCCCTTTGTATTTATCGTTGGTTAAAATGGCAGTACGAATCAAAGCACCGCGTAACTGCTCCCTGTTTACCAACATCATATTTGGACAGTCCGAAGGCAGCACACGGGAATAGTCAGGAAACTTTCCATCAATCAACTTCGAAATAAAACGTGCATTTTTTAATTCAACCTGAATGTGATTCGAGGTCAACGAAATTTCTACCTCATCATCTGAATCATCGATCAGACGCAACAACTCAATAATGCCTTTACGTGGCAGAATAATTTGCTGGCTGGAATCAATATTCAATGATTGCTCCACGCTAGACAATGCCAAGCGATGTCCATCGGTGGTGACACTTTTGATTGAATTTGAATTAATTTCCAACAGCAAACCATTCAAATAATAACGAACATCCTGTTGAGCCATAGCAAAAGCTGTTTTATCCAATAGCTTTTTTAACGCCGATTGGCTGATTTTAAAAACAGTTGGGTTTTGCAGCGCATCGAGTACCGGATACTCTGTGGCAGGTAATGTTGACAATACAAATCGACTTCGATTGGAGACTATGTAAACACGTCCCTCCTTCAAAGTAAATTTAATTTGACTGTCGGCAGGTAGAGTACGGCAGATATCGAATAACTTACGGGCTGGAACTGTGATTTCTCCAGTCTCATGAGTTTCCAATAGAATTGCTTCTGAACCGATTTCTATTTCCAAATCGGTTGCTTTGAGCTTTAATCTGTCTTCATCGCAAATAAGCAGAACATTGGCGAGTATTGGGAGTGTCTGACGTTTCTCAATAACCGTAATGGTTTTTTGTAAAGCAGCCAACAAATTTTCAGTCTGTATTATATAGTACATATATATATATACCTTATAGTTATAGTTATAAGGGAGCCCATTTTCTGTGGATAAGTCGTTTTTCTCTTTTAAATTCATGCCTTTAGCATGTAGATAACCCTCTGGATAAGTTGTTCATAAGTGGCCTATTTCCTGTGGATAAGCTGTGGATGAAATTGTGGATAAGTATTTATTTTTCTTATCAACAGCTTTTGCACAACTTATCCACAGGGTTATACATAGGTTATCAACAGGCTAAAATACGATTTAAATTAATATAATCTTCCGCTATAGAGGCATCACTCTGCTTGAGTTCCTCCACTTTTCTACAGGCATGAAGTACGGTTGTATGATCCCTACCTCCAAACGCATTACCGATTTCAGGAAGGCTGTGGCTGGTTAATATTTTCGCAAGACTCATGGCAATTTGGCGTGGTCGAGTAATGGAACGAGTGCGACGTTTGGAGAGCAGATCTGCCACTCGGATCTTATAGTATTCTGCTACGGTCTTCTGAATATTTTCAATGGTTACCAGTTTGTTTTGTAAGGATATTAAATCTCCAAGCGCCTCTTCAGCGAAGGCTTGGGTGATAGCGCGGCCGGTAAATTGAGCGTTTGCAACCACTCGCCGTAACGCGCCTTCCAGTTCTCGAACATTGGAACGAATGCCTTTGGCGATAAAAAAAGCCACGTCGCTTGGAAGGTCTATGTGGTTTTGCTCCGCTTTGTTTTTTAAAATAGCCACGCGGGTTTCCAGTTCAGGAGGCTCAATAGCAACGGTTAAACCCCAGCCAAAACGAGATTTGAGACGTTCTTCAAGACCGTTAACCTCTTTAGGATAGCGATCACAAGTAAGAATGATCTGTTGCTTGCCTTCTAAGAGCGCGTTAAAGGTGTGAAAAAATTCTTCTTGTGAGCGCTCTTTTCCGGCAAAAAACTGAATGTCATCTACCAACAGAGCATCTAAGGATCGGTAGTAGCGTTTAAAGGCGTTCATTGTATTGCGTTGTAGACCCTTGATCATATCAGCCACAAAGCGTTCTGAATGCAGATAAAGCACACGTGCTGCTGGGTTTTTTTGCAATAGGCTATTGCCTACCGCATGCATCAAATGGGTCTTACCCAATCCGACTCCACCGTAAATAAACAGAGGATTGTAAGATGAACCTGGGTTATCTGAAATTTGCAAAGAAGCGGCTCTTCCGAGTTGATTGGATTTGCCTTCAACAAAAGTTTCAAAGGTAAAAAGGGGGTTTAAATGACTTTCTATCGGTTGTAAAGGCGAGTTATCTTTTTTGAGAAAATTAATGTGTTCTTGGCTGGGTTTTTCAGCAGGTGCTTTGGGTTTTTCAATAACAGTGGTGGCTGTCGGTTGTTTGTTAACCCCGACTTCTAACATAACAACAACGTTGTTTTGATCCAGTTGAGTAATAATACGTTCGATGTTTTCTAAATAATTGTTCCTTACCCAATCTTGCACAAAGCGGTTTGGAGTAAAAAGATGCAGGCAACCATCTTTTAATTCTGCTTGTAGAGGGCGAATCCACGTATTGAGTTGTTGCTCATCCAGCTCACTCTCCAAAGAAGAGAGGCAGCGATTCCACAGAGATGTGCCCACAACATTGCTCCTAAATTAGGGGGGGGGGGTAATAACGGCTACAGCCGCGCAGTTTAACGCCGTTCAAAAAAGTTATCCACAGGTAAGCGCTCTGAGGCAGAGGATCCTTATGTGAGGAATTGATTGACAAGGCGGGGGCTTTAGATGTACGTTTCGCGGTTTTGCAGTTGCCGCTGATAAAACATCGTGGCCGTTGCTGTTTTCAAATTGAGGTCATAGCCATGAAAAGAACATTCCAACCCAGCACTCTGCGTCGTAAACGTACCCACGGTTTCCGTGCTCGCATGGCCACCCGTGGTGGTCGCGCTGTTTTAAGGGCCCGTCGTGCTAAGGGTCGTGCTCGTCTGAGTGCTTAATCAGCACGATGGTGGTGCAGCCTCACCGAACGAGGCTTTTCCTCGTTCGGTGAGGCTGTTAACACCAGAAGATTACAAAAACGTATTTCAGCAACCCATTCGTGCTGGTGATCGCCTGCTTACTGTTTTAGCGCGTGTCAACGGAGAACAGCCATCACGATTGGGTTTGGCTATTGCCAAAAAAAATGTGCGTCATGCTAATGGTCGAAATCGCATAAAACGTATTGTACGTGAGAGTTTTCGCCTGAATCAAACGCAGATTGAACACTTGGATATCGTAGTCATGGCTAAGCGGGCGGCTGCGGATGCCGATAAATTGGAGCTAAGAAAGAGCATTGATCGCCAATGGATTTATCTGTGTAAGCAGTTAAAAAAACAGTGCGCAAAATCCTCTTAGCGTTGGTGCGCTTTTACCAATATGGGATCAGTCCCTACTTGGGTAATCGTTGTCGCTACATTCCAAGCTGTTCAGAATACACCTTTGTCTCGATTCAGCGTTTTGGCAGTGCGCGTGGCTCTTGGCTGGCTTTAAAACGTATTTTTCGTTGTCACCCTTGGGGAAGCAGTGGTTATGACCCTGTGCCTGAAAAACCTCACAAACATTAGATGGGAACCTTTACAGACTCATGGATAATCAGCGCCTTTTTCTTTTTGCCGGTTTAGGTTTTCTTTTGCTGCTAATTTATCAAAATTGGCAGATGGATTATGGTGTTGATCGTCAAACTGCGGTTGAAAGCAGCACTCGTACCTCTTCAATGGGTCAAACCGATTCCGTTGCTGGTGATATTCCTCAGGCGGCTCTGCAGTCCAAGTCAGTGCCTTCAATGAGAGGTGAGGTGGTGCAAGAAGAGGTGGTGAGCAAAGGGCAGCGGATTGCTGTTTATACAGACACCTTTCAGGTGATTATTGACAGTCAAGGTGGCGGTATCAATCAGGTACTGTTGTCAAATTATCCGATCTCTCCTGATCAGCCTGATGTACCTTTTCAATTGATGGACGATCGTTCGGGCAGCTTTTTCATTGCTCAGTCTGGTCTACAAGCAGCTAAAGGTGATGCACCAACCCATCACGCTCTGTTTCAGGTCAAGGCATCTGAGTTTCGCCTAGAAGAGGGCAAAGATGAGTTGCGCGTGCCACTTTATTGGAGTGGTGATAACGGTGTGGAGGTGATCAAAACCTATGTCTTTCATCGAAATAGCTATCTGATTGATGTGGAATATCAGCTGAAAAATGGCTCTGATCAGCCGTGGCGGGGTCGTCAATATCGTCAATTGCAGCGTAAATTTGTCGGTGATGATGAGCAACCTAAGTTTATCTATACTTACATCGGCGGGGTGTTGTACAGCGACGCGGAAAAATACGAGAAAATTAAATTTTCTGATATGGAAGAGGCGGATTTGAATCGCAGTTTTAAAGGTGGTTGGGCGGCGATGATTCAGCACTATTTCCTCGCTTCTTGGGTTCCTGCTGTCGATGAAGAGAACACTTTTTACACCAAAGTGGTTCAGAGTAACTTTGGCAAACGTTATGTTATGGGTCTCTATTCACCTGCCGTTGAAGTACCAGTTAATGGCAGCGTGAACTTGAATTCACGGTTGTTTGTCGGGCCGAAAGATCAGGCGCGTCTGGAAGCGATTCAGGAGAGTCTCAAGTTGACCGTTGATTACGGCATCTTGACCATCATCGCCCAGCCGATTTTCTGGCTATTGAAATGGTTGCACGGCTTCTTGGGTAACTGGGGTTGGGCCATCATATTCGTCACCTTGATCATCAAGCTGATCTTCTACAAATTGTCGGAAGCCAGTTACCGTTCGATGGCCAATATGCGCCGCCTACAACCCAAATTGCAGGCGCTTAAGGAGCGTCACGGTGATGATCGGCAGAAGATGGGGCAGGCAACCATGGATCTTTATCGTAAAGAGAAGATCAATCCACTGGGCGGTTGTCTACCAATGTTGGTGCAGATACCGGTCTTTATCTCACTCTACTGGGTCTTGCTGGAGAGCGTGGAGATGCGTCAAGCGCCCTTTATGCTCTGGGTGACGGATCTCTCGGCGAAAGATCCCTACTTTATTTTGCCCCTGATTATGGGGGTGAGTATGTTTATTCAGCAAAAACTCAACCCTGCGCCCGTTGATCCGATTCAACAAAAAATATTTATGATTATGCCGGTCGCATTCACCTTCTTCTTTGCGTTTTTCCCTTCGGGGCTGGTGCTTTATTGGGCGGTCAACAACGTGCTCTCCATTGCGCAGCAGTGGTACATCACCCGTCATGTATTGGCGGCTGAAAAGAAAAAATAGGCTCTGAGTGCCTTGAGTGGAAGTGACACCATTGCCGCCTTGGCCACCGCACCTGGACGCGGTGGCATCGGTGTGGTGCGTGTTTCTGGTGCTCGGGTTGCTGAGATTGCGCGTGAGTTAGTCGGTCAACTGCCCTCCCCTCGTCTGGCCTCTTATTTGCCCTTTTTAGAGGCAGACGGTTCTCATCTTGATCAGGGTTTGGTGATTCGTTTTGTCGCGCCTCACTCCTATACCGGAGAAGATGTCTTAGAGCTTCAGGGGCACGGTGGGCCGGTGGTGATGGATATGTTGCTGAAACGGATTCTTGCCCTTGGAGTTCGAGTGGCTCGTCCTGGGGAATTCACTGAACGCGCGTTTCTCAATGGCAAAATGGATTTGGCGCAAGCGGAAGCGGTCTCTGACCTGATTGAAAGTGGCAGTGAGCAGGCGGCTCGGGCGGCTCTGAGCTCCATGCAAGGCGCGTTTTCTCTGCTGGTGAAGGAGTTGCTTGAGCGTTTGATTCATCTGCGTATCTACGTTGAAGCGGCGTTGGATTTTCCGGAAGAGGAGATCGACTTTCTCGCCGATGAGACGATTTATCAGCAGTTGGATGAGTTAAAAAAAGCTTTGTTGGATGTGCAACGCTCAGCGCGTCAAGGCCAGCTGCTCAAAGAAGGCATGTCGGTGGTGATTGTCGGTCGGCCTAATGTGGGTAAGTCGAGCCTGTTGAACCGTTTGGCGGGGCACGATGCGGCTATTGTGACGGAAATTGCTGGAACCACGCGGGATGTGCTGCGTGAACAGATTCATCTGGATGGCTTGCCGCTGCATGTGATTGATACAGCTGGTTTGCGTGAGACCGATGATCTCGTAGAAAAAGAAGGCATTCGCCGTGCTCGTGCTGAGATTAATAAAGCAGATCGTATTTTGGTGCTGATTGACGATGAGGTGGGTTTAAGTGCGGAGGTGCAGCAGTTATTGGACTCTCTGCCTTCTGACATTCCTCGAGATCGAATCCACAATAAAATTGACCTCAGTGGTCGTTCGACGGAGATTAAGCAGAGTGAGGCCGGTACGGAGATCTGGCTTTCTGCCAAAGCCGATGTGGGCATTGAGCTGCTGCGCGAACATTTAAAATCGTGTATGGGGTATCGGCAGAACAGTGAGGGTAACTTTACCGCCCGAAGACGACACCTGCACGCCTTGGGTTTGGCTCAAAAGTCTGTTCTGGCTGCAGAGCAGGTGCTGCGAGAGCGTGGTGCGGGTGAATTGGCAGCGGAAGACCTTCTCTTAGCACAACGCTATCTTAATGAAATTACAGGAGAATTTAGCAGTGATGACCTTTTAGGTTGTATTTTCTCTAGTTTTTGCATCGGTAAATAAGAGTAAATTGTGGATAACTCTGTGGATGACGGTGGATAATTTAATGACGACGCAGCAGCGAGGCAGTTAATCGCGCTTGGATTAGGTGCTACCTTTAAAGGGTAAGACGTGGGATCTGTCTGATCGTTAAAGTGGAGTGCTGTTATGAAAATGCTGCTTTTATTTGTACTGTTTTGTTTTTCTTCCCCTCTCTTTCCGGCCTCTGCTGAAGCGGATATTGTGATTAGGTCTGGCAGTAAAGAGACCATCGAAGAGTATCGACTGAATAATCAGCTTTATATGCTGAAAATCACTCCGAATATCGGCCCCGCCTACTTTCTGATTGATCGAGATGGCGACGGTGATCTGGAAACCAAACGCTTTGAGCTGGATGAAAATTTTCAAGTCCCGCAATGGGTTCTGATTCGATGGTAAACTCCCTCACTTTTGTTCGACCATTAGGTTGATAAATCTTAATTTGAGTGAGTCATGTCCGTTTTTACTTCCGTCAGCTCCGAGCAGCTGCAAACTTTTTTGTGCCAGTTTAATCTGGGTTCTCTGGTAGATTTTGAGGGCATCAGTGCTGGGATCGAAAACAGCAACTATTTTGTTAATACAACTGAAGGTGCTTTTGTCCTCACTCTGTATGAAAAACACTCTGCAGACGAGATCAATTTCAGTGTTCAGTTGGGTGCTTTTTTAGCCGCCAAAGGCTTGGCTGTTTCTTATCCTCTTGCTGCCAAAGATGGCCGATTGCAGCGGGATTTTTTGGGTAAAGCAACGGTGCTCAGTCAGCGTATTGTCGGTCAAAGTGTTTTTTCCCCAAAAGTTCAGCATTGCCAACAGTTAGGCACGGCTTTGGCCAAGGTGCATCACGCCAGTCAAACGTTTCCATTGAGTGAGCCAAAGCTGGACGCTCATCTCTGGCGGCAGCAGAGCCTGCAAAAATTGCACGATAAGTTGGATCGAGAGACGTTGCACACGTTGCAACAGTTGGTGCGACGTTACCAAGATGATGTTGCTTTGGATCTGCCACAGGGGGCGCTGCACAGCGACCTGTTTCGCGACAACGTGCTGTTTGAGGGCGATCAACTCAGTGGCATTATCGACTTTAACAGCGCCGTTCATGGCCCGCTTCTTTTTGATGTCGCGGTGGTATTGAACGACTGGTGCAGTCGGCCTGATGGTTCGTTGGATCTGCCGTTGAGTCGGGCGTTTATCAGAGCGTACCAACGTTTGCGCCCGTTTAACGAGGCTGAACATCGTGTTTGGCCTCGTATGTGTGAGCTGTCTGCTCTGCGTTTTTGGCTTTCGCGGTTATTGAATCAATATTTCCGTCAAGCGTCAGAATTGACTTGTGATAAAGACCCTGAAGAGTATCGCCGTCTGTTTTTGCATCGCCAACAGAACCCCATCGCTCTGGAGCGGCTTTATGATCACTAGAGTGGCGTTTATTCGGCTCTGTGAGCAGCTTACTGAAACCTGTGGCTGGTGGGTCTCGTGGTTGAGTCTGTTGATGGTGCTGGTGACCTTTTTGATTGTGGTTCTGCGTTACGGTTTTAATCTCGGTTGGATTTCCATGCAGGAGTCGGTGGTGTATATGCACGCCCTGCTCTTCCTGCTGGCCAGTGCGTATACGCTTAAGTTGGACGGTCATGTGCGGGTGGATATTGTTTATCAAACACTTTCCCTTAGAGGCCGAGCTTGGGTGGATTTGCTCGGCACGTTGCTGCTGCTGTTTCCCATGAGTCTGTTTATTCTCTGGCTCAGTTGGGAATATGTGGGCAATTCTTGGGCGTTGTTGGAAGGCTCGCGTGAGGCGGGAGGTTTGCCGTTGGTGTTTGCTTTAAAAACGGCTATTCCAGTAATGGCGATTTTATTGATTGTGCAAGGTTCGGCGGACATTGCCCGTCGTTTGCCGTTGCTGACTGGGAAACCTGCCTAATGGCTCTGTTGCTTTTTTTAACTTTGATTGTGGTGTTATTGGCCGGTTATCCGGTGGCGTTTACCTTGGGCGGCACGGCGCTGATTTTCGCCGCCATTGGCAGTGCTACAGGCAGTTTTGACAGCGCTTTTTTGACAGCCCTGCCCAATCGCTTGTTTGGCATTATGAGCAATGAGACCTTGATTGCGGTGCCGCTGTTTGTCTTTATGGGGGTGATGCTGGAACGTTCCAAGGTCGCTGAAAACCTGTTGGATACGATGGGGATGCTGTTTGGCAGCCGTCCTGGCGGCATCGGCATCGCGGTGATTTTGGTCGGCATGTTGTTGGCGGCCAGTACCGGCATCGTTGGTGCCACGGTGGTGACGATGGGCTTGCTCTCGCTGCCGACAATGTTGAAACGCGGTTACGATCCGGCCATCGCTACCGGTGCTATTTGTGCCTCGGGTACTTTGGGGCAGATCATTCCGCCGTCGATTATTTTGGTTTTATTGGGTGATGTGCTCTCTTCTGCTTATCAGCAAGCGCAATTGGATATGGGGGTCTATTCGCCGAAAACCGTCTCTGTGGGTGATCTGTTTATGGGCGCGTTGATCCCTGGGCTGATGCTGGTGGGGTTGTATCTGCTTTACATTATTTTTATGGCCAAGCTCAAGCCAGAGAGTATGCCTGCGCTGCCCAAAGAAGAGTTGCCTGAATCACGCCAAGCGTTGCTGCTGCAGGCGCTGAAGGTGTTGCTGCCGCCGTTGTTGCTTATTTTTGCTGTCTTGGGTTCGATCATCGGCGGGTTTGCTACCCCCACAGAAGCGGCCTCTGTGGGGGCGATGGGGGCGATGTTATTGGCTTTGGTGCATCGTCAATTGAGTTTATCAACCTTAAAAGAGGTGGTGCAGCAGACCAGCAAAGTTACCAGCATGGTCTTTATGATCTTGATTGGTGCTTCTATTTTTTCCTTGGTGTTTCGCGGTTTTGGTGGCGATGAGTGGGTTCACGGTCTACTCAGTGATCTTCCGGGTGGTCTGTTTTCCGCCATGTTGGCGGTGATGCTGCTGATGTTTGTGCTCGGTTTTGTCTTGGACTTTATCGAGATCACCTTTGTCATTGTGCCCATTGTCGGGCCGATTTTATTGTCGATGGGCGTTGATCCGGTTTGGTTGGGCATTATGATTGCAATTAATTTGCAGACCTCTTTCCTCACCCCGCCCTTTGGTTTTGCCCTGTTCTACTTGCGTGGCGTGGCTCCTGCAGAGGTAAAAACTGCGCAGATTTATCGGGGGGTGGCTCCGTTTATTGGTATTCAATTATTCGCATTGATGTTGTTGGCGCTTTGGCCGCAGTTGGCAACGTGGCTGCCAAAACTGGTTTATGGCGAGTGAGCGGGTTTAAATCATAATATGTGAACCGCCCCCTGCCCTTTTTTGACAAAAACGCTACAATAGGTAGCACAAAAACCACATTCTTGGAGAATCAAACCATGTTCAAACCATCCCTTCGCCATTTTGCTTTTCTGTTAAGCCTGCTGATCAGCCCTCAACTGTTTGCCGGTGGCCTCTATTTTGGTGCTAAAACAGGCCGTATGATCCTTGACGATACAACGACGGTGTTATTGAACGGCATTGATACTCAGCCAACCAACGCCAGCCTGCTGGTGGGTTATGAGATTATGGGCATTGTCATTGGTGATTTGGCGGTCGAGGGAGAGCTGAGCCGTACCATGAGTCCTGGTACAAGTAATAATCAAGATGTGGAAGTGGAGAGCAGCGCGGTGTACGCGACGTTGCGTACAGCAGGCCCGTTTTACTTTAAAGTGAAAACGGGGTTTGTGAATCAAAATGTCATTCGTGGCAGTGTGAGTAAATCAGAGACAGGTGCGTCCAGTGGCGCAGGCATCGGGATTGGTATCGGTGTGGCTCAGCTTGAGCTGGAGTGGACGGTGCTGAAAAACGACACCAGTTACGCTTCTTTGGGTCTACAGATTGATTTGTAGTTCCGTGGGGGCGGATTCCATATCCGCCCTCTTATTGTTTGTTCGGTTGTAATTTAATAAACTGTTGCTCTAAAAAATGTTGCTCTGCTGGGTCTTTTATTTCTCCGCTTTTTAATAATGCGGCAATTAAAGTGGCCGCCGCTTCTTTTTCCCCTTCCCCCGCTAAAATAAATACCGTCATCTGTTTGACCCAACGGGGTACGTTTTTATTTTCTTTGGTGAGCTGCATCAGTTGTTGGCTTAATCTTAGGGCTAGCTCTGCATCGTGCAGTTTATGCTGCGCTAATAACACCATCTTCACCATCCATGACCACTCGCGCGCGGGTGCTTGCTCAAATTTCTTTGCTACAAAAGCAATAATCTGGCGTAGTTTGTCCGAATCGTTCACGTTGCTGTAGAGGTGGCTGGCGCTGAGCAGCGGGTAACGGTTATCAGCATCCAACTCTTGAATGGCATCTAACCAGTTGATTAAATGAGTATAATTTAGCTGTTCATAGCTGAGGCTTTGACCGTATTGATAATCAAAGTCTTGCAGCCAGATTGAGAGCAGGCGTGAAGCCAGAGCCGGTTCATTAAAGCTGAGTTGGCGCAGTAAAACGCTTTCTGGTGGTGAGGTGAGTTTGTTTATTACCACTTTTTTATCGGGTTGTTGGATTTGTAAAAAAATAAAACCAATAAGGAAAATTAACAGGCTTAAAACCAATCCACTTGGCAGTTGTTTGTAAGGTCTTAATGTGTGCATAAATTAAATTTAAAAAACCCGTCGATGCAGATCAATCAAGGTGGCTGAGATTAATAATAAAAGATAGAGAACCGCTTCCAGTGCTGAGTAATAAAAGTGATCTAAGGGTGTGGAGGCTTGAATTAACCACTGGCTTAAAGCGAAGTGGTTCAATGAGGGCAATAACCAAGAGAGTGCGGTTAAAAACAGCAGAGCCATTTGATCGAGCCAAGAATGTGGGTTAAAAAAAGGCCCTTGAGAAATCTGCACCAAGTTATCCGCCAGCCGCGCGAACAGATAAAAGAGCAGTAAGGCCAAGCTGGCCAGTACGCTGCTCCGCAACCCAAATGCCAGCCAAAGCGCCATGCTGTTGACCAGCAGTAACTCCAGAAAAAACGAACATCCCCAATAGAGCAAAACGTTGTTTTGGCTGTAAACGAGCAGGATGAGGCTGCTAAACAGCGCAACGGTTAAGGAGAGCAGCAGCGTGCTGAGCAGTTTGCCAAAATAGAGTTGGCTGCGGTTGATCTGGGTGGACAGCAGCAGTTGGGTGTGGCCACTGTTTAATTCGTTGTGATTGATGTTGATGACCAGCATGGCGCTGATCAACAGACCAGTGAGGCGTAAGACCGCTGCCAATAGACCAAGCTGGGTGCTCTGCTGTTCTGTGATGGTGATGGTGGCGGCAAACTCGCTTAGGCTGATGGCCAGCAGAGCAGAGACAAACAGGGCGCTGAAAAGACCGGCGTGCTGAATCTGTTTGAACGTTAATCGGGCAATCATAAAACAGGCGTGCAAAAGAGGGCGCTCCTAAGGCAGTCGCTGGGCGTTGATCATGATGTATTTCAACAGGCTGTCCGGTACCCAGATGAGCAGGTCGTTAAACTCGGTTCCCGCCACGAGAGTGTGATCGCGTTTGATAAAGTTGAGGTCGCCGTCCAGATTTTCGGTTTCCAAAGTTGAGTTGAAGCCCCGTGGCTGGCCTTGAGAGAAGAGGATAAATGGCACCTGTTGAGCCAGTTGATCACTGCCATCGAGATTACGGCTGATGCGTAAACTGGCTTCGGAACAGAGGCTAAAGGAGATTCCGGTTGAAACGGTGGCGCAGCCCGCCGCGCCCTCAATTTGATCGGCGTAATCGAGGCTGACAGCAAAGCGGATTGGCTGATGCCAAGCGTCTGTGGCAGCAACGCTCAGATCTCGCCACGGCAGAGTGCCGCTGCTGTTTTGGCAGCGTGAGTTGCCGAGTCGGTTTTGCCAGCCATCGCCGTTGCTGTCTGGGCAGGGCAGATGGCCTTGGCTGAGGGTGTAGCCGAGGATCACCTTTGAGAGACGTTCTAAGCTGATTTTGGTGCTGCGAATCTGTTGGTTTTCCCGTTGGGCTTTAAGGGGGGTTAACACACCCGCTGCCAACAGGGAGAGCACAAACAGCACCACGGCCAGCTCCAGCAGTGAAAATCCAGCCTGATAATCTGTTGCCATTTTTCAACCCCGTGTTGATCTTGGTTGGGGTTATACAGATTGTGTACCGGTTTTGCGTGCGTGCTGAATATCAGCCCCGAGGAGGAAGATTGGTTGGTCTTTATGTTTTTTACAGCGTTTGTCATTGGATTCCAATTTATTATCTGTGGCGACCCAATATTACGGATGAAGCCGATAAATTTTTAATTGAATTGGGGTTAGCCGGACATGCTACGCATATTCTTACCAATAACGGATGTTACGCAGTGAGTGAAAAAACACGCGAACAATTCCCCTCCTGTGGAGGGGTGCCTCGTAGAGGTGGGGTGGTTTCTTCAACGTAGGCAAAGGTGCTGAATTCGCTTCAGAGTGGAACCACCCCGTCAGGCTACGCCTGCCACCCCTCCAACGGAGGGGAACAGTGCGGAACGTTCAGCGGGGTCTCACAATTGATTGGTAAGAACATCGTGTCACTGCGTAACATCAGTTAATAAATTGGTTGAGGCGTTTTCAACTCAGGGCGATATAAAAAAAGGTTTGAGTCTACTAGAGAAGTTGGATAATCACTTTTCAAAAGGCTAATAAACTCGGCTGTAGGGTGCAATCAATATTGCACCAATGATTGTCAGAGACAAATTACCTTAAAACAGCTTATCAGATTCTAGCTCTCATCCTGAGTCAAACAGGAGCGAAACCGTACCACTTCGACGATAGGTGTGGTTGTATTGCACATACCGTTGTCCCAATTGTTTCATCAGGCTGCTAACCCCTTTAGGGGATGAGGATGAACCAAGCAGATGAACATGGTTGGTCATCAATACATAGGTGTGTATCAAGCAGTTATTTTTATCTGCGTATTCTGTTAGCCAGTCGAGATAGACATGGTAATCATCATCAGCAAAAAAGCTGGCCTGTCGATTGTTGCCTCGTTGAATGGGATTTTTATAATTCTATTTTTTCATAAATCAAGCTATAATTCTCTGGGCATAGTTTTGCTTTTAGTATGTTTCCCTTCAAATTTGTAAATTTATTAGTTGCATCTTTTGTTGTAATTATGTCGTTGTGATTGCAACCTAAATATACAGCGATTAAGCATTCTTTATTAACTTCAAGAATTGGGTGGTAGTTTGTTGAGTTGGATATTATTTCATTCCATAGCTATTCTACAGTATTGTAATCAACCCGAAAAACCCTCTCCCCAGCCAGAAAAACCTGCTGCACTTCACTCTGAAAACACCAACCGGCAAACGGGGTGTTTTTACCTTGGCTGAGTAACTGTTGCGGTTCCAGCTCCCAGTACGCATTGGGATCAAACAGACAAACATCGGCGCTGTGGCCGGGGGTTAGGCTGCCCAACGGTTGCTGAATCACCTTGGCGACATTGTGCGTCACCAGCGCAACGGCCTGCGAGAGGGTAAGCACCTCTTCCTCCACCAGTTTCATCGTCAGGGGCAACAAAGTCTCTAGCCCAGAGATGCCCGCCTCGGTTTGTGGAAAAGGTTGCAGTTTGGCATCGGCTTCGTGAGGTTGATGGTCGCAGCAGATCAGGTCGATGGTGCCGTCCTGCACCCCGCGCCGCAGCGCCTCTTTGTCCCGCTGGCTGCGAAACGGGGGTTTAACATGGCACTGGCTGTTAAAACCGTCCAGATCCATCTCGGTAAAAAAGAGCTGATGAATCGCCACATCGGCGCTGATGGGCAAGCCTTGCTGTTTGGCGGCGGCGATCATCTCCACCGCTCGGCGTGAGGAGAGGTGGCTAAAGTGGCACCGTGCGCCGGTCTGCTCCACCAGCGCCAACAAACGCGCCAGCTCAACGGTCTCTGCTGCCACGGGGCTGGCATTGAGACCCAAACGGGTGGCAACGGCACCTTCGTGAGCGCAGCTGCCTTGCGCCAACCACGGATCTTCCGCTTGCAGAATCAAGGTGATGTCAAAGGTGGTGGCGTACTGCATGGCACGGCGCAGGATTTGAGTGTCTTTGATGGCACGACCGGCGTTGCTAAAGGCGATGCAGCCCGCCGCTTGCAAGGTGGCCATTTCGCTCAAACAGTCGCTTTTTAGACCACGGGTTAATGCCCCAATGGGCAGAACACGGGCAAAGCCCGCATCTTCGGCGCGACGATGAATCAGCTCCACGGTGGCGGTTTCGTCGATCACGGGGTGGGTGTCGGGGGTGCAGCAGAGGCTGGTAATGCCCCCCGCAGCAGCGGCGCGGGTTTCGGATTTGATTGTGGCTTTGTACTCTTTGCCTGGCTCGTGCAGACGGGCGCTGAGTTCAAGCAGACCGGGAATGACGATCAAATCACGGCCATCAATGACCTCATCAGGGACAAAACCGTCGGGAGCGTGGTCAGCAACGGCGCTGATGGTTCCCGCTTGCAGATAGAGATTGGTGATGTTATCCACGTTGTTGGCAGGGTCGATCACGCGCCCCTGTTCTATTAAAATGCGGCTCATGCGCTGGCTCCTGCGTTTCTCATCACCAGAGACATCACCGCCATGCGTACCGCGATGCCGTAGGTGACCTGCTGCAAAATGACCGATTGTGGCCCATCTTGCACCTGCGATTCAATCTCCACGCCGCGATTGCTCGGGCCGGGGTGCATGACGATGGCATCCGGTTTGGCCTGTTGCAAACGGGCTTGGGTTAAACCGTACTGCTGATAAAATTCATCGCGGCTGGGTAAGAAGCCGCCTTTCATACGTTCCCGTTGCAGACGCAACATAATCACCACATCCACATCGTGCAGGCCGTCGTCCATTTTATGGTAGACCTGCACCCCAAGGCTCTCGACACGTTCGGGTAGCAGGGTGCGTGGGGCGATCACCCGTACCTCGGCGGTGTTGAGTAAGTTGAGGGCGTGAATCTGTGAACGCGCCACCCGCGAGTGCAAAATATCGCCAACGATGGCGACTTTGAGGCGAGTGAAATCGCCTTTGCAACGGCGAATAGTGAACATGTCGAGCATTGCCTGCGTGGGGTGGGCGTGTTGGCCGTCGCCGCCGTTGATCACCGCAATGTGAGGCGCAACGTGGCTGGCGATAAAGTGTGCCGCACCCGAGTCGGCGTGACGAATAACAAACATATCGCTCTGCATCGCCTCTAAATTTCTCAGGGTGTCGAGCAAAGTTTCGCCCTTGGTCGTGGCGGAGGTGCTGATGTTCATGCTCAGCACATCGGCGGAGAGCCGTTTGGCCGCCAACTCGAAAGTGGTGCGGGTGCGGGTGCTGTTTTCAAAGAAGAGGTTGACCACGGTTTTGCCGCGCAGCAGCGGGACTTTTTTGCTGCTCTTTTCGTTAACGCCCATAAAGGATTCGGCGATGTCCAAAATCTCGGTGAGGTGATCGGCCTTCAAACCATCAAAAGAGAGGAAATGACGCAGCTTTCCATTTTCATCCAACTGCACGTTGTTGGCGTTGGGGTGCAGAGAGGAGGGCGCTGGACGCAGGATTTTTAGGCTCATAACGGACTCGCTAGCGTTGGCGTTCTTGCAGGGTGAGGCCGAGGTCGTCGGCATTGAGTTTCACTTGTTGGCCTTCGCGCAGCGCCAAGCGGCTGCCGTAGACGTTGGCGCGGATTGGCAGCTCTTGGCCTTCACGCTCCACCAGCACCGCTAGAATCACCCGCGCAGGGCGACCGTAATCGAAGATCTCATTGAGGGCGGCGCGTACGGTGCGACCGCTGTAGAGCACGTCGTCCACCAAAATGACGGTTTTGTTTTCGATCTCAAAGGGCAGGTGAGAGGGTTTCACTTCGGGGTGCAGGCCGATGCGGCTGAAATCGTCTCGATAAAACGAGATGTCCAGAGTGCCGATGTCGTTGGGCAGTTTGAGCCGCTCTTGCAGGGCAGCGGCAATGCGCACCCCGCCGCTGTGAATGCCGAGCATGACGGTCTGTTGTGGGTCGCTCTGCTCCAGTTGACGGTGCAGATAGATGGTCATGTTGTCGAGCCACAGCTCGACTTGGGAGACGCTGATCATAAGGTTACTTGTCCGTCTAACCAGCGTTGCAAAATCACGCTGGCGGCTATTTTATCCACATCACCCTTTTGGCTTCTGCCACGGGTGCCGCTTTGTCGTCCGAGTTTGATCTGTTGTTGGGCTTCGCGGGAACTGAGGCGTTCATCGGCCTCAAAAATGGGCAGTCGATAACGTCCTTCCAGTTGGCGGGAAAATTTCCGCGCTGCTTTGCTCATCTCCTGCTCCTTGCCATCCATCTGCAGCGGAATGCCCACCACCAGTGCATCGGGTTGCCACTCTTGGATCAGTTTAGAGATTTTGTCCCAATCCGGTTTGTGGTTGATGGCGTGAACGGTGGTGAGGGGGGTGCTGCTGTGGGTGATCTCTTGGCCGACGGCGATGCCAATGCGTTGCCGCCCGTAATCAAAGGCCAGCAGAGTGCGGGCGCTCATTTAGGCGCGGCCTGTTTGGCTGGAGATCAGGTTGAGATCAATGCCGATCAACTGGGCAGCGGCCTGTAGACGCTGTTCGGCGGGTGTATCGAACAGGATCTGGCGGGTAGCAGGACAACTGAGCCAGCTGTTTTGGCCGATTTCAGCTTCCAGTTGACCGCCACCCCAACCGGCGTAACCGAGTGCGGTGAGGGTTTTTTTAGGCCCCTTGCCTGCGGCAATGGCTTTGAGAATGTCCCGCGAGGTAGTGACGCAGAGGTCATCTTGAATCTGAATACTGGCTCCCCAATTTCCAGCGGGTTGATGCAGAACAAAACCGCGTTCCGGTTCTACAGGGCCACCGTAATAGACGCTGTGTTCGATGTTCGCTTCTTTGGCTTTTTGAATCTGCATCTGGGCAAACAGTTCTTGAATATCAACGTCAAGGGGTTGGTTGATGATCAGACCCATTGCGCCGTTTTCATTGTGTTCGCAGAGGTAGGTCAGGCTCTGTTGAAAGCGTGGGTCTTGCATGTTGGGCATGGCGAGCAAAAAGTGGTGAGTTAAATTCATCAGTGCGTCTCCATCAGTGACTGGTAAGGCGGTTGTTGCTGAGAAACTGCCAACTGCGGGTGATGTAGAGAATATCGACTTTCTTTTTTAACTCGCTGGAAAATTGGCCGTAGGGAGCAGCCAGTTCGACGATGCGAATGGCGGCTTGATCCAGCACCGTGTGGCCTGAGGATTCTACTAATAAGGTTTTTTGCAAGGTACCGTCGGTGTTGATGACGGCGGTTAAAATCAGCGTGCCACTGAGTTGGCTGCGCCGAGCTTGGTCGGGGTAGTTGAGGTTGCCGATGCGCTCGATTTTTTTCACCCAGTTGTACATGTAGCTGGCCGATGGCGTGCCTTGAGTGCTGGCATCAATGTAGTCGCGTCGTGGACGTTTGGCGTGCATTTGCATCTCTTTGTCGATTTCGGCAGTGAGACGGGCGATTTCTAAGCTGTGTTCGATCAGTTTGTTACTGAGTTTGGGGATCGGTTTTTCTTGTGGCTGGCTCTGTTGCTGTTTTGGACTGACTTTTTCTTCGGCGTGGCGCTGGGTCAGAACCGGTTGTTCATTTTTGGGGCTGATGTGCGGCGCACTGGCTTGCAAGTGAACCGCTGATAGGCCATCGGTTTGGGTGGGTTCGGGGGCGCTGAAAGGCGAGGTGGGGCGCACTTTTTCGCTGCTGTCGCCCCCGCCCTGTTGACTGACTTGAGCCAAATAATCGGCTTTGTCGGGTACCGTTTCGCTCTCGGTTTGCACCAAGATGACCTGCAAAGCATGAGGAATGTTGCTGCTGAAATCAAGGTGGGTAAAACCAACGCCAAGAATAATAATGCCGTGTATGACCGCTGCAATAAAGAGGGTAAAGATAAGACGATCATTGGCACGAATGGGGGTGGGTGTGAGGGGTGCGGTCGGGCTGGTGCTCATGAGAGTGATATGGGTTTCGTTTTGAGTTGTTTTAAGGTGGCGTGGGCAATTGTACCGCTAACCAGACCAAAAACCAGCGCGGCGGTCATTAATATTGGCAGCAGGTGAAACAGACCGCTGTGTGGAATAAAAAGAAAATAGGCGGTAAAAAATTGCCCCAACATGTGTGCCAGCGAAGCCAAAAGGCTGAGTCCAAAGAGGCTTAAGGGCAGTTTTCGCGTCAACGCCAGTACCAACAGGCTGCAACAGGCTCCACTTAAGCTGAGAAAAAACGCCGGTGATAAAAAGGTACCGAGCAGTAGGCTGCCTGCCAAAACCCGCAGCAGACTGACCCAGACCGCTGAGGAAAAACCAAAATAGTAGAGGGTAAAAAGGGTGACGATGTTGGCTAAGCCCGGCTTTACTCCCGGCAGCGGGCTGGGCAGGGTGGCTTCGACGACGTAGATGGTGATGGCCAAGGAAGTAAGCCAGACGATACGCAGGTCGTGGCGGTCGGTTTTTAGGGTTTTATTGTTCATCAAAAATTGATCGAGTCAAAGCGGCTGTCGCCGCCCACCAGACTTAAGGTGACGCTGTTGGGCAGACAGGCAATCACTTCACCGCTGTGTTTGAGCCAACCGTAATGGATACAGACTTTACTGCGGCAAGGGGAGTCGATAAAACGGGCGAAACCGTCTTTGATCTCGATGGTGCTGGTGCCGATTTTGCCGTCGATGCGCAGCAGTTGGCGATGTTGCAGGCTGGCGCTGCGTGGCTCTTCTTTTTGCACTTGAATGAGGGCGTGACTGGCGGGTTTTTGCCCGCCCCAAAGCAGCGGGTAAAGACTCAAAACGCTGAAGGTGGCGAGAATGACCAGCAGACGATCCGCGAGGGTTTCACCCCAAAACATCAGAGCGACTCAACCACGATCTTGTCTGGAGTTGGGCCTTCAAATTTGAGCCGTTTTTGCATCGCAGGGGTGATATGAACGGTGCCCTGTTTGTCGATGAGCATTACTTGATCCAGTTTCATGCTGCGGGCGATTTCCAGCCAATGATCACCACCGGCAATAAAC
>JAUZRS010000220.1 GCA_030950195.1 Gammaproteobacteria bacterium | reverse complement strand
AGTACTGAAACTGAACTCAGTAGTACCCAGAGCAAGCTGAAGAGTACTGAAACTGAACTCAGTAGTACCCAGAGCACGCTGAAGAGTACTGAAACTGAACTCAGCAGCACCCAGAGCAATCTGATGAGTACTGAAACTGAACTCAGCAGTACCCAGAGCACGCTGAAGAGTACTGAAACTGAACTCAGCAGTACCCAGAGCAAACTGAAGAGTACTGAAACTGAACTCAGCAATACTCAGAGCAAACTGAATAACACCGAAACCAAACTCAGCAATACTCAGAGCAAACTGTATAGTACCGAAACCGAACTCGGCAACACTCAAGATAAACTTGATGTCACATCAAGCCAGTTGGCCACATACGAAGATCAATTTGGCGCTGAGCAACACGCCTTTAACCGCTTCCAACAACTCAGCGACAGCAGCCACACGGGTCTCAAAGGAATTTTTAAAGACCACAGCCCTAGTGGCTTTTTAGCGTGTGGCCTACAGGAAAAAAACATCCTTAGCTTCTGGGACTACTGTAAAAATCGCCTGATCGAAAATCCAGATCAAGAAGCCGAACAACTGACCGAATTGTTTAACTTTTTTTTCCAACGCTACCTATTGGCTTACCCCAACACCCAAATTCAAAACGTGCCATTAGGAGAACGATTTGACCCTATCGCTCACATCCGCACCCCCAGAAGCCCCGTCAGCGGCAATGTTTCTCGGGTAGTTTTAGCTGGGTGGATTAATTGCAAAACCAAAAAAATCATCAAATCTACATTAGTGGAAATCTAGTCATGAACCACATCACTCAAACCATCAGCCACATTTCACTGCCCGACTTCCTTTTGAAGAACCTGCTTGCTCAATACCATAAAAAAGTGCTAAATGAAACACTCAATAAAGCCAGTGATTTGATGCGGCAAACATGGATCATTTTTTCCCGTGACCACTTACTTTATGATCATCGTATTCAAGCTCTTTGGAGCTATAATAGCTTAGAAAAAGAAATTTTTACCCCAATAAAACTATCAAGTAAAAGTGATCTTGGTAATGCCAAAAGCGCCATTAAAGTCTACTTTATTCACCATAAAATAGCTTTACGTACCCAACTCACTCCACCCACCGAAGCCGAATTAAAAACATCTCTTTACCAGCAAAACACCCCACCTTTTCCTTTAGAAAATCAACGTCCGCTCAATAGCAATGTCTGGTGTCACCAAACAGGGTCAACGCTGCAAGCCAAAAATCTAGATGCCGGTTACTGGACAGAAAGCCCTTCTGGAAAGTTTTGTTCTCTGCTGCGCTTGGGCAAGAGCGATGACCGCTTTAATCTTACTGAATCCGAACGATTAGACACTTGGCTCCAATACGGTCTTCTACCAGATAAGCTTGCTAACGATGCCGGTTATCAGCTGCTATTGCGCTTTCAAACCGTTGACGCTCTCTTTCTCACACTCAAAGAAGCTTCTACTAGCGAACGTATTATCTTGTTAGAAAACCTACCCAATTTCAATCTCAATGAAGTCATCATTGCACAATTAAAAAACGAAGATAGCCTACGCGCAGACATTCAACCTTATGACGATAAAATGCTCACCGACATCGCACAAGGAAATTGGGCGCTCTGGCCAAACCATACTCCACCTCGCAATAAATTTCTAAACACAATCCAAAGCATAATTACACAACTACCTACTAATTTTACGACTTCTCTGTGGCTTAGAAAAACCTCAAGAAAAAAAAATACCACCTCGATCAATCTAGCACTTCAACTTCCTTTGGTTGCCCGCAACCCCGTCTGCGACATCAACAGCGGCGTGGTCGGCATCGACTTTGGCACCAAAAGCACTGTTGTAGTCTGCCAAAAAGAGACAACTCAGATTCAACCTATGCGCATTGGCAGCGGCCAGTTAAACAACAACGTTCACGCCCATCAGTACGAAAACCCTACCATCATGGCCTTTAACGACCTACACCAGTTCATCGAGGCCTACCACAGCCAAGCCGGTCGCCCCCACACCCGCTGGCAAGACCTGAGCGTCTCTCACTCTGCTTTCACTGACTTGATGAACAGCCACTCCAATAACTTCAGCGCCTTTTTGAGTAATTTAAAACAGTGGGCGGGTAGCAACAGTAAAAAACTTAAGGTAGTAGATAAAAAACAGGCGGTGTTTGAGTTCCCCGAATTTTTAAACTTGCAAGACAACGACCTCAACCCGATTGAAATTTACGCCTACTACTTGGGGCTTTACATCAATACGCCGCGTAACGGCCTCTTTATGGATTACATTTTATCCTTCCCCGTCACCTACGAACTCGCCATTTGTGACAAAATCATCACCAGCTTTGAGCGCGGCATCAAAAAATCACTGCCCGCCGCCTTGCACCAACAACCGGAGCAGATGGCAAAATTGCGCGTCAGCAAAGGCGCGAGCGAACCTGCCGCCTACGCCGTCATCGCCCTGCAAGAGAACGGCTTTGACCCCGAAGAGGATGAACGTATCTTTTACGGCGTATTTGATTTTGGCGGCGGTACCACCGACTTTGATTTTGGCCTTTACCGCGAAGCCTGTGAAAACAAAGAATCCCGTTACGACTACGCCATCGAACATTTTGGCGCAGGCGGTGACCGTTATCTCGGTGGTGAAAACCTGCTCGAACTGCTTGC
>JAUZRS010000022.1 GCA_030950195.1 Gammaproteobacteria bacterium | reverse complement strand
ACGCAAGTTTTGGACGGTGAATTGTGGTGGCAACGGGGCGCGTATGAAAAAACCGTCTCGATAGTGAATCGCCACAAGCCGCATCAAGGCTGGGACAACATCCGGTTTATGTTGTTTGATGCTCCCCTTGAAACTCAGCCTTTTTCGGCTCGTCTGGAAATATTAAAACAAGTTGTGCAGCAAAGTAATTTCTCTTATTTGCAACTCATTCCACAGTTTCGCCTTGCCAGTGAAACGGCGTTGCAGCTGCGTCTGCAAGAGGTGGTAAAGCAGGGCGGTGAGGGTTTGATGCTGCATCATCAAGATGCTCTGTACCGAGCGGGGCGCAGCGCGCAGTTATTAAAATTAAAACCTTTTGAAGATGCCGAGGCGGTGGTGATGGGTTATCGAGGCGGCAAAGGCAAATATCAGGGCATGGTGGGGTCGTTGCAGCTGCGGCGCAGCGATGGGGTGACGTTTTATGCCGGTAGCGGTTTGAGTGATCAACAGCGGCGCACACCGCCACCGCTGGGCAGTGTGGTGACTTATCGTTATCAAGGGTTGACCGGTTATGGCAAACCGCGTTTTCCGGTTTTTTTACACCAGCGGTTGTTGCCGTAGGTTGGGGTGAGGCACGAACCCCAACGTAAACAAGCCAAAAAAATCCAAAATTTCACATAAATGCCAGCCAAACCCTATGATTAATCATCGGGTTTGAATGTGATGATTTATTTATATTCGGCGGTTTGTTGGGGTTATCACCCCAACCTACGATGATTTTTACCGATTCTTCCGCTGAGCAATCAGATCATCCACCACCGACGGATCGGCCAAGGTGGAGGTGTCGCCCAACTCGTCGATCTCATTGGCGGCGATTTTACGCAAAATGCGCCGCATGATTTTTCCTGAACGGGTTTTGGGTAGCCCAGGTGCCCACTGAATCAAATTGACCTTGGCTATCGGGCCGATCTCCTTGCGTACCAGCGCCACCAGCTCGGCGGCCAATTCATCGCTGCCCGTCTCGCCCTGCATTAAGGTAACGTAAGCGTAAATCGCTTGGCCGGTGATCTCATGGGGATAGCCCACCACCGCCGCTTCCGCGACCTGTTTATGCAGCACCAGACCGGATTCAATCTCGGCGGTACCGAGACGATGCCCCGAGACGTTGAGCACATCGTCTACCCGTCCGGTGATCCAGTAATAGCCATCGGCATCCCGTTTGGCTCCGTCGCCGGTGAAATAATAACCGGGATACATCTGGAAATAGGTCTCATAAAAGCGCTCGTGATTGCCGTAAAGGCTGCGCATCTGCGAGGGCCACGGGTGTTTGATGGCCAGATTACCGGAGGCGGGGTTGCCCTCGATCTCTTTGCCTTCCTCATCGAGCAGCACCGGCTGCACGCCAAAAAAGGGCAGGGTGGCCGAACCGGGTTTCAGCTCCGTGGCCCCAGGCAGCGGGGTCAGCATGTGCGCGCCGGTTTCGGTCTGCCACCAGGTGTCCACAATCGGGCAGCGTTCCTCACCCACCACGCGGTTGTACCACTGCCACGCTTCGGGGTTGATCGGTTCGCCAACGGTGCCAAGCAGGCGCAGGGATGTGCGTGAGCTGGCTTTGACCGGCGCATCACCAACGGCCATTAAGGCACGAATCGCGGTGGGTGCGGTGTAAAAACTGGCCACTTGATGTTTGTCGATCACCTGCCAAAAACGCCCCGCATCGGGGTAGGTGGGTACACCTTCAAACATCACGCTGGTCGCGCCGTTGGCAAAGGGGCCATAGACGATGTAACTGTGGCCGGTGATCCAACCGATGTCGGCGGTACACCAATAGACTTCGCCCTCTTGATAATCAAACACCAGCTTGTGGGTCATGGCCGCTTGCAGCAAATAGCCGCCCGTGCTGTGCAGCACCCCTTTCGGTGTGCCGGTGGAGCCGGAGGTGTAGAGAATGAACATCGGATCTTCTGCGTCCATCGGCTCCGGTTCACAGACGGGGTCGGCCTCGCTCATGGCGTGGTGATACCAAACGTCGCGCCCCTCTGTCCACGCCACCTCATCGCCGCCGTGCTGCACGACGATGCTGGTATGCACATTGGGACAACCTTGCAGGGCTTGATCGGCGTTGACTTTGAGGGGCAGTTTTTTACCGCCCCGAATGGATTGATCGGCGGTGATCAGGCATTGGCAGTCGGAGTCGAGAATGCGGCTTTTCAGCGCCTCGGGAGAGAAGGCGCTAAAGACAATCGAATGCACCGCGCCGATGCGGGTGCAGGCCAACATCGCCACCGCCGCTTCGGGGATCATTGGCATGTAGATCGCCACGCGGTCGCCTTTTTTAACGCCGCGATTTTTCAGCACGTTGGCGAAGGTATTGACCTCGTCGTGCAGCTCTTGATAACTGATGTGACGGTCTTTGTTCGGGTCGTCGCTCTCCCAGATCAGCGCCGTCTGTTGGGCGCGTGTCTCCAGATGTCGGTCGAGACAGTTGTAAGAGACGTTGAGGGTGCCGCCTTTGAACCATTCGATGTGCAGGTCGTTTTTAGCGTAGCTCCAGTCGAGGGTTTTTTGCCACGGTGTGAACCAGCTTAAATACTGTTTCGCCTGCTCGCCCCAGAATCCTTCGGGGTCGTCAATAGAGTGTTGGTACATTTTTTCATACTGCGCGGCGTTGATGTGGGCGCGGTTGGCAAACGCGGCGGGTACGGGATAACGGCTCTCTTCAGACATGGTCTCTCCTTGTTTAGGGTAGGTCGAGTGGGAGATAGAATACTCCACATGGTGGTGATTTCAACCGATGCGAGAAGATGCAAATTATTCGCCATTGGGAGGTATACTCTGCGGCTTAATCTTAATCCCTGTAAAAAAGAGGCCTGCAACACGATGATCACCGGTGATTTAAAGAGTCAAGTCGATAAAATTTGGGAAGCGTTTTGGACGGGTGGCATCTCCAATCCGTTGACGGTGATCGAGCAGTTTACCTTTTTGCTTTTTTTGCGTCGTGTGGATGAGCAGCAGCAAGCAGAGGAACAGGAGGTGTTGCTCTTGGGGTTGCCATTGGAGAACCCCAGTTACAGCGAGGCGCAGAAAAAACTGCGCTGGCATGCGTTTAAGGAGGTGGATCCTGAGGCGATGTTTGCTCTTTTTACCCAGCCGCAGGCGGATCTGGACAATCTGACCGCCTTTGAGTTTATGAAGCAGCTCGGCAGTGAGGCTGGGGTGTTTGCTAAATACATGAAGGGCGCGACCTTTATGATTCCGACCCCGAAGCTGCTTGATCAGGTGGTGCAGATGATCGCTGAGATCAAGATGGAGAATCGGGACACCAAGGGGGATCTGTACGAGTATCTGCTCTCGAAAATTGCCACCGCAGGCACCAACGGTCAGTTCCGTACGCCGCGCCACATTATCAAGATGATGGTGGAGATGATGCGGCCTTCACGGGAGGATACGGTCTGTGATCCGGCTTGTGGTTCGGCGGGCTTTTTGGTTGCGGCGAGTGAGTATTTTCATAACCACGATGCGGATGCTTTTCATGATGTGGCTTTTTCTGAGCATTTTAACCGTGGCATGTTTACCGGCATGGAGTTCGACAGCACCATGTTGCGCATCGGGGCGATGAATTTGCAGCTGCACGGCATTGATACGCCGCAGTTGTTGGGGGTGGATGCCCTCAGTGAGGTGAATGATCAGCGGGAGGCGTTTAGCCTGATTTTGGCCAATCCGCCCTTTAAGGGGTCGCTGGATTACGATGGGGTGGAGGGTTCGCTGCTGACGACGGTGAAGACAAAAAAGACCGAGCTGCTGTTTCTTGCGCTGATGTTGCGGATGTTGAAGGTTGGTGGTCGTTGTGCGGTGATTGTGCCGGATGGGGTTTTGTTTGGTTCGTCTAAGGCGCATAAAAAGTTGCGCCAGACGTTGGTTGAGGGGCAGAAGTTGGATGCGGTGATCTCCATGCCGAGTGGGGTTTTTAAGCCGTATGCGGGGGTCAGTACGGCGATTTTGATCTTTACGAAGACCAACAGTGGCGGTACGGATCGGGTGTGGTTTTATGATATGCAGGCGGATGGGTTTAGTCTGGATGATAAACGGGCGGAGCTGGAGGCTTCTGATCTAGCGGACATTATCGAACGCTTTCAGCAGCGCGATGAAAAGGGCAAGGAGTCTGAACGCAAACGCACGGAGCAGAGTTTTTTGGTGCCGTTTGAGGAGATCAAAGAGAACGAGTGGGATCTAAGCATCAATCGGTATAAAGAGATTGTTTATGAAGAGGTAAAGTACGCGCCCCCAGCTGAGATCATCGCCGAAATAGAGCAGTTGGATCAACAACGAG
>JAUZRS010000219.1 GCA_030950195.1 Gammaproteobacteria bacterium | reverse complement strand
GTTGATGAAGATGCTGTTTTGATAGGAGATCCAAATGCAAACAGCCAGATGGATGGTCTGTTGGAAAACGATGTGGACATTGATAACCCACTGAATCCGACCTTCAGTGTGGTGGGTTTTGATGCTCGTAGTCGCAAGGGGGGTACGGTCAGTGTTGAGGCCAATGGTAAATTCAGTTACACACCCGCAAAAGATTTTAACGGTGTAGACCGTTTTCAATACACGGTTACCAATGGTTTGGCGCAAGGGACGGGAAGCGTAACCATTACGGTCAATCCGACTCGGGATGCAAACATTGCAGCGGATGTTGTGGCGGACATTGCGTTTAATGGCAGTTTCACTACGGCTAATGTATTAGCCAGTAGTTCATTGGCCGCTTCAGCCACGATCAGTGTGGATCAAAGCAGTGTCAATGGCGGTACGATCTTGGATCACGGTGACGGTACGTTCACCTACACACCGGCGGCGAACTTTGCTGGCAATGACAGTTTTACTTACACCGTTACCGATCCGGTTACCGGTTCGAAGGAGACAGCTACCATCAGCGTTACTGTGGCGGCAAAGCCTGTTGTTAAAAAAAGCGGTGGAGGCTCGTTAGCGCCGTTGATGTTATTGATGTGGTTTATGCTTGCGCTGCATCGTCGGCACTTTTTTTATGCCACTTTAATCTCGGCGTAATTTGGGATCCACCGCCATCGGGGTGGGGTAAAAACGCACAATCCAATAGGACGAAATGGTGAAGCTGATAATGGTGGCGGCTTGAATCAGGTAAGAGCCTTTGGGGCTGAGCAGTTCCGTTTGTGAGGCCACCACCGCCACTAAAAGGGCAAATTCACTGATCTGGCCGAGACGGATGCCCATTTCGTGGGAGGTTTTTTCCGACTCACCGCCTTTTTGCAGCAGCCGTTTGAATAACCACGGCTTAAACAACAGCGAGAGCAGCGCCAAAGCCAAAGCGGGCAGCAGCACGTCAGGCAGCATTGCTAAATTAAAGCCCGCACCGAGGGCAAAAAAGAACATTACCAAGAAAAAGTCTCGCAATGGTTTGAGGTTTTCGGCGATATAACGGGCGATGGGGTTGGTGGCCAAGGTAATACCGGCGATAAAGGCACCGATCTCGTGGGAGAGTCCGATCACTTCTGCCAGTTCGGCCAGACCTAGACACCAGCCGATGGCGAGCAGAAAAATATACTCTTTGATTTGATCAAAAGACATCAGTAGATGAGTGATGACGTATTTGGAAAAATAATAGGCAAACAGCATCAGCGCAGGCAGCGAAACGAGCAGCAGTGCCATGCCGATCCAAGGGTTGTGGCTGTTGTCAAAGCCTTGCAGCAACAACAGAACGGTGATGGCGAGCATGTCTTGCAACAGCAGCACGGAGACGATCACCTCGCCCATGCGCTGGTGATGCAGAGCGGTGGTGGGCAGCAGTTTTAGACCAATAATGGTGCTAGAGAACATCATTGCTGCGCCGATCAACAGGCTGTCCAGTAGCTCAAAACCAAACAAAATCGCCAGCAAAAAACCGAGCAGAGCAAAGGCGGCTGAGGAGACCAGAGTGATCAAGGTGGCCTCTTTTAGCAGTCGCTTCAGCTCTTGTGGTTCCAGATTGAGACCAAGCAGAAAGAGCAGAAAGATAATGCCCACATCGGCAATGTCACGAATCAGGCTGGGATCGGAGATCAGTGACAGCCCCGAAGGGCCAAACAGCAGGCCGATGGCAATGTAGGCCACCAGCAACGCTTGGCGGGCGTAGAGTGCCAGCGTGGCCAGCAGAGCTGCACCACTGAAGATCAGAAAGATCGAAAAAATAATTGAATCGTGCATAAGGCTGGATAGGACTTCCTATTTTTATCCTGCTGCGGTAGCGTAGCAGATCATTTTCGAGCCGCTGCGAGACGACCCATGAACAATCCTGCTGCACCTAAGACCATCTATCTCAAAGAGTACCGTCAACCCAACTACTGGCTGGACGAAGTGGCACTGCGTTTTGAGCTGGAGGATCAGGCCACGCGCGTCCACTCTGAATTGAAGTTGCATCGCAATAACGATGTGACGGACAACCTGTCCCTCTGGTTGGACGGTGAAGCGTTGGAGCTGAAATCGCTGGCCATTGATGGTCGCAGATTAACAGAGAACGAATATCAAATCTCGGAAAATGGCCTGTTGATTCATGCCGTGCCGGAGAGGTTTTTATTGCAGGTTGAGACGCACATTTATCCGCAAAAAAACAGCTCCTTGGAAGGTCTGTATCGCAGCAGTGGCAATTTTTGCACCCAATGTGAAGCACAGGGTTTTCGAAAAATAACTTATTACCCTGATCGACCCGATGTGATGGCCACTTTTACCACCACTCTCGTGGCGGATAAAAAAGCCTATCCGGTGCTGCTTTCCAACGGCAATAAAACCGATTCAGGTGAGCTGGACAATGGGAAGCACTGGGCAACGTGGCACGACCCCTTTCCCAAACCCAGCTATCTGTTCGCGTTGGTGGCCGGTGATTTGGCACAGATTAATGACACTCATACCACAGCCGATGGACGTGAAATTGCGTTGTCCATTTTTGTTGAACATCACAACCGCGACAAATGTGCTCACGCCATGACTTCATTGCAAAAAGCGATGTTGTGGGATGAAGAGACCTTCGGGTTGGTTTACGATCTGGACGTTTACATGATCGTGGCGGTGGACGATTTTAATATGGGCGCAATGGAAAATAAGGGCTTGAACGTCTTTAACTCCAAATACGTTTTGGCCAATTCCGATACGGCCACCGATCAAGATTTTCAGGGCATCGAGGCGGTCATCGGGCATGAATATTTTCATAACTGGACCGGCAACCGCATCACCTGTCGGGATTGGTTTCAGCTCAGCCTTAAAGAGGGCTTGACGGTTTTTCGTGATCAAGAATTCAGCTCCGACATGGGGTCGCGGGCGGTGAAACGCATCGAAGATGTGCGCATGTTGCGCGCCCGTCAATTTCCTGAAGACAGCGGCCCGATGGCGCATCCAATCCGCCCTGAAGCCTATATGGAGATCAATAACTTCTACACCCTGACCGTCTATGAAAAGGGCGCTGAAGTGATTCGGATGCAGCACACTTTGCTGGGTGAGGCGGGTTTTCGTAACGGTATGGATCTTTATTTTGAGCGTTTTGATGGTCAAGCGGTCACCTGTGAGGATTTTGTCACCGCGATGGCCGATGCCAATGGCCGTGATATGAGCCAGTTTATGCGCTGGTATTCGCAAGCGGGTACGCCGCAATTGCAGGTGACAGAGGCCTTTGATGCCAAGAAAAAACAGTATCGCTTAACCTTTAAGCAGCAAGCTCCCACTACACCTGGGCAGCCTGCTGATGAGAAGTTGCCGTTGCAGATTCCGCTGCGTATGGGTTTGCTCTCGTCCAGTGGCGAGGCGTTGCCCTTGCGGTTGCAGGGTGAAACAGAAGCCGATGGGATTGAGCGGGTGTTGGAGATCACGGAGGC
>JAUZRS010000218.1 GCA_030950195.1 Gammaproteobacteria bacterium | reverse complement strand
TGCCAGCTTTGTCATTATCGGGTGCAAATTGTGGGTTCGGAGGACAAAGTCGGTACGCCACAACAGGGGCATCATCATCATGTGCAGGGCATTGGTACTGATGCTCATTCGCATGATCACGATCACAGCCATTCTCATGAGCGCTCTCATGATTGAATGGTAGGATATTTTGCCCACCAGATTTGCTCTGAATTGAGTGTTCCTAAGCCACTTTGTATGGCATTATTGGTCTGTTTTTGACAGTTTTATGCAAAAATATGTAAGTAATTTGCTTTCAGGTGGTTTTATGTTGGTTGAATTTTCGGTGACAAACTTTCTTTCTATTCGCGAAAAAGTCAGTCTCTCTCTGTTGCGAGGTCAGGGCAGCGAGCTGGAGGAGAGTAACGTTCTCTCTGTGAGTGCTCCAAACACCCCCGATGTGTTGAGCAGTGCGGTGTTGTTTGGAGCCAACTCGGCGGGTAAGTCGAATCTAATTAAAGCCCTGTTGGTGATGCAAAATTTGATCAAAAATTCGGCAAAAATAGGGCAACTGGGTGAGCGTTTAGAGGTGACTCCGTTTCGCTTTGATGATTATTCTGATCAGCAGCCCTCGGAGTTTGAAATTACCTTTGTGGCTGACAAGGTGCGTTACCAGTACGGCTTTAGTCTTGATCAGGAGAGAGTGCGGGAAGAGTGGCTTTATGCCTATCCCAGTGGTCGTCCTCAGCGTTGGATTGAGCGTATTTTTGACTCCGAAACGGGGGTGTATGTTTGGGGTTCGATGGGTAAATTGAGCGGTAAAAAGCAGCTTTGGCAGGAGTCAACCCGCGCCAATGCGTTGTTTCTTTCCACCGCTGTGCAGTTGAATAATCAGCAGTTAAAATCGCCGTTTGAATGGTTATCGAATAAATTACGCATTGGTGGTTTAGCAGGCTGGGGGATGGATTCGCTGCGTTTGTGTGAAGAAGGCGGGGACGGTAAACGTGACGTACTGCGGTTTCTTACCGCAGCGGATCTCAACATCAGTGATTTGGATGTTCAGAAAAAGAATTTTGATTCTGAAGATCTTCCTAGTACGTTACCGGATGAGATACGTGAAGAGTTAATAGAAAAACTGAATGGCCAATCTCTGCTTAATGTGAAAACAGTGCACGTCACTGACAACGGTCAGCGGGTTTTGCTGGATTTAAGTGATGAATCTGACGGTACGCAAAAGCTGTTTGCGCTTGCCGGACCGTGGTTGCAGTCTCTGGAGCAGGGTTATACTTTGGTGATTGATGAGCTTCAGGATAATTTACACCCCCTGATGGTGAAATTTTTGGTGCAGTTGTTTCACTCTCCTGAAAGCAATGCAAAGCAAGCGCAGTTAATTTTTACCACACACGACACCTCAATTTTGGATCAGGAGGTGTTTCGCCGTGATCAAATTTGGTTTTGTGAAAAGGATCCATCTCAAGTGAGTCACCTTGTACCCCTGACGGATTTTAAACCGCGCAAAGGGGTGGAAAATATTGAAAAGGGTTATTTGTCGGGACGTTATGGAGCGTCGCCCTATCTGCGTGGCTTAGACTTAGGGCGGTAAAATCTGTGGGATCGGATAATCTGTTTCATAAACGCCGCCGTGAGGCGAAGAAAAATTTGCAACGCGGCAGAGCAAAACGGGCCGCTTATGATCGCGTGCTGATTGTCTGTGAAGGTCAAAAAACAGAGCCAAACTACCTTAATGAATTGATTGATACGCTAAGGCTCAACAGTGCCAATATTGAGGTGGATGGCGGTAGTGATTCCAGCCCTGACCGTCTTTGGCTTTATGCTAAGCGGCGTTATGAGGACAGCAAAAAACAGGGCGATGTTTATGATCGAATCTACTGTGTGTTTGATCAAGATGAGCATCACCATTATCAGCAGACGTTACAAGCAATAGGTTCGGCCAAACCCGCCGCGTTGTTTAGCGCGATTCCCTCTGTGCCTTGTTTTGAGTATTGGTTGCTGTTGCACTGGAGTTATTCAACGCAGCCTTTTTACGGGGTGGAGGGGACTTCTGCCTGTGACGCGCTTGTGACAGAGTTAAAAAAGCACATGCCGGATTATCAAAAAGGGGAAAAAGGGATTTTTTCTCGTTTGATGTCGCAGACCGATCAAGCCATTGCTTGGAGCCAGAAGGCCGTGCGGCAGGGGAAAGGAGTCGGTAGCGATAATCCGAGTACCTTGATGCACGAATTGGTGCTTTATTTACGCGCTTTAAAAGAAAACATACCTCATTCAAAAAGGTCACCATGAACACAACAGCACTGAAACAGTTAGAGAAGCGACTTTGGGCGGCGGCGGACAACCTGCGCGCCAATGCGGGGTTGAAGGCGAGCCAATACGCTACGCCCATTTTGGGGCTGATTTTTTTGAAGTTTGCGGACAACAAATACGCGGCGGTTGAGGCGGAGGTTGAGGAAATTTTCGCTCAGCAGTCGCAGCGTTCTAAAAATAAACACTCGATTGAATCCATTGCTAAGGCTAAGTGTGGGTTTTATCTGCCGCCCGAGGCGCGTTACGCTTATCTGCTCAATTTGCCCGAAGGCAATGGCGGTGACTTGGCCAAGGCGATTAAGCTGGCGATGGAGCAGGTTGAGCGGTTTAAGCCGGAACTGGAGGATGTGTTGCCGAAGGATGAATGCGCTCAACTCTCTGAGGGCAATCTGCTGGGGCAGTTGTTGCGCGAGTTTCAGGACATCCCAGCGGATTTGAGCGGCGACCTGTTCGGTAAGATTTACGAATATTTTCTCGGTAATTTTGCTTTGGCGGAAGGCCAAGGGGGCGGTGAGTTTTTTACCCCTGAGTCGGTGGTGAAGTTGATGGTGGAGGTGATCGAGCCGCACGGCGGTTCGGTGTTTGATCCCGCCTGCGGTTCTGGTGGCATGTTTGTGCAGTCGGCGAATTTTATTGAGCGTCATCGCGGTTCGGAGCACCCCGATGTGGAGGTGTTTGGTCAGGAGAAGGAG
>JAUZRS010000217.1 GCA_030950195.1 Gammaproteobacteria bacterium | reverse complement strand
CAGAAAGATTATCAGCAACTGTTGGTGATTCGCAGGCTTTGCGACGATCTGAATTTCCCCGTTGAGGTTGTTTCGGTACCGACGCAGCGGGAAAGCGACGGTTTGGCCATGAGTTCGCGTAACGGCTATTTAAGCTCCGATGAACGTGCAAGAGCGCCTCTGTTGTATCAGCAGCTTACGCGCTTGGCGATGACCTTGCTCAAGTGTGAGGTGGATCGAGAGACGGCCTTGCAGCAGACGGTGGATGCCCTCAATGAGGCTGGTTTGCGGGTGGAGTATTTGGCTGTTTGCAGCGCTGCCGACTTGTCAGAGGTGGCGCTGGGTTCTGATCCACTGAGCTGGGTGTTGTTGGTGGCGGTGCAATTAGGAAAGACAAGGTTGATTGATAATCTGATTTTAGCTGAGATTGACATACATCAAGAGCATTGATGCGGCGGCCATTATCTTTCATAATTGCCACCTCGGTTGTTGAGTTTTATTCCCCTTTGAAGAAGAGTTAAAGAGTCATGCAGGTCACGATGTTAAAGGCAAAATTGCATAAAGTTCGCGTTACTCAAGTGGAGCTGGAGTACGAGGGTTCCTGTGCGATTGATGCCGATTTGTTGGATGCTTCCGGTATTTTGGAGTACGAACAGATTCAGATTTACAACGTCGATAATGGCGAACGGTTTACCACTTATGCGATTCGGGGTGAAGCGGGTTCGGGGATGATTTCGGTGAACGGTGCAGCGGCGCATAAAGCCAACCCTGATGACCGGGTTATTATCTGTGCGTATACACAGCTGTCTACTCAAGAAGCGAAGGTGTTTAAACCGTGTCTGTTGTATGTCAATGCAGAGAATAAAATGGTGCGCAGTGCCAATGCTATTCCGATGCAAGTGGCTTGAATTTTTTTGGATAAAATAAAAATACCAATGAATCAAGCTCCCTGCTAATTCGTTGGTAGCGATCAGAATCCTTCCTCTTCCTTGTGGCCAACCCGTTGCCGGTTTGGCTTACATCCTTATCGATAACGCCCCGCTATTCTAAGTCAACGGCCTTCACAAAACAGGCAGTGCCGTCTGCTATTTCGCTACTTTTGTCTTTTCCTTCACAGTTTTATCGGTAAGTTTGTTTTACTCTAGCCCGAAAGATGCAGCAAAAACCGTTGCGGATCTTTTAAACCGATGGGCGGTTTAGGCTCGTGTAGGAGAAAATAATGTTTGACGGAATTATCCACTTTTTTCAAACCGGTGGACTGTTTATGTACCCGATCATGCTGGTAATGGCCGTGGGAACGGCAATTGCGGTAGAGCGTTATCTCTATCTGGATCGTGCTAAAGGTCGCAATCGTAAGGATTGGGGGTTGTTGCAGCCGGTCTTGGAGCAGGGAAAATACAAAGAAGCCTTGAAGGTGGCGGACAATTCTCAAACGGCCTTGGCAAAAATTTTGGGTTACGGTCTGAGCCGGGTTAGTACGGCGCGCCATCGGGAAGACATTGAGCTGGCGATGGAAGAGGGCTTGATGGAGGTGATGCCGCAGTTGGAGCGGCGTACCCATTATTTGGCCACCTTGGCTAATATTGCCACTCTGCTGGGTCTGTTGGGTACGATTATTGGTTTGATCGAAGCCTTTACTGCGGTGGCCAACGCCAATCCGGCGGAAAAGGCCGACCTGCTTTCGGCGAGTATCTCGGTGGCGATGAACACCACCGCATTTGGTTTGATGGTGGGTATTCCACTGTTGTTGGCGCACGCTTTTTTGCAGACCAAAACCACGGAGTTGGTGGACAGTTTGGAGATGGCGGCGGTACGCTTAGTGAACGTCATTACCTTGCGTGCCGGTCGTAGACGGAAAACACGTACTCAAGCAGGACCGAATGAGACCCAAGGAATACAGCTCTAATGCGTCGGCATCAGCGTCGAGCTCAGCGTCGTAAAGAGGCAGAGGAGCTGAACATCACCGCGTTTATGAATTTGATGGTGGTGCTGGTGCCGTTTTTATTGATTACCGCTGTTTTTTCTCGCATCACCATTTTGGAATTGAATCTACCCAGTAAAACAGCGGCGGCAGAACATGCCAAGGAGTGGGTTTTGCAGTTGGTGGTGCGACCCAACAATTTGACTGTGATTGGCCAGAATCAGCAGATCATCAAACAGCTACGTTGGTCTGATGAGAAGGTGTTGCAGCGTTTGTCAGGGGTGTTGCAACAGGTTAAATCTCGTTATCCAGAGAAAAAATCCGTGTCGATTTTGCTGGCCGAATCGGTTTCTTATGAGCGTTTGGTTGCGTTGATGGATCGAGTTCGGGCAGCCGAAGTGGTGCAGGTGGGGGGCAGTGTGATGCTGGAGCTGTTTCCGCACATCTCTTTGGGTGATGCACCTCTGGCTGGAATGGGTCGATGAAGCTCTCTCGTCGGGCGCGTCGTATGCAGCGGCATCACACGCGAGCGAAAAATAGTGTTGGTTTCAATTTGGTTTCTTTGATGGATATTTTTACCATTTTGGTCTTTTTTCTGCTGGTGAACTCTTCCAGTGAACAGGTCTTGCCTAACTTAAAAATCTTGCAGTTGCCAGAATCGGTGGCTGAGCAGAAACCTCGTCAGGTATTACGTGTGATGGTGACGCAGACCGAGATTTTATTGCAGGATCGAAACATCATCACGCTTGAGCAGGTGAAGCGCAGTGGGAAACAGGCCATTCCTGAGCTGGTTGTTGCGTTGCAGAACCAAAAAAAACGACGTGTGCTGAAAGAAGACAGTGAAAAAGAGGGGAGAGAGATTATGATTATGGCGGATAAGGACATTCCCTATAATGTGTTGAAAAAAGTGATGCGCAGTTGCAGTCAAGCGGGGTTCAGTAAAATCTCGCTGCCCGTTTTGCAAAAGGCGAGGGGGTAAATCATGAGTGTTTATGCAGCGCCTGATTTGCCTTGGAATGCTTCTGAAGAAGAGACACAGCATTTTAAAAAAATTGTTCGCATCAGTTTTGCTGTTTTTTTATTTTTGGGTGTTGTGATTCCCTTGGTTAACTTGCCCGACATTAAACAAGAGAAAAAAAATATTTTACCTCCCGTCGTGGTGCAGATGCTGCTAAAAGAGCGTGCAGTTACACCGCCGGTGGTCAGCAATAAAAAACCAGCGCTAAAAAAGGTAACTAAAGCCAAAAAGAGGCTTGTAAAACGTCAAACTAAAGCCATTCGTAAAATAAAACGTGTCGCTAAACCACGTCAAAGTGTTACGCGTCCCGTTCAAACGGCGCGTCAACGGGCGGCCCGTGTGGGGCTGTTTTCTGATGACGGTGCTTTACACAATCTTGGACGGCCTCAGCTGAATTCACTTAATTCACCACAACGTTTGTCGCATGGAGCGATAAGCAGCAGCCGAGGTTCGTCTCGTGGTGTGCTTACTTCTGCGGTGGGGCGTGGCAGTGGTGGTATGCAAAATGTCTCCTTTAGTCGTGAGGCCGGAAATTCGAGTTTGCGTGATGCTGGGGTACGGCGAGTCGGCAGCCGTTTGGCTCGTGCGGAAGGGGCATCGGTGGGCCGTGCTGGCAGGCAAGGTGGGCGCAATGTGGATGCGATTCGACGCAGTTTGGATCGCAATAAAGGTTCGTTGGAGTCGCTTTACAATCGTGCCACCCGAAAAGACCCTTCATTGCAGGGGCGTGTGGTATTTGAGTTGACGATTTCTGCGGCGGGTAAGGTGATTCGCTGTAAAATTCTCTCCAGTGAGTTGTCTGATCGGCGTTTGCAGCGTAAATTGGTGGCGCGTTTGAAGATGATCAATTTTGGTCGTGAGCCGGTTTCAACGACCATAATTACTCATACCATTGATTTTTTCCCAGCATAATTTGAATGTGAACTCTTATGTTATTTATCTCACATCAGGTGGTTATTCCCAGCTCTGAAATTGAGTTGCAGGCGATTCGTGCTCAAGGGGCGGGTGGCCAAAACGTGAATAAGGTCTCCTCGGCGGTGCATCTTAGGTTTGATATTAGAGCCTCTTCGTTGCCTGAGTTTTATAAAGAAAAGCTGCTTAATTTAAGTGATCATCGCATCAATAAAGAGGGTGTGGTGGTGATCAAAGCACAGATCCATCGCAGCCAAGATAAAAACCGTACGGAAGCGTTGGCGCGTCTACAAACCTTGATTAAAGCGGTGATGGTGGTGCAAAAAACACGTCGTCCTACCAAACCGAGCAAGGGTGCAAAAGTGCGGCGCATGGAGAGCAAGACCAAACGTGGGCGGCTCAAGACGCTGCGAGGTAAGGTGAAGGAGTATTGAGGTGTGGTGGCGGGTCGTGTGAATTGTGCTTGCCATTCTGTGACCTTTGACGTTCAATAGCTCACCTACAGCAGAGAAAGTGAGTTTTTTTTGACCACCTTACAGCACCTCTTGAACCGCAACCTTGAATGGGCCACCTCGGTTACGGATAAAGATCCCCATTTTTTTTCTACTCTGTCTAAGCAGCAAGCTCCCGAATACCTTTGGATCGGTTGTTCGGACAGCCGTGTGCCTGCCAATCAAATTGTCTCGTTGCCACCGGGTGAAGTGTTTGTGCATCGCAACATTGCCAATGTGGTGGTGCATACGGATTTGAACTGCTTGTCGGTGATTCACTACGCAGTGGAAGTGTTAAAAGTGAAGCACATTATAGTCTGTGGTCACTACGGTTGTGGTGGAGTGGCGGCCTCACAAGAGAGTTGTGATCACGGTTTGATTGATAACTGGTTGCGTCATATTCAAGACGTGGCACGGTTTAATGAAGGTGAACTGAAAGGCTTGCAAGGCAAGGAAAAATTGGATCGACTGTGCGAGTTGAACGTTATGGAACAGGTCAAAAACGTTTGTCATACCACAGTGGTAAAAAAAGCCTGGCGGACGGGTTACGAGTTGGCGGTACATGGCTGGGTTTACGATATTCATAATGGCATTATTAAGGATTTAGAGACTTCGGTTTCTGGGTTATAAAATTATGATTTTTTGGCCTGCTTTTATTCAGTACGAGCATGAAGATGAGTTGATCTTTATGGTCGATGAAGCGAGCTGGAATAGCGACCCAGAACTGCATTTTTACGGCTATTCTGATCAAGATCGTTTGGTTGACTCTGGGGGGACTGTGTATGCTTTACAACAGAGTCAGGAGAAAAACTTCATTGAGTGTATTACCACAGGGCAGTCACTTTCTCTGCACGAGTTTGAAGGGCTGGTAAAAGCTCATTTGGTGGCTCTTAATCAATGCTGTGTAGAAAAAATTCAGTTAGGCTCGTTTGCACAAGGTATGTCATTTTTGCAGCATGTGACAGAAACGTAATTTTTAATGATGTTTTTATTCGGCTTTCCAGCGGAACAGTTTGGCGCTGACAAGCAGAAAAAATAGGCTCATGCCGCTCAATGCCAACAACGAATAACGAATATCACTCAGATCAGCTCCCTCCAACATGATCGCCCGTGCGCCGTTGATTAAATGCGTCAGCGGGAAGAAGTGCGCCAACATTTGAATCGCCTCTGGACTGCCCTCCAAGGAAAACCAGACCCCAGAGAGCAACATCATTGGCCAACTGATGACGTTGAGCAGACCGCCCGCCAATTCCTCGCTGGCGGTGCGTGAGGCCAGCGTTAGCGCCAAGCTGATCATGCAAAAAATACCCAAAGCGGTGAGCAGCAGCAGGTGCCAATAACTGCCGTGCATACTGAAATCGAGAAAATAATCGGTGCCCATATAAACCAGTACGGTGACGCTAAGCAGCAGCAGCAGACGCGACAAAATTTGAGCAATTAAAAATTCAATGGCCGCAACCGGCGTGGCATTGAGTCGCTTCAGATAACCATTTTTACGATAACGCACCACAATAAAACCGACCCCAAACAGGCAGCTGAACATAATATTCATGCTTAATATGCCAGGCAGTAACCAATCCACATAACGCATGGCTTGACCCTGTGTGGTTTGCTTGAATGCCGCTGGGTCACTGGCCAACAGCAGTTTTTCTACGATGTAACCGTTGGCGGATTCTGAATTGACCCAGTAATGGACCTGTTTATCGTGTATTTCTAACAGCAGATCAATTTGATGGGTGGCGACTTTTTTCAGTGCGGCTGCTCGATCTTCGAGGGTAAAAAATTGAATGTGTTCGGTGCTTAAAAAGGGGTGTTGTTGAGGGTTAATCTGCTCTGTGGTGGTGAGCTGAGCCACTTTGAACAGGCTCTTGTCATCGCCGGAAAAAACAAACGCCAGACCTAAAACCAGCAGGGCGGGGAAGAGCAAATTCCAGCTCAAGGAGGCGCGGTCACGGATAAATTCCAAGTTACGGGCGTGAAACAGGGCGGCAATGCGGCGCATCATTGGCGTAGCTCCTGACCGGTCAGAGCCAAAAAGAGGTCTTCCAGTGTGTGTTTTCGGATTTGTAGATGTTGCAGCGGAATCTTGTGTTCCAGTAAGGTTTGCAGCGTTTGGCTGATGTTGCTGGAGCGAATTTCAATGTTGTCACCGAGGTTTTGGTGTTGTAGAGGAAAATCGTTTTGAACCTTAAAGTCATCACTTGGTAGAGTAATAATGGATTCTTGGAAATGGCTTTTCAGCAGTTTGTCTGGAGAGCCGCTGGCGATGATTTTACCGTGATCCATAATTAAAATTTGGTCACAGAGCTGATAGGCCTCTTCCATGTAGTGGGTGGTCAGCAGTACGGTTTTGCCGCGTTGTTTGATGCCGTTGATCATTTCCCAAAAATTGCGCCGCGCTTGCGGATCAAGGCCGGTGGTCGGTTCGTCAAGAAACAGCACTTCAGGATCGTTGATCATGGCGATGGCCAACAGTAGACGTTGGCGCTGGCCACCGGAGAGTTGACTGGCATCTTGGTTGAGAAATTCATGCAGTGAACAGAGTTGAATTACTTCTGAGAGGGGCAGGCTCTGTGGGTAGAGGCTCTGGAACAGTTTTAAATGTTCTTTGGCGGTGAGGAACTCTTGCAAGGCAGTGGCTTGAAATTGAATCCCCGCTTGATTATGAAAAGTTTTCCCCAGCGGCTTACCTTTGTAGAGTATCTCGCCGCTGCTGGGCGGAGTAATGCCTTCCAGCATCTCGATGGTGGTGGTTTTGCCCGCACCGTTGGGGCCAAGCAGTCCGAGGCAGTGACCACGGTGGAGTTCAAAATGGATGCCCTGCACGGCGTAAACGCGGGGGTATTTTTTCTTCAAGTTGTTCACTTGGATAATGGGGTCGGCTCTCATGGGCGTAGCATACTGGATTTTTGGGCGCTTTTTCGGCTACTGTTAATCCATGGCCTTCTATTCTTTCCGATTGCGTTGGGTGATCTCTCATCCCTTTAAATTTCTCTGGCGAGTATTGCTTGGTTTTCGTGACAATCAAGGCATGTTGCTCTCGGGAGCGGTGGCTTATTACTCGCTGTTATCCATTATTCCACTGTTGATTTTGATCTTGTTGGCGCTCTCTCAGGTGCTCACTGAGCAAGAGTTGCTGAATACTTTAGGGCAGCATCTGAATTTGGTGGTGGCGGGTGAATCGCAGGCGTTGCTGGAACAGTTGGCCGTGGTGTTGTCGCAGCGTGAGAAGATTGGTTGGCTGCTGATCGTGGTGCTGCTGTTTTTCAGTTCAATGGCCTTTACGGTGTTGGAAAACGCCATGTCGGTGATTTTCTTTCATCGGGTGGTGATCAAACGACGCCATTTTATGGTCTCGGCACTGCTGCCTTATCTCTATATTTTATCTTTGGGGCTGGGGTTTTTGCTGGTGACCTTGATCTCCGGTGCATTGCAAACGGTGGGTGGTGAGTCGTTCCAGCTCTGGGGAACGCAGTGGTCCTTGAGTGGTTTGTCGGGTTTGTTGCTTTATTTTTTGGGGGTGGTGGGTGAGATTTTGATGTTGGCTTCGCTTTATTGGGTAATGCCGGTGGGCAAACTCTCTTGGAAACACGCTCTGTTGGGTGGGGTGGTAGCCGGTATTTTGTGGGAGTTCACCCGCCATCTGTTGGTTTGGTATTTTGCTTCGTTGTCGGTGGTCAATGTGGTTTACGGTTCATTAGCGACGACCATTGTTGCTCTGTTGAGTTTGGAGATGGCGGGGATGATTATTTTGTTGGGTGCGCAGGTGATTGCGGAATATGAGCGTTTGGGTGGGGAGGATGATGGTGCGGGTTTGAGTACAGGTTAAAGGGTTTGGTAGAATTCGCTTCTCGATCAGTTTTTTCTATAAACAGAGCGTCGTTACCATATTGATCCAAGTGGATTGCAAAAATTGCTGAAATACGCTCTGAAAAAATCAGAAGACGATAACTTGGGTGCCGATGTTCATGACCAGCTGAGAGCCCAAGGCAATGGTGATGATACCGACGATGGCTTGCAAGCTATTATGCAACCAAGTCAGGCCTTGGGCAGATCGGCGTAGCGGGATGGCGATGATCACCGACAGTACAGCCATGCCGAGCATGGAACCTAAGCCAAATAAGGCTATGTACGTTAAGCCAAGCAGAGGAGACTGAATGGTTTCCAGCGTTAATAATATAAGTGCGGTAGAACCTGCCATGCCGTGGATCAGGCCAATTAACAAGGCTCGAATAGGAAATCCTTCAGGATGTTGATGTTGATGCGTCGCAGGACTGTGGTTACGTTGACCGGAGTGTGAGTGAGCATGGAAATGCTGTACGCCGCAGGTGTGTTTATGGGTATGGAAATGGATTCTGTCGCGAATCAGTTTGCGCATCACATCTAAACCTAAAATCACCAATAGACAGCCTACGGCAAATTCGAGTTTTAAGGCGAACGTTTCAGGGATGACCGAATCCATCAGGATGACGACGGAGCCAAACAAGAACAGCGTGGCGGTGTGACCCAGACCCCAGGCTGCACCTTGCCTTAGGGCTCCTCGCAGTGAATTCGTGCGTGTTGCAAGGGTAGCAATGGCGGCGATGTGATCGGCCTCCAGCGCATGGCGCATGCCGATCAGAAAGCCTATGAATAACAGGCTGATCATGAGGCCGCTTCGGTCTTGCTGTTATTGGCTTGCAGCTGCACTTTGAGCCAGTCGTACCCTTGACCAAGTCCCTCTCCGCTGGTGGCGGATAGGGTGAATACCTTGATATCAGGATTGACCTGATGGGCGTATTCGATGAATTTTTCCAGCTGAATTTGTATAATCATGGTAAATAATTGAAAAATAATAAGTTTTTAAAAATAGGAAAGGTTCAAATGTAATCCATAACTTGCTTATCAAGCCATTTACGGAGATCGCATGAAACACACGCACCCGAGTTTTGAGGCAAGACATTGCATTATATAGAAGTTGACTACAAAAACGGAGGTTTCCTAAAGCTTGATAGCCCCCCCGTGTCAGGGTAGTTGTCCGGTGAGTTGAATCAGTAAACTTAACGTTCAGGGGGCGGAAAGTGACCCCGCAATGCCCAGATACACCGAAGACTCTCAAAGAGCACGTTGTACAGAAAATGATGCCAATCGAACGCCTGCCAATAAACTGAGAGAAAAAGAGCGCCAACAGATTGTGGAGATCTGTAATCAACCTGAATACAAGAGCTTACCGCCTTCTCAGATTGTTCCGATACTTGTAGTGGATAACCAAGCTGAATACAATAAAAACGCCTAACTCCTTTTGTCTCAAAATCAAGAGGATTTTCAAATTTTCACTTTCTAAGTCCGACCATAAAGCCGGTTCAAATGTAAACAGTGCTGTGCCAGCTCTTCGTTCAAGGCTCCGGTTTGATAACCCCAGCGCCAATTTTCCTCGCTGCTGACCCCCGGTATATTCATCCGATCTTCACTGCCTAAACTCAAAATATCTTGCACGGGCAAAATGGCCAGCTGAGCCACTGAGGCCAGTGTGCTGCGAATCAGCGGCCACGGCATGGTTTCTTGTGGCTGGCCTAAATAGCCGTTGATGTGTTGTTTTAGTTCATCGGGTGCAGTTTCAAACCAACCCAGAGTAGTGTCGTTGTCGTGGGTGCCGGTGTAGGCCACGCTGTTGATCTGATGGTTGTGGGGCAGATAAGGGTTACTGGCCCCACCCTCAAAGGCGAACTGTAAAATCTTCATCCCAGGCAGTTCAAATTGCAGGCGCAGAGCCTCGACCTCGGCGGTGATGATGCCCAGATCCTCGGCAATAATGGGCAGCGGATCAAAATTGTCTTGGAAGGTCTTGAACAGCGCCTTACCAGGGGCTTTGACCCATTGGCCTTCTTCTGCTGTGGGGCAACTGGCGGGAATCTCCCAGTAGGACTCAAAGCCGCGAAAATGATCAATGCGTACCAGATCAAACAGATCCAATTGGCTGCGCATCCGTTGCAACCACCACTGAAAACCATCGGCCTGCATCACCTGCCAACGGTAGAGGGGATTGCCCCACCGTTGGCCCGTGGCAGAGAAATAATCGGGCGGCACGCCAGCCACCACATTAGGTTGCCTGTTCTCATCCAGAAAAAAGTGTTCCGGTTGGCTCCAGACATCGGCGCTGTCGTGGGCGACAAAAATCGGAATGTCACCAAAGAGTAAGATGCCGTTTTGATTGGCGTAATCCCGCAGCTGATGCCACTGGCGAAAAAAGAGAAACTGTTCAAACTGGTGGTAAGCGACGCTGCCTTCTAATTCGGAACACCGTTGTTGTAGTACACCGTCGTGGCGATTGCGTTCGGCCTCTGGCCAGAGCCACCACGGTTGGCCTTGATGCTGCTCTTTCAGCGATTGATACAGAGTGTAATCGTCGAGCCATGTTTGATGCTGTTGCTTGAACTCCTGCAAAGCCTGACGATCTGTCTCATTTGCACTCTGTTTAAAACCTTGCCATGCGAGCTTAAGGCAGCGTAATCGGCACTGTTCTGGGCGTTCGTCATTGGGTCGTTGCAGCGCTTCGGCGGTGAGCCAACCGCTTTGTACCAATTGCTCTAAATTAATCAGATAAGCATTGCCCGCATGTACCGAATAACTTTGATAGGGGGAAGCGTTGTAAGCCACGGGCCCCAAGGGCAAGGTTTGCCAGACGCTGAAACCGGCCTGTTTGAGAAAATCGACAAAGGCGTAGGCCTCTGAGCCTAAATCACCGCTGCCTATTTTACTGGGTAAGGAAGTGGGGTGCAGCAGCAGACCGGCGCGGCGCTGATTTAAAGTCGCATGAACAGAGTGCAAAAGGGGCTCCTATTGGCCAGGACGCATCACACCACCAAGGGAGGGATCGCCGCTGCCGTGAGCAAAACGCTGAGTGAGGTAGTCGGGGGCGTTCACGCCCAAGAGCAGGTAAAGGTTGCTCAGGTGCTGGCGGAACAGCTGTTCAAAACTGCTCACTGCCGCTTCAGGATTGTAGTCACCAAACCACCAAAACCAATCTGAACTTTCGCAGGTGGCCAGTTGATGTTGCAGCGCTTGCAACTGTTCATTGGTAAAGGTTTTTTCTGCCACGGTGGCATCGTAAATGCGTTTGGCATCGCAGAGCATGTCCCAACCTCGATTTTTATCTTTGTCGCCAATCCAAGTGGAGAAGGTGCCGTAGACCCAGCTACCGGCCATCAAGGGTGGTGCGGATGAGTGGGGTTGTTGGCTCAGATCGGCAAAGGTGGTGAGGTTGAGAGTGGGGTGGTTTTCTAGCGCAGCGTAGAGTTGATCGAGAAAATGAAAGCCGTTTTCGGGGAAATGTTCCCATGCGTTTTCACCGTCCATAATAATCGAGACCACGTTGCCCGGTTGCTGGGCGCAGGCGTGACGAATGACCTCCAGATGGTTGATCAGATCGCCGACCGCATCTTCGGTGTGCCAGTTGGCATAGTGAAAACCGATCAGATCGGAAAGACCATCGTCGCGGAAAAAGAGCTGGGTACCGGAAGCGTCGTCTTGATAACCTTGATGCAGCCAGTTTTTATGCTGCTCGTCTCGGGGCCAGTGGGCCTGTTGTAGGCTGTTGCTGAGCACGGTTTCACCGCTGGCAAGCCATTTTATCCCCGCATCGGCGTAGAGTTGTAGGCTCTCTTGGCTGGTGCCACCTTCTGAAGGCCAACAGCCTTTGGGTTTAAAGCCAAAATGATGTTCGAAGGTTTTGATGCCTTCCTCAATGTGCCAGCTGGCGCGAGCCTCCCCATCGGGATACGCTTTTAAAATGGGCAGCTTGACTTCAGGCATCGCTTCACGGGCGCTGTCAAAATTGAGCAACAACGGCACGATGGGGTGGGCTTGTGGAGAGATGGACAGCTCTATTTGCCCTCGTTGCGCCAGCACTTTGTAACGGTTCAGTACCCCTGAGAGCAGTTCACCGATGATTTGCATCAGTTGGTGGCGCTCTGAAAGCGTGTAGCCTGTGCCTTTTTCGATCAGTTTTTGCACACGTTTATCTTTACGGCGCACCGTTTCACCCAGCCAAGCTAAGTGGTACCAGACCAGCAGGTCGGCCAGATAGTGGTCGCTGAGGTAGGCGGTGCTGTTCTCTTTTTTTTGCACCAGACGCGCCAAATTGGCAAGACGCTGATAAGGCGGAAAGCGGTGGATAAACCGCTGCTCATTGATCCGCAGACAGGCGCTGATCAGCTCTTGACGTTGTTCGGAATGGCGAGGTAAAACCGCCGCATCCAACGCCGCCAGTAGCGGGTCACGCAGTGCGCTGCCCTTTTTGAGGTAGCTCTGGACTTGTTGGGCGTAATCGTCAATCTGATTGAGCAAGATGGGCGCGAAGTTGACCACCACCCGTGCTGAGGGGTGGTTTTCCAGATGCGCCACCATGTCCACATAATCTTTGATGGCGTGTAAGTACGTCCAAGGAAGTTGGTATTCACCGCTGAGATGATTGCGGTATTCAGGCTGGTGCATGTGCCAGCAGAAGACGACATTTAAGGGCGATTCATCGTGCATGGTGGATCACCTGCTCTAACATTTCAGGTACCACCAGCGTTACTCCGTTGTCGGTGACGTGAAAACGTTTGCGGTCTTCGTCTGGGTTTTCGCCGATGATGGTGCCTTCAGGAAGTTTGCAACCTTTGTCGATGACCGCTTTTTTGATCCGGCAGTGTCGGCCAATTTCAACATTGGGCAGAATGACGGAATCTTCTACCAGTGAGTAGGAATTGACTTTTACATTGGAAAACAGCAGTGAATGACGCACAGTGGAACCAGAGATCAGACAGCCGCCAGAGACCATTGAGTCTACTGCCATGCCACGGCGTTCGTCATTATCAAAGACAAATTTGGCCGGTGGCAACTGCTCTTGATACGTCCAAATAGGCCACTCTTCGTCGTAGAGGTTCAGCTCTGGGCTGACGCCGATCAGTTCTAAATTGGCCTCCCAGAAGGAGTCCACGGTGCCGACATCACGCCAGTAGGCTTGATTGCCTTTATGCAGATGAGATAAAGGACAGGCCACCACACGGTGTTTTTCAATGATAGCGGGAATGATGTCGTGGCCAAAGTCGTGGGTGGAATCGCTGGTTTGGGCATCGGTGATCAGCTGCTCGTAGAGAAATTCGGTGTTGAACAGGTAAATGCCCATGGATGCCAGCGCACGATCGGGATTGTTGGGCATCGCTTCGGGTTGCTCGGGTTTTTCTGAGAATTTGGTGATACGGTTTTTGTTATCAACACTCATAACACCGAAAGATTTGGCCGCATCCAGATCAATTTCGATGCAGCCAATGGTCATGTCGGCGTTGTTTTCCAAATGATGTGCCAACATCAGGCCGTAGTCGGTGCGATAAATATGGTCACCGGCCAAAATAAGCACATAATCGGGGCTGTGGCTGCGAATGATGTCCAGATTTTGGTAGACCGCATCGGCGGTGCCGGTATACCAACTGTTGACGATGCGCTGTTGAGCGGGCAGCAGCTCGATGAACTCACCAAATTCACCGCGAAAAATACCCCAGCCTTTTTGAATGTGGCGGATCAGCGAGTGGGATTTGTATTGGGTTAAGACGGCAATGTTGCGGATGCCGGAGTTGACGCAGTTAGAGAGAGCAAAGTCGATGATGCGGAATTTTCCACCAAAGGGTACCGCGGGTTTGGCGCGCCAATTGGTCAGTTGTTTCAGGCGCGAGCCTCGACCACCTGCTAAAATCAACGCCAGTGTATTTCGGGTTGGGTGGGCTACAAATCGTGCGGTATAATCAGGATGCATATTTCTACTTCTCCTTTGGAGCCATCAAGGTTGGGTGCATAGGGTCGAGGTAACTCGTGAGTGCTGTTGTTCCATTTTGCATTGAATAGTATCTGGATAAGAGTACTAATAAATAGCACAGACTTTTCACAATGAATACTAAATTCTGGAATTTAATTCCAAGGTAGCCACTTTATGGATCACAAGGTAGACATTCGGCAGATTACGCCGGAGATGCAGCGCATTATCGACAGCCGTCATCACGATCCATTTTCGGTTTTGGGGCAACATGAACAGGGTGAAGCGGCATTGGTACGGCTGTTTTTACCCAAGGTGCAGTGGGTTGAGTTTGCCGAGAGTGGCGAAGCTTTGCAGCGTATTGAAGGCAGTGATTTTTTTATTTGGCAAGGGGCGAAGGGTCAGCTATCAAGCCATTATCGTTTGCGCGGTGAGTTGAGCGACGGCCAATCGTTTGAACGCTATGACCCGTACTGTTTCAGTGCGCAGTTGGGTGAACTGGATATTCATCTGTTTAATGAGGGCAAACATTGGCACGCCTACCGTTTTTTAGGTGCTCATCAACACACGGTTGATGGCATTGATGGGGTGCTGTTTGCAGTTTGGGCGCCGGGTGCGGAGCGCATCAGTGTGGTGGGTGAGTTCAACGGCTGGGATGGTCGTTGTCATCCGATGCGGGTGCGTGGTGGCAGTGGGGTTTGGGAACTGTTTATCCCCGAACTGCCTTTGGGTTCGCTGTATAAATTTGAAATTCGCAACGCCCAACACGGCTCCATCAGTCTCAAATCCGACCCTTATGGCCAGTTTTTCGAGCAACGTCCTAATACCGCTTCGGTGGTGTTGGGTGAGTCCCAATACGGTTGGCAAGACAGCAATTGGATGGAGGTGCGTAAAAAGCGCGATTGGTTGCAAGAGCCGCTCTCTATTTATGAGTTGCATTTGGGTTCGTGGCAACGCGGTGAGGATAACGGTTTCATTAATTATCGGCAGATTGCCGAGCAGTTGGTGCCGTACGTTAAAAAACTGGGGTTTACTCACATCGAGCTGTTGCCCATTTCGGAACATCCATTGGATGCCTCTTGGGGCTATCAGACCACCGGTTTTTATGCTCCCACCAGTCGTTTTGGCTCGCCCGATGATTTTCGCTACTTGATTGATCACTGTCATCAAAACGGCATTGGGGTGTTGTTGGATTGGGTGCCAGCGCATTTTCCCAAAGACGCTCACGGGTTGGGGCGTTTTGATGGCGAGGCGCTCTATGAACACGCCGATCCGCGTCAAGGCGAACATCGTGATTGGGGTACCTTGATCTTTAATTACGGTCGCAGTGAGGTAAAAAACTTCCTCATCTCCAACGCCATTTATTGGATGGAGGAGTTTCATCTGGACGGTTTGCGGGTGGATGCGGTGGCATCGATGCTCTATTTGGATTACTCCCGTGAGCCAGATGAGTGGATTCCAAATGAACACGGTGGCCGAGAAAACTTGCAGGCCATCGCTTTTTTGCGTGAGATGAACGAAATCGTCCACGCCCGTTTTGCCGGAGCGATGGTGATGGCAGAAGAGTCCACCTCATGGCCACAGGTGACACGCCCCACATGGCTGGGTGGTTTGGGGTTTTCGATGAAATGGAATATGGGCTGGATGCACGACAGCTTGGACTATTTTCAGCAAGATCCGGTGTATCGTCAGTATCATCAGGATAAACTCACCTTTGGTTTGATGTACGCATTTCAAGAGAACTTTGCTCTGCCCTTTTCTCATGATGAGGTGGTGCATGAAAAAGGCTCGATGATTGCAAAAATGCCGGGAGACGAGTGGCAAAAATTTGCCAATCTGCGTTTGCTCTACACCTATCTGTTTACTTACCCGGGCAAAAAACTGCTTTTTATGGGGGCGGAGTTTGCACAATACAGTGAGTGGAATGAAGATGTTTCACTGGATTGGCTCTTGTTGGCAGATACAAAACATCAAGGTATTCAGCAGTTGGTGGGGGATCTGAACGGTTTGTATCGAAATCAAACCGCACTTTATAAACACGATTTTGATGGTCAGGGGTTTGAGTGGATTGATTGCCATGACAGCTCGCAGTCGGTGTTGAGTTACCTGCGCCACAGTGAGAATGAAACCCTTGTGGTGGTGCTGAACTTTACTCCTATACCGAGGGAAAATTACCGCATTGGTTTGCCAGAGTCAGGTGAGTATGAGGTTTTGTTTAACTCGGACTCGACCTACTACGGTGGCAGCAATGTGGGTAATGCAGCGCGATTTAGCAGCGAAGCCGAGACATGGATGGGTAAATCGGATTCAGTGGCGTTGACCTTACCCCCGCTGGCGGGGTTGATTTTAAGGCGCTGTTGATGGGGTGTATGCGCATTTAATGCTGGGCTTTTCGTCGTTGGCGTTTCTTCAGCGCCTGCACCACATGATAACGCCAAAAAATTCTCATTCCCGCATAGCCCAGCAGCGCACTGACGATGCCCATCACCAAGCAGCCGAGCAAAAACGGCTGCCATATTTGTTCCAAACCGTTGCTGAACCACGCCAAACTCAATTCAAACTGAAAAATCTGCGCGTCGTAACCCAGCAAAGCAGCGCCCACCACGTAGGCAAAGTAGAACAGTGCTGGCATGGTGATGGGGTTGGTTAGCCAGACTAAACTAATGGAGATGGGGAGATTGGCGCGACAGGGTACAGCGGCAATGGCGGCAAACAGCATCTGAAACGGCACCGGCATCCACGCCATAAAGAGACCGACGCCAAAGGCATTGGCTATGGAGCGGCGATTGATGTGCCACAGGTTGGGGTCGTGTAGCAGAGTGCCAAGGCATTGAAGGTTCTTATGTTTGCGAACTTTGTTCGGGTCTGGCATAAGGCGTTTGAAAATCTGCTTTGGCAT
>JAUZRS010000216.1 GCA_030950195.1 Gammaproteobacteria bacterium | reverse complement strand
AGGTTCGTAGAGGCTGATCTTGCCTCGCGCCAGTACCTGTAGGCCATTTTTTGGGGTGCAGCTTAGAGAGCGGTTGCGGCCTTTGAACAGCGCGCAGCGGATCTGCGCTTTGCTGTCTTTGAGGCTGAAATAACAGTGACCGGAAGCGGCGCGGAGAAAGTTGGAGATCTCTCCCTCAACCCAAATTTGGCCAAAATGGTTTTCCAGCAGTTCACGGCTTTGGCGATTGAGCTGGGTGATGTTGAGTGGTCGAGAGGGAATGGTTCTGGTGTTGAGCATGATTTCGGAATTACGGCATGAGTGGTTTTCGGTAGATCAGGATCATAACGAGTTTGTTGAGGGGGGGGAAGGCGAGTGATGGGTTTAGGTGCCCGTTGTGCCTAAGCCAGCGTGGTCTGTTCTCGCTTTTCATGCAGTAGCCGCGCAAATTTTTGCGCTTCAATGGGGGGGCTAAAGAGATACCCTTGGCTTTGGGCACAGCCGTGTTTTTGCAAAAAACTGAGCTGGGCGCGGTTTTCGACCCCTTCGGCAATGACCTGTAAGCCCAAATTTTGTGCCATCTGAATGATGGCGGCAATAACGACGTTTGTGGGTTTGTGGGTGGTAACCCCTTGTAAAAAACGCCGGTCTATTTTAACGCTGTTGAGCTGTTTGCTCATCAGGCAACTTAAAGAAGTTTCGCCATAACCAAAATCATCAATGCAGAGACTGACCCCCATGGCACGGATGCTGTCAAGGCTCTCTTTTTCTGTGGCGCTGGGCTGAGTGAACATGTGGCTGCTGATCTCCAGTTCCAGAAATTGGGCGGCCAACTGACTTTCATTGAGTGCGTCTTGAATCCATTGCAGTGTATCGGGACCACGCAGCTGTTGTGGGGAGAGATTGACTGTAATGCGTAGGTTTTCTGCACCCGCATCGTGCCACGTTTTGCATTGCAAACAGGCGTTACGCAAGACCCATTTACCGACGGATACGATCAACCCTGTCTTTTCTAAAATGGGGATAAATTCCAGTGGTGGGATCAGTTCTTGATGGCCGTTACGTCGCCATCTTAGCAGGGCTTCGGCTCCTAAAATGGCACCTGTCTGGGTTTCTATGATCGGTTGATAGTGGAGTTGCAGTTCGTTCTGTTTCAGTGCGCGGTGCAGTTCGTGTTCGGTTTGTAGACGATGGCGTTCATTGGGGGTGAGGTCATCGCTGTAAATTTGGTAGTTGTTGCGGCCTCGGTTTTTGGCGCGGTACATGGCGATGTCGGCGTTTTTTATTAGCTCTTCGGGGCTGTTGCCTGCCGTTGGGTAGGTGGCAACGCCGATGCTGGAACTGACAGCGACTTGTTGACCGTTGAGGGTGAAAGGCGTAGCCATCGCTTGCAGAATTTTTTGTGCCACGATGCCGGCGTTGGAGATGGCGGCAATGCCTTCGATAATGACAGTAAATTCATCACCGCCCAAGCGAGCGGCAAAATCCCCTTCTCGAATGACGTTTTTAATCCGTTGCGCCACGTTGCGCAGCAGCTCATCTCCAGCATCGTGACCCAGGGTGTCGTTAATCATTTTAAAACGATCCAAGTCAATAAACAGCAACCCCAATAGAGCGTCTTTACGACGGCTGCGTGCCAGTGCTTGACGTAGGTTGTCGTTAAATAGGGCGCGATTGGCTAAACCGGTGAGGGAGTCGTAATGAGCCAGATAGGTGAGACGAGATTCGGCACTTTTGCGTTCGATGGCGTAACGAATGGTTTTATCCAAAAATCGAGCGTCGTTTTCACCTTTAATCAGAAAATCTTGAGCGCCTATTTTGACCGCCTCTTGCACTGCACTGGGGTCTTGATTGCCCGTCATGACAATAATCGGTGTATGTGGTGCGATGTTGATGATGGCGGTTACGGTTTCCATACCTTGACTGTCGGGTAGGGAGAGATCCAATAAAATAATGTCGGCTTGATAACCTGCTTCAAATTGCTGCTGAGCTTCTTTGAGACGTGTCACATGCTGTACTGAAAAGTTTTGACCTTCAATGTGTTGCAACATGTATTGCAGCAAAAAAGCATCGGCGGGGTTGTCTTCAATCAGCAATAATTGGATGTCAGCAGTAGAGGTCATAATCAGTTCGCTTTAGACGAGATTGAGAAGGTGATCGAGGTCGGTTTTTAGAGCCTGAAGTGCTTCGTGATTCATAATAATGCTGATGTAGCAGCTCTGTTTTTTCTCGGCCAGCGTAAGTGACATGCACAAAACCAGCGCGGTTCCTGTTCTGTAGTGAAAGGTTGTTGTGCTCTCATCTAACAAGGTGTAAACAGCCCCTTTTTTAAACTGTTTTTTTCCCATTTTGATCGGGTCTGGAAAGAGGCTTTGCAGACTTTTTAGAGTGGTGGAGAGTATCAAAGTGCCGATGTGGGTTAACACTTCGGCTTCTTGTTGTCGTCGTTCTTGCTCTGTGTGTGGAGGCAACAAAATTTCAATGATCTCTAGGCTGTCCTGTGGTGTCAGTGCTAACAGTGCATCACCCCAGATGGGGCCTGAAAATGTTTGGATCAGCAAGCAGGCTTCAGAACCGATTAATTTTTCGAGTACATTGGAGGCTTCTTGTAAGGTATAGAAGCTGATGTTGGGTATGGAGAGCAGAACCTCTTGTTGTACTTGTTCGCTAAAGGCGGCGGCGGCTTGGCCAAGACCAATATTCAGCAGTTCGCCAATGGCATCTTGCTGCATCTCATTTAGATTATTATTCATTTTTATGGGCTTAATTTAGGAGACGTAGCCGACGATTTTTTCTTCCGTGATCGGTTTACTGACAAATGAGATACCCAGCTTACTGGCGCGTTGTTGTACGCTTTTTTGCACGTTGGCGGTTAACAGACACATGTTGGCCTGTGGGAATTGGTGTTTTAATTGTTCAGCCAGTTCCATACCGTCGATGCCCGGCATATTGAGATCGATGGTCATCCAGTCAATTTGCTCACCGTTGACTTTTTGCAGTGCCTCTTCCCCTGAACCTGCTTCAATGATGTTCCACTCGGGGTGGGCAACATGAACAAAATTTTTCACCATCATGCGAGTTAAGCGGCTGTCGTCTACCACCAACATGGTTTGTACTGTCATCGGTAATGCCCTTTATTGTGTGATTGGATTGTGAATCACCTGTTACTTAGCTCTATCGGTCTGAACTAGAAATACTTAAAGGTTTATTTTGCTCAGTGATCTTTTTTTGTGGCCTACTTTAAGTTCGTACCGAGATAACCGATAAGTAGGAGAAGTGATTACAGTTTTATTTCTGTTTTTCTAATGGGTTTATCGGTCAATATTAATTTATGCGAGGGTGTTTATGCAGACGTTAGCAGTGCAGGACATTGAAGTCGAAAGTCTGAAGGCAATAAATCGGGATTTGCTTCGCTCCAATGCAGAGTTGGAGCAGTTTGCTTACATTGCCTCCCATGATTTGCAAGAGCCACTCCGTACCGTGACCAGTTTTTTACAGCTGTTGCAGAGCAACTGCGGTAATGAGCTGAGTAGCGAGGGCAAGCAGTACATCGATTTTGCGGTACAGGGCAGCAATCGCATGAAGATGTTGGTTAATGGTCTGTTGGAGTTTTCACGTCTGAGCAGTCAAGAAAAAGAGCTGAATGAGGTGGACAGTGGCGCGGTGTTGTTGGCGGTGTTGGAGAATTTGGAATTATCGATTGGTGACAGTGGGGCTTTGATTGAATACGGGCAATTGCCGATGGTGATGGCGGACAGTCACCAATTGCAGTTGCTGTTGCAAAATTTGATTTCAAATTCGATTAAGTACCGTTGCGAAGGAGATCTAAAAATTCGCCTTAATGCAGAGTGGCTGGAGGGTTTTTGGCGGTTTTCTGTGATGGATAACGGCATTGGCATGGAGCCGCAACATTTTGATCGAATTTTTAAAATATTTCAGCGCTTGCACGCGCAAGGTGAATATTCTGGGGTGGGTATTGGACTTGCGATGTGTAAAAAAATTGTCGAGCGCCACGCTGGAAAAATATGGGTGGAGTCTGATGTGGGTGTGGGTGCAACGTTCTATTTTACTTTAAAGGGTTTGCCGCATGATGAATAAACAACTTGAAAAAAGTTCGATGGATGTGTTGCTGGTGGAGGATGATATGGCACATCAAATGTTGACCAAAAAAGCCTTTATGAGTGTTGGTCTGCCGTGTCGCATGAGCATTGCCAATAACGGCGAAGAAGCGATGGCCTTTTTATACAAAGAAGCACCATTTTTTGACGTTAAGCGGCCGGATCTTATTTTATTGGACCTGAATATGCCCAAGATGGATGGTCATGAAGTTTTGAAGGCGGTAAAAAATAACCCTGATTTAGCACAAATACCGGTGGTGGTGTTGAGTACTTCGAATAACCCCATTGACGTGCAAGCCTGTTACGCAGAACACGCCAACTCTTTTTTGCAAAAACATGTGGATATGGAGTGTTTTATCAGAGCGGTGGATGTGTTAAAGCAGTACTGGTTTGAACAGGTGCTGTTACCCGAAGAGCTGGGCCATTAAAATTTGGCGCCCCGAGCAGGATTCGAACCTGCGACTTCTCCCTTAGGAGGGGAGCGCTCTATCCAGCTGAGCTACCGAGGCGTGCGCTGCATTTTAATCCCCCTTAATCCATAAACGCAAGTTGCAGAACGTAGCCTTCTTGATTGTCGATGTTAATGATCTGGTCTGCTTCGTCGGGTTGCAGCGTCTGGTATTTTTTTATCTGCTGTTGTAATACCTGAAGATCTGCTTCTGAAGCGTCATTGCCCTTTTCTTGACGAGCCTTAATGCGTAATTTTAGCAGCGTTTCATCGGCGTGAATGTCGAGAATAACAAAGGCTGTGCCATTATCGTGTGCCCGTTGTTTAAACCCTGCGCGTTGGGCTGGATCCAGCAGCGTGGCATCAATCAGAGGGGAAAAACCACTGTTTAAAATCAGCTCACTCAGATGTTGCAGTCGTTGGTAGGTTTTTGTTGTTGCTTCAGAGCTGTAAAGGTCGTCATTGAGGCTGCTGTTTGAGTTTTGGTGTGTCTCCAGACCGAACAGGCGTTTGCGTTCCAGATCGGAGCGCAGACGAATAAAACCGTACTGTTCTACTGCCTGTTGGCTGAGGTGACTTTTGCCGCTGCCAGAGAGGCCGTGGGTGGCGCAGAGATGGGGTTTTTTAGCGCTGGTGTAGGTTTCGGCCAGATCGGTGTAACTGCGATATTGAGCCATTGCTTGCTGTTGTTCTGTGTCGCTTAGACCCTCTTGTGCAAGGCGAAAGCTGGCGATTTTAGCCCGCACCAAAGCCCGGTAAACCTGATAAAAACGCAGCAGTTGTAACCCTTGATAATCGCCACTCTGTTCCAGATAGGCGTTCAAAAACCGACGTGCCAATTTTGGCGCTTTGCGATCGTCCAGATCCATAATCAAAAAAGCAATTTCGCTGACAACATCAATCCAACGAAAAGATTCATTAAATTCAATGCCGTCAAAGAGGCTGATTTTGTCATCTTGAAGGGTCATGTTGCCCAGATGCATATCACCGTGACACTCACGGATAAAGCCCTTCAGTTTGCGTTCTTGTAGCAGGGGTTTGAGTTGCTGGTAGTGCTGTTGGCTCCACTGTTCAAGGCGTTTTAGCTGAGCCACCGCGTCAGGGTCTTTGATCAGTGGATAGAGTTGATCAAAGTTTTGCTGCATCGGAGCAAAGACCTCTTCGGCAGTGCCTAAGGTTGAGCTTTCGTCTGCAATCGCCACTTGTTGATGAAAGCGCTGCACGTCGGCGGCGAGGGCATCCATCTGTGAACCGTTGAGGTTGCCTTTGGCCAGCTGTTTATCGAGCAAATCCTGCTGGGAAAACTGCCTCATTTTTACCGCGTATTCGATAATCTCTCCCTCAGAACCAAAATGCGGCGCGTCAATGCTGCCACGCAGGGCAACCACATCAAGGTAGAGGTCGGGTGCCAGACGGCGGTTGAGACGCAGCTCTTCTTTGCAAAAGTGGTGGCGCTGTTTCAGTGAGGTGAAGTCAAGGAAACCGAAGTTGACCGGTTTTTTGATCTTGTAGGCAAACTCACCGCAGAGAATCACGGTGGAGATGTGGGTTTCGATGCGTTCCAGTTGTTTGACACTGTGCGGAAAATTATTTTCAGAGGAACAGAGATTTTGGATCAAGGTTTGCTGTTGTGAATAAAGAGCGGTGCTCATACGGTTTCAATTCCTATCAAGTCAGTGGTTTGGCGCAGGATAGAACAATTGCTGCTGGGATTCTATTTTTATAACGGTGATTAGGGAGTGCAGAGATGGATTTAGCCACGTTATTGGGTGTGCTGGCGGTGACAGGGGTGATCGTGGGGTCGATCTTGTTGGGTGGCGACGCGATGGTGTTCATTAATATCCCTTCTCTGATTATTGTTGTCGGTGGCACGATTGCGGTGGTTTTGACTCGGGTTACATTGGGGCAGTTTGTAAGCTCTTTTGGCATCGCCTTGAAAGCGTTTTTGTATAAAAGCACCGCCCCTGAAGAGCTGATCACTGAAGCCGTTGAACTGGCCAACATTGCTCGTAAAGAGGGTATTTTGGCGCTGGAGGAGCGAGAGATTAACCATCCTTTTTTGAAAAAAGGCATTGGTCTCTGCATTGACGGTCATCCGCCTGAAATGGTGAACCGGATGTTGGCTAAGGACATTAATTTGACCATCGAACGTCATGACATTGGTGTCAGCATGTTTAAGTCAACGGGCGATGCAGCTCCGGCAATGGGCATGATCGGTACCTTGATTGGTCTGGTGCAGATGTTATCGAACATGTCCGATCCCAAATCCATTGGTCCAGCGATGGCGGTGGCGCTGTTAACGACGTTGTACGGCGCGGTGATTGCCACCGCCTTTGCTTTGCCCATTGCAGAAAAACTTAAACTCAGAAGCAATGAGGAAAAACTCAATAAAGCCTTGATCATTGAATCCATTTCAGGGGTGCAAGAGGGGGTGAATCCAAGGGTGCTGGAGCAGTTGTTGATGAATTTTTTGCCGGAAAGTAAACGTGTCTCATCGGGTGATGATTAACGTTTGGAGATGAATAATGGACGATGAAGCCGTATGTGAATGCGAGGCGGGCATACCTGGTTGGGTAATGACCTTTGCCGATTTGATGTCGTTGTTGATGTGTTTTTTTGTTTTATTGCTGTCGTTTTCTGAAATGGATGTGCAGAAATACAAGCAAGTTGCAGGATCTATGAAATTTGCTTTTGGGGTGCAGCGTGAGATTAAAGCTAAAGATATTCCCAAAGGCACCAGTGTGGTGGCACAGGAGTTTAGTCCTGGTAAACCGGTACCGACACCCTTAATCCAAATTCGGCAGATGACGACAGAGGAATACAAACAGAATTTGGACTTTACCGACTCTGATGCCAAAGGCGCTGCACAGGATATGCAAGAGGCGATCAAACGTGCCAAACAACGAGCGGAAAAGTTGAAAAAAAGTTTGGCCAGAGAGATAAAGTTAGGCTTGTTAGAGGTGCTGACAGAGCGTGAAAAGGTGATTTTACGCATTCGTGAGCGCGGTTCGTTTTCTTCGGGTAAGGCGGCTTTGCAGGCCAGTTTTATTCCTGTTTTAAGTCGCATTGGTCACTCTTTGAAAAAGAGTGATGGTCAAATTATCGTGGCGGGGCATACGGATAATCTGCCCATTTCAACTCGGCAATTTTCATCAAATTGGGTTTTGTCGGCCAGCCGTGCTGCCAGTGTGGTTCATTTCTTAATCCAACATGCAAAATTGAATTCGAAACGTTTTGAAATTCGAGCGCATGCGGATGTGGTGCCGTTGGCGACCAACTCGATTCGAGCAGGACGGGCTAAAAACCGTCGTATAGAGATTATTTTAGTGGAAGAAATTATGCAACAAAAGCCATCAAAAAACCGTGTAGTAAGGAGGTAGGAGTGTCTAATCCAGCAGAGAGGCGGCGTTATTTTCGGATAGATGATCAGCTGTCATTACAGTGTCGATTCATCGAGAATGAGGCTGTTGAGAGTTTTGCGTATCAACGAGATATGTTCAGTATTTATAATACTTTTTTGGGTAAGAATGAGAAAAAATTACCGCTTTTTAAGGTAGTTGAAAAGAAGTATTCTGATGTGGCTGAGTATTTACAATTTATGGATGAAAAGATTAACTCTTTAGCCAAACTGTTTGTTTCTAAAGAGGCGATGTTGCCGGATGTACCGACGCATAATGTCAATTTGAGTGCGCAGGGAATGCGTTTTTTTTCTCAGGAAGACTATCAAAAAGGGGGGCTGATTGAGATGCGGGTAAAACTGTTTCCATCAAGAATATTTATGATGTTGTACGCACGCGTTGTCTCTTGCATTGTGTGCAGTGATGGTTTGGAGCAAGGCAATCAGTTTTTGGTGTCGGTGGATTATGAGTACATTCACGAAGAAGATCGAGAGGTGATTATCAAGCATACGCACAAAAAACAGTTGCGTGATCTGCACAATAAAAAGCGCGATGAGACGATGAGTTTTGGTTAACGTATCGGCTGCATTGTCTGTTTTGGTAGGACGGCATCCAGTTGGAAGCCGTCTTTGTTTTCTAACGACACATTTAGGAAATTTCTAAATGTGAGGCTTTTTCCATGATTTCCCGTTTTAAGAGCGAACGGGTGGGTTCGTCAATGCTCGACCATGCCTTGGCAATGTCGATTGCTTCTTTATCCAGTTTGGGTGCGTCTTCTTGACCGAACATCAACCAGGACGGGGTGACACTCAAAGCCTCGGATAAACTTTGGATCTTACGCGGGCGTAAGCTCTTACCGTTTTCGATTTTTTGGATGACGGCTTGAGTTGTGCCCGCTTTCGCTGCCAACTGTTCCTGAGTCCAATGTTTGGCCTTACGGCTGTGTCTCAGACGATCACCGAGTGTGGTTGGTCCACCTTGATATGTTACATTTGCCATGTTTAATTGTCCTATGTTTTCCACTGTTTGTTGACACAAGTGTGCTGTTTTAATTAACGGCTAAGGCGTAATCTTCTTGACAATTTTATTACCACTGCCTTGGTATTCCATGACTCACATCCCTGACCTTTTTTATTTTTTGGTCAATTCAAAACCGTTTCAGTTTGAATTTATCAGTCACTGTCTAGCTGGAAAAAATAGATCCAGAGGTTACTTTAAAAGCCCTATTACCGTTTAACAAACACATCATCCAATTCCAACAACCTAACGTTGCCTGCTTAGACTGCTACTGGAACCTACAGTTCCGAAAGCCCTTCTTGGGAAAATAATTCTTTATCGAAACAAGCTAAAGATTTTCCTTTGGAACTGTCTCTTCGTGTTCTACGACTTTCGGTAGTTATTTTGACACATTGAATTACTGAATGGCTAATAAAAAGTGTTTTTTGTTTGAAAGGAGCTGATATTGGTTGTTTTTTGTACAAAAAAGGGGTTTTTGAGTCATTAAATTGACGATCAACGGTACGAGATAGAGAGTAATAGGATTTTTGTGTGTAGGTATTTAGGTAAACACACGATTGTTGGTAAAGCATAAAGTACTCAATATGTCATAATTGTCATATCATATTGGTGTTTCTTGGGATGTCATAGGGAAGTGATACTGCTTTAATTAAGAGGCTTATAGTTCTTTTTTTATTTGAGTGAGTGATGAAAATTGGGTGTATTGGAGAGTAAAACTGAAATGAAAGAGTGGGCAAGATTGTTAGATAAACCGATGCAGAAAGCGGTTTTGCGTTGCCAGCCAGCGGATTTTCAGGTGGATGAGGTATTGGGCTTTGAACCCAGTGGTGAAGGTGAACATTGGTTTTTACAGCTAGAAAAAACCGCCTTGAACAGCGATGAGGTGGCGAAAAGAGTGGCTGATTTGGCACAAGTAAAGCTGATGGATGTGGGGTATTCGGGTTTAAAAGATCGAAATGCCATCACTCGTCAGTGGTTCAGTGTCTATTTGCCTGGGCAACCTGCGCCGGATTGGCAGAGTTTGAACAGCGAAAATGTTTCTGTCCTACAGGTAACGCAACATTCGAAAAAATTGCGTCGCGGGGTGCATAAAGCGAATCGTTTTGAGATTACCCTACGTGAATTTGAGGGTGAGTTTAATGAATTAAAAAATCGACTCGGTTTTTTGCAAAAAAACGGTTTTGCTAATTATTTTGGTGAGCAGCGGTTTGGTCACGGTGGACGTAATGTTGAACACGCTTTGGCGCTGTTTGAACGCCGACTAAGGAAAGTCTCACGGGCGAAAAAATCAATCTATTTGTCAGCGGCGCGTTCATGGTTGTTTAATTGTGTATTGTCAGAACGGATCAATCAGGGACGTTGGAGTCAGTTGCAGCAGGGTGATGTGGTGATGTTGCACGGCTCGCACAGCATTTTTGCCATTGAGGCAGTGGACGAATTATTACAACAACGTTTGGCTGAGGGCGATATTCACCTCACAGGGCCGATGTGGGGTAAAGGTTGTTCCAAGTTGGGTGAAGAGGCGTACGCATGGGAGAAGGCGTGTATCGTCTCTGAGCCGCCTTTGACAGTGGGGCTGGAGGCCGCAGGGATGAAAATGGAGCGCCGACCGTTGCGGGTTTTTATTAAGGGAGTGGAGTTGACGGAGCTGGAGGCCGATGTGGTGAGGTTGGCGTTTGAGCTGCCCACTGGCAGTTACGCCACCAGTTTGCTGCGGGAGTTACTGAATTATCGACAGTGATGTTTGGGTGGTCTGTCAGAATTGTCACCATAGTCTACTTGGTCTGACTTTTGCTCGGTAAGAAGCTAATGCCGCTTGAGCGGCGTAACCGTCAAAAATACAAGTAGGATTCTCCAATGAATGCAGCAGTGAAAGCCCCTAAACTTCGTTTTAATCAAGCCATTAATTTTGAATTAAGCGTGTATGAATATGCGCAGTTGGAGACCTTTTTTGACGAAAAGTATCAGACGTTTTGGTATTACATGAACGCCACTCCGAGACCCTGTTTCACTCCGACATTGTTGGCGGATATTAAAAGTTTTTTTGGCAGCGTCAAGCAGGAGATAGGCAGTGAACAAGGACGTGATGTTGAATATTTGGTCTTGGCTTCGGAATTTGATGGCACGTTTAATTTAGGTGGTGATTTGAATTTGTTTAAAACCTTGATTGAAAACCGAGATGCACAGCAATTGCAAAAATACGCCGATGCGTGTGTGGATGTGTTGTATCAAAATGTCAACAGCTTGGACAGCAATATCACCACCATCTCTTTAGTGCAAGGGGATGCCTTGGGTGGTGGTTTTGAAGCAGCGCTCTCCAGTAATGTTTTGGTGGCGGAAAAAGGGGTGAAAATGGGGTTGCCCGAGGTGATGTTTAATCTCTTTCCGGGCATGGGCGCTTACAGCTTTTTATCGCGTAAAATCGGCAATCTGGCTGCGGAAAAGATGATTTTGAGTGGCAAACTTTACCGTGCCGAAGAGTTGCATGAGATGGGTGTGGTGGATGTGTTGGCGGAAAAAGGCGCAGGTGAAAAAGCGGTGTACGCCTACATTAAACGTGAAAAACGCATGGCCAACAGTGTACGGGCGATGCGCAAAGTGAAAAACTATTGCAATCCCGTCAGTTACGAAGAGCTGCGCAACATCACTAAAATTTGGGTGCAAGCGGCCATGAATTTGAACAAAAAAGATCTGCGCATGATGGCGCGTTTGGTTGCGCGTCAAAATGGCAAACAGCAAGAAGCCGCAGCGTAACGGCTTAACTTCTCTGCTAAGCTGAACTCTTTTTACGGCGGGATAGGGTTGAGTGGCAGAGCATCGTTGGGTTTTACTGCTGGTTTCCACCTTTGCAGGTCTGACCTTCTCTTTTTGTTTGCAAACCGTCCCGCCGTTGGTACCGGTTTTGGTGGCCGAGTTGCAGATCAGCTTTGCCCAAGCGGGTTTGTTAATGGGGTTGTTTACCCTGCCCGCGTTGCTGGTGGCGCTGCCCAGCGGTCTGTTGTTGGATCGTTACGGTGCGCGGCGAGTTGCGGTGCTGGCGGCGGTTTTGTTGTTGCTGGGCAATCTGTTGGCAGCTCTGATGGTCGGTTATCTGCCCTTGGTGCTAGGGCGTTTGATTGCGGGCAGTGGGGCGGCGGTATTGATCGTGGTGGCACCGCAGGTGGTGGCGGCGGCGTTTCGCCAACAGGGTTTGGGTTTGGCGATGGGGTTGTTTAATGTCTCGGTGCCATTAGGCACCCTATTGGCACTGAACGGCCTTGTTTTACTGCCGCCTGAATGGGGCTGGCAGGCTGCCTTTTGGCTTGACCTGCTGTTATCTGTGTTGTTGTTGCTGTTGGTACTGCGCTTTTATCCCACTCATTTACCTTTAGATCGTGCTGCAACCGCATCTCTATGGCAGGCGGTGC
>JAUZRS010000215.1 GCA_030950195.1 Gammaproteobacteria bacterium | reverse complement strand
CTAGAAAAAATATGGGATGTTGAAGGGTGAAACGTAGAGATAAGGCATGCCTTATCTCTACGTTTCACGATCCGTGGTGTTGACATAAATTTTCAGCCGCTGACCGGGTTTGAGGTATTTGCCGCGTAAGCCTTTTTTATTCCAGCGTTTTAAATCGTGCAGGCGAACTTTAAAGCGTTGGCTGATGCTGGCCAGTGAATCGCCGCTGCGTACCGTGTAGGTGAGGCGGCGTTTGGCGGTTTTTTGCAGCGGATGTTGGAACGTGGCGGGGTTGCTAAAATGGCTGCGGTTTTTTCTTGTGATCCAGACGACCAGTTTTCGGCCTTGGCGCAGGCTGTCTCCTGGTGCCATGCCGTTCCACTTGGCCAGTTGACGGATGCCGACTTTATATTTAAGCGCAATGTCGGAGAAGGTTTCGTTCTTTGCTACCCGATGGCTGATTTTTTTGCGCCCTTGGCGCTGTCGATTTTGTTGCTGTTGCAGGCGTTGTTCGCTGCTGAGGGCGTAGTCATTTAGGTCGCGTCGCGCTAGGGGGATAATTAACATTTTTCCGGCGCGGATGCGGTGACTGTTTAAATTATTGACCGTTTTTAATAAACGGGTGGTGGTGCGGTAACGCTGCGCGATTTTACCCAGACTCTCACCGGGTTTGATTTTATGCCGCTGCCAGTTGATGCGTTTTTCGGCTGGATAATCTGTTAAGGCGAGCTTGAATTGTTTTACGTTTTGGCTTGGAATTAATAGCTCAAAAGGGCCCTTTGGCGGCGTGGCCCAGCGATTAAAAGCGGGGTTGTAGCGGTAAATCTGTTCGATGCTGATGTCGGCCAGTTGCGCGGCGAGATCAAGATCCATTTGTGAGCCGATCTGCACGGTGTCTAAAAACGGCTGGTTTTTAATTGCTTCGAGTTGGGTGTTGAATTTTTCTGGCTGGAGAATAATCTGTTTTAGGGCGAGCATTTTAGGCAGATAGGAGCGGGTCTCTTTGGGCAGCTTGAGGGACCAAAAATCCGTGTCTTTGCCCTGTTTGCGGTTTTTGCGCACCGCTCGTCCAACGGTGCCTTCGCCGCTGTTGTAGGCCGCCAGCGCCAGTAACCAATCGCCATTAAAGTAACGGTGCAGGTATTCAAGGTAGTCAAGTGCGGCACGGGTAGAGGCCATCAGATCACGGCGCTGATCCAGCCACCAATTTTGTTCTAAACCAAAACGTTTGGCGGTGCCTGGGATCATCTGCCACAGCCCAGCGGCGCGTCCGTGGGAGTAGGCAAAGGGATCGTAGGCGCTCTCCACAATGGGCAGCAGCGCCAATTCGCTCGGTAGGCCACGGGCTTCAACTTCATTCAAAATAGCATAGAGGTAGGGATGAGCGCGTTTGCTGACCCGCTTCAGGTAGTTGGGGTGTTTTTTATACCAGTTTAATTCGGCTTGAATGTTCTCATGTTGGCTGCTGGGCAAGGCAAATCCGGCGCGCAGTCGCTGCCACAGATCCTCTGTGGCCTTTGCTTTTTTGCTGTCCTTGGGGGTGTCGATTAACTCATAAGCGAGTTGGGGCAGTGCCAGTGGCAGACGTATCGTTGAGCTGGATTGTGGCTGCGAAGCGGGTTCAGCAGCGGTGGCGGTTGCACAGAGAGCGAACAGTAGGCTAAAGAGCTTGATGAAAGTAAACATTGAGATCCTTGGGAATGATGCCTCAGGCAGTGAGCAGACGGTCGATCACCTCTAGGCTGATGTGTGCGTCATTGTAGTCGATCTCAATCGGCCAATAAGCCCCATTCTGTTCCAAAACCAGACTGGGAAAGCGGCTGACGTGCATGTGGCGGCAGAGTCGAATCTCTTCTTTGAGTTGATTTTGGGTTGCGATGGCATTGAGTTGTTGGGCAAAACGATTTGGATCCAGCGTTAACGCAGTTGCCAGTTCAAGCAGAGTGCTGTCATCGGAGGGGTTGCGTGCCTGTTGGTAGTAGGCCTTTTGAATCGCTTGAGTTATTAACAGATCGCAGCGAGGGTCTTGGTCGCGCGCGGCAATCACCGCTCGGCAAGCGGGATAGGTGGAGCGGCGAGGTTGGTTGTTTGTCCAGAAATCAAAGTTAAATTTTTTCTGTGGCAGACGCTGTTCGATCTGTTGCCACGCCTGTTTGATCTGCTGCTGGGTTTCAATGGGCATGGCTTGGTCGCTGTCGGGGGCTAACCCGCCGAGCAGGCGCTTGACGTTGATTTGCGGTGGCAGCTGAGTTTGAATCTGTTTCCAGACCGTTGTAAAGGCCCAGCACCAACTGCACATGGGGTCGTGAATATAATAGAGCGTTGTTGGTTGCATCTGTTTTACTCCACCGTATCCACAATGCGCAGATGAGAAAACCCATCGCCGTTGCGCTGCACCTGAATCTGAGTGGTGAGGCGGGTTTTGAGCGCCTCAACGTGAGAGATGATGGCGATGGTGCGGTTGTCCAAGCGCAGATTTTCCAAGGCACTCAGAGCGATGTCGAGGGTTTGTGCATCCAAGCTGCCAAAACCCTCATCAATAAAGAGGCTTTCGATGCGGGTTTTATGTCCGGCCAACTCCGACAGACCTAAGGCCAGCGCCAGACTGACCAGAAAGGACTCCCCTCCAGAGAGGCTACTAGTGGGACGCACGCTGCTGGCTTGGTAGAGATCAACGATTTCCAGCGCCAGCTCTTCGACGTTTTTCAATTGAATTTGATAGCGCGGATTGAGTTTGTGCAGATGAAAATTGGCCAGTTTAATCAGCTGTGCCAAGGTCAAACTCTGGGCGAATTTGGGGAATTTTCGGCCACTGGCGGAGCCGATCAGGTCGTTGAGCACATACCATTTTTGTGCTTCTTTGGTGAGTTGACTGATTTTTTTCAGTTGTGTCTGTTGGTTGTGGCGCTGCTCATGATCGGCTTTGAGGATGGCGTTGATTTCACCGGCGCGTTCTGACAGTTGGGTCTGCTGCTGTTGTTGCTGTTGGTAATCGAGTTTTAGTTGTTGAGCCGCTTCGCCTTGGGGCAGGTTGTAATCCAGCAGTTTATTCAGTTCGTTGTCTTGGTTTTCCCATAAGGCATCCAACTTTGATTGCTGTTCCCGCAGTTGGGTCTGATGTTGGCGCAGTGTTTTGGCTTCGTCTTCTGTCAGTAGGCTTTGGCGTAACTGTTCCAGATCTTTAAATTGGTGTTGAGTGAGTTTTTCTTGCAGCACTGCTTTTTGCTGTTGCAGCTGAGTTTGCTGGCTGTTGATGCTGTCGAGATTGGCGTAACAGAGCGCCTGTATTTCAGCCAAGCGCGTTTTGGCCTGCTGCACGCTCTGTTTGCGTTTGTTTGCGTCCGTTAAGGTGATGTCTGGGGTAACGGGTTGTGTCAATTGTAGATCACGGTACTGATTCAATTGCTGTTGCCACTCTTCATCTTCTTGCAGCAGTTGGGAGAGTTCATTGCCGACCCGTTCCAGCTGGGTTTTGAGGTTTTTCTGGTCTTGCTGTAGTTTGAGTTGTTGTTGTGTCTGTTCGGTGTGGTGTTTGAAACGCTGTTCTAATTCGTCAATGATCGGTTGTGTCTGCTCGCTGCCATGAATGGCCACTGTCCAGTTGGCGGTGGTGGCATTGAAATCATCGAATGCGGTTTGTGATTTTTCCAGCAGGGCGGCCAGATTGTGTTGGCGCTGTTTCAACTCGTGAGTGTGCAGCTCCAGTTCTTGTTGGTTTTGGCGACTCTGCTCTTTTTGGCTTTGTTGCTGGGCTAGAAACAGCAAATATTCTTTCTCAGCTTGCGCCTGATCTTTTTCGACCTGTTTCAGCGTTTCTGCCTGCTGCTTTGCTTTTGTGAGCAGTGCTTGAGTTTCCTGACAGGCCTCCTGTAGAAGCTGAGGTTCGTTGAGGGTCAGAGTGAGGTTTATCTTGTTGGCTTTGCTGCTAAAACGTTCCGCCAGACCTTTGATGTCGGCGCGGTTTTTATGCAGTTGTTCGGTCTGATTATTGATTTTATTTTTGCGTTGTTGAAGTTGTTGCTCTGCGGAGGCTTGCTCTTCTGTGGCCTGTTTGAGCTGTTCTTGTTGTTGTTTTAACGCTGTTTCTGTCTCTGATTCAGAGGGCAAACTTTGTTCGCTGTAGGGGTGTTCTTGTGCGCCACAGAGGGGGCAAGGTTGGTTTTCTTGCAACTGTTGACGATGACTGCTCAGGCTTTGAATGGCCAAGGCTTGCTGGTGTTGTAGGGTTTTGTCTTCCAGTCTCTGTTGCTCGTGTTGGCGTTTTGTTTGGCAGGTTTTAATGTCGGTTTTGTCTTTTTGATAGCCTATTTGAAGCTGTTTCACGCTTTTGAGCAGTTGGGTTTCCGCTTTTCCCAGCAGGCGCGCATCGGCATCGTGATCGGAGAGTTCATCCAAAATGTGCTGCTTTTTTTGTAGGATTTCAATCTGTAGTTGCCAGCTGGTGCTGCTGTGATCGCCTCGTGCGTGCTGTAATTTCTGTTGGTGTTGTTTCAGTGTGGTAAGCCACTGGTCGCGTTGTTGCTCGGCACTGCTGAGTTGGTGTTGCAATTGATGGATATGGCTTTGGCGATGCTGAATGTTTTTTTGCAGCTCTTGGATGCCTTGTAAGCTTTCATCTTGCTGGCGTTGTAAGGAGCGGCACTGCTCCGCTTGTTGGCGAATTTGGGGCAGTTCTGTTTCGATTTTTACCTCTTGTTGGTGTTCTTGCAGCCAGAGTTGGAGGGTGTCTAGGGTTTGGTTCAGGCTGCTTTGTTCTTGCGAGAGTTGTTGGCTCTGCTGAGCGGATTGCTGGCGCTGCTGTTCACAGGTTTGGTGAGCTGCGGTGAGGGTGGTTAGATTCTGTTGGCGAATCTGTTGCTGTTGTTGTTGCAATGTTTTTTGCTGCTGTAGCAGTTCGTGCAGGTTTTTTTCTGCATTTTTGAGTTGTTCTACCTCGTTGCTGAGGGGGGCGGCTTTTTCATGTTGTGCCAGTTGTTGCAGTTGTGGGTTTAATTTTTTTTGTTCTTGTTGCAGCAACAATTGTTTTTGTTGCAGTTGTTGCTGTTTTTGTTGCAGTTCTTGCTGCTGTTGATACTGTTGCAGTTGTTGATGCACGGTTTCCAGCTGTTGTTGATTTTGTTGTTTGGCGCTTAGTAGGCTTTGTTTTTCTGTCGAAATTTCTTGCTGCTCGCTGTCAGAAAGCAGCTTTACGCCTTCCAAAGCCTGGTGAGCTGCGCTGATTTCAGCCTCTTTTTGGCGAGCAAGGTCAAAGGCGGTGGTGCTGATTTTGGAGTAGATTTCGGTGCCGGTGATGCGTTCGAGCAAAGCTCCACGTTCATTGGCATCGGCATCTAAAAACTCTTTAAAACGTCCTTGCGCCAGCAGCACCGAACGTAAAAAACGCGGGTAATCCAGCCCAGTGAGTGCTTCGATGCGTTCGTCTACGGGGCGCAATTTGCTCTCTAAAATACGCCCTTGTTCATCACTCAGTTGGCGTTTGGCGGGCTGTATTTTGCCGTCGCTTTTGCCCCGAGCGCGGCGCAGATCCCAGCGAGCATAAAATTGCCCTTCAGCACACTCAAACAGCACTTCGGCAAAACACTCGCTGCTGCCGCGTGACATCATTTCACTGGGGTTATTGAGGTTGTTGTAGCGAGCAGCTTTGCCAAACAGAGCCAGTGTGATGGCGTCCAGCAAGGTGGTTTTACCTGCTCCCGTAGAGCCAGTAATGGCAAAGATGCCTGCGTCTGCCAGTGATCCGCGGTCAAAGTCGATCTCAAAAATGCCCACCAAGGAGTTGAGGTTTTGGAATTGCAGCCGCAAAATTTTCATAACGTTTCCTCTTCATGGAGGCGATTTAACAGTTGCTGAAAACAGCCTCTGAGGGTTTCGTGACTGATTCTGCCTTGGTAATGTTCTAAACGATGTTGAAACACCTCTTCTGGTTGCAGCTCTTCAATGCTGCGATCCGACTCCTTGAGGTGGGTGATGGGTGCGTCTTGTCGAGCTAAGCCAATTTTTAAAATCTCCACTTGGCATGTTTTGGCGCATTCGTGCAGCATTTTCAGATCATTGGCTGCCAGTTCGCTGTCGGTGAGCACCAGTTCCAACCACGGCGTGAGTTGTTCTTTAGCGGTTAGGGCTTCGATCTGCTGTTGTAATTCTGTGGCGCTGCCTTTCAGGGTGAGCAGACAACGAAAACGCGGAATGGTGATGCTCTGTTGTTCGATTTTGCCTTGCTCGGTGCTAATAATTCGCAGGCTCTTGTCGTGTTTTATCTCGCTAAAACTGAGGGGCAGTGGGCTACCAGAGTAACGGATGGTCTCACAGCCACCGACCTTTTGCGGACGATGCAGGTGTCCCAGAGCGATGTAGTCAAAGGCTGTGGGAAATTGAGCGGCGGAGATGCTGCCCAGCGTGCCGATGTGAATGTGGCGTTCGCTGTCGGAGAGGCTGCTGCCGATGGCGGTCAGGTGGCCGGTGGCGAGCATGGGCGCGTTGTCGTGGTTGCGTTGTTGCAGCTCACTGGCCAAGGTGGCGTAACTTTGAATAATGCCCTGTTTGGTGCGTTGTTCCATTTCGTCAAAACGTTCACCTGCCACGGCGCGGCGCAAGTCACGATCACGCAGATAGGGTACGGCGGCGAGCCAGATGCCAGGGTCTTGTGGAGTTTTGCTTTTGATCTGCAATAAGGCATCGTCATGATCGTCGCTTAGAGCACCAACCACATGAATATTAAAGGCTTTTAGCAGCCGTTGTGGTGCTTCTAGGTGTGAGGCAGAGTCGTGATTGCCCGCCACGATGACGGCTTGGCAGTGACCTAAGCTTGAGAGCCGAAGCAGAAAATCGTAGTAGAGCCGCTCGGCTTGCCGTGAGGGGTTGGCGTTGTCGAAGATGTCGCCACAGATCAGCAGCAGTTCGATTTTCTCTTGTTTTAAAGTCTGTAATAAAAAATCGAGAAATAGGGCGTGTTCTTGGTGACGTTCTTGGTCGTAAAAGCGTTGGCCGAGATGCCAATCTGAGGTGTGGAGAATTTTCATGAGGTCACTGTGGTTGGCTGCTGTTTTTCAGGTGAACAGTAAGTGTTATTGGCAAAGGGGTCAATTAGGAAAGACTAATTTTTATTAGTATGCAGTTGTTTGAGAAAGTGTTGGCGTTGTTCAGGGTCGTTAAGTTGTTCTTCGTCAATCACCGGCAGGTGAGGTAGGTGCGCTAATAGGGTTTGAGTGAACAACCCCATGCCGTTGCGCTCGGTCTCTTTGCTGCTGGTATTGTAGACTTTGACTCGCTGTGAGCCGCAGCTGGGTGAACCGCGTTTGATGATCAAGCCGTTGATGTGGGCAAATTGTGCTGCCATCTGCGTGCCGTACTCTTGTAGGGCTTGAGTGAAATCCAAGCTGGGGTTCTCAACGCCAAGCACACGGATGAGGTTGTGCTCCGAGACCAAACGAATGGGCGGTCTTGGGGTGGGTAGACCGATGGCGGTTTCGGGACAAAAGGGGATTAAGGTGGCGATTTGGCTCAGTTCATCAAGTAAAAACGCTTGGCGTTTGTGGCCGCCATCGTAACGAACGGCGTGACCTAACAGGCAGGCGCTGACGGCGAGGCTGATGCTGGAGGGATTTTTTTTCATGGGAAATGCCGTTGAGAGGAAGACACAAAAAAGCCCCAACTGGGGAGGGAGATCCAGTTGAGGCTTAGGTGAAACCGAAGTTTCGGGTGTTGCTTATTTTGCAGCAGCAGGAGCAGCGTCTGCTTTAGGAGCAGCAGCAGCAGGAGCGACTGGAGCAGCAACAGGTGCGCCGTAGTAAGGAGCGTTGTAGCCGTAACCATTGCCTGCAACGTTGCTGTTGCCTTTAGCAGAGGTTTTCATGCTGAAACCGAAAGAACCGTTACCAGCGCCGTTACCTAAGAAGTTGCCGTTACCGTTGTTGTTGCTGTTGTTATAGCCGTTGGTGCCAGTGCTGTTACCGTTGCCATTACCGTTAGCAGATGCGTTCATGCTGAAGCTGAAATCACCAGAACCGTTAGCGGAACCGTTACCAGCGCCATTACTGTTGCTGCTGTTGTTGTAACCATTGTTGTTGTCAAAAGGACCCCACCAAGCTTGAGAAGCAGCAGAAGCGGTGATCAGGGCAGCAGCAGCAATCAGTTTCAAAGTTTTCATGGTTAATCTCCAAAAAGTTTAAGTTAAATTCTAAAGTTGAATAAGTGTGGTTTAGGTGACTTAAAGGTCTCTGCCTAAACGATGGAGTGAAGTATATTAGTAGATATTAATATAAGCAAGTGCTTTTTTTATTTTATTTTCAATCTAGGTTTTTGTCGTTTGTGGCTTGAAACGAATTTGGTCATAGGTTCCGCTCAAATCAGCAATCCTCTATAATGCGCCACGACTGTTTTTTCACCTCTCAATTTGGGTCACTTTTTCATGCGAATCCTTCAGGAAGCACTGACGTTTGACGACGTTCTGTTACAACCCGCTCACTCCACCATTTTGCCCGCCGATGCCCAGTTGGGCGCACCGCTGACACGGGGCATTCGCCTCAATATTCCATTGGTCTCAGCGGCGATGGATACGGTCACCGAAGCGCGTTTGGCCATTGCCTTGGCACAAGAGGGCGGCATTGGCATCATTCATAAGAACATGTCGCCAGAGCAGCAGGCCAATGAAGTGCGTAAGGTGAAGAAATTTGAGAGCGGTGTGATTACCGATCCCGTCACCACCAGCAAAGAGACCACCATTCGTGAGTTGTTGGAATTGACTGCGTATCACAACATTTCCGGGGTGCCGGTGGTGGAAGGTGAAAATTTAGTGGGCATTGTGACTCATCGGGATGTGCGTTTTGAGACCCGTCTGGATGAGCCGGTTTCGGCGGTGATGACCCCCAAAGAGAAATTGGTGACAGTGAGGGGCGGGGCTAAAAAAGCCGAGATTGTCGAATTGCTGCACAAACACCGGATTGAAAAATTGCTGGTCATTGATGATGCGTTTCATCTCAAGGGCATGATTACCGTTAAGGACATCCAAAAATCGACTGATTTCCCCAACGCCTGTAAAGACGATCAAGCTCGTTTGCGCGTCGGTGCGGCGGTGGGTACCGGTGCCGATACCGATGAGCGTATTCACGCGCTGGCCGCTGCCGGTGTGGATGTGGTGGTGGTGGACACCGCTCACGGTCACTCCCAAGGGGTGTTGGATCGGGTCAGTTGGGTGAAACAGAACTACCCCGATCTGCAAGTGATCGGTGGCAACATCGCTACTGCTGAAGCGGCGCGTGATCTGGTGGCTGCCGGTGCCGATGGGGTGAAAGTGGGTATTGGACCGGGCTCCATCTGCACCACCCGCATCGTTGCTGGTGTCGGTGTGCCGCAGATCAGTGCGGTGGCCAATGTGGCTGAAGCACTGGAGGGTACCGGTGTGCCGTTGATTGCCGATGGTGGCATTCGTTACTCCGGTGATCTGGCCAAAGCGATGGCTGCCGGTGGTCATGTGGCCATGATTGGCAGCATGTTGGCGGGTACCGAGGAAGCCCCTGGTGAGGTGGAGTTGTTCCAAGGGCGTTCGTATAAATCCTATCGTGGCATGGGTTCGCTGGGCGCGATGCAGCAGGGTTCCAGTGATCGTTATTTCCAAGATAAAAGCGTTGGGGTGGAAAAATTTGTCCCCGAAGGCATCGAGGGTCGTGTGCCTTACAAAGGGCCGCTGTCGGCCATCGTGCATCAGATGTTGGGCGGTTTGCGTTCCAGCATGGGTTATGTGGGCTGCGCTAATCTGGAAGAGATGCGCACGAAAGCCTGTTTTGTGCGTGTCACTTCAGCTGGGATGCGTGAGAGTCACGTTCACGATGTCACCATCACCAAAGAAGCGCCCAACTACCACGTCGATTAGAGTTTCATGCTCTGATTTACCTTGCAGCCTCAGATCGTCTGGGGCTGTGCTGTTTTTATTTTCAGACTTTCTTGGCAGATAAAAAACCATGACCGACATTCATCAGCAACGCCTTCTTATTCTCGATTTTGGCTCCCAATACACTCAGTTGATTGCGCGGCGGGTACGCGAAGCGGGGGTCTATTGCGAACTTTACGCTTACGATTGTGGCAGTGAAGCCATTCGGGATTTCAAACCCAGCGGCATTATTCTCTCCGGTGGGCCGGAATCGGTCTCGCTGGAGGATTCGCCTCGTGCGGAAGCGGTGGTGTTTGAGTTGGGGGTGCCGGTCTTGGGGATCTGCTACGGAATGCAAACCATGGCGGAGCAGTTGGGCGGCACGGTCTCCAGCTCCGATAAACGGGAGTTTGGTTACGCGCAGGTGCGCGCCCGAGGCCACTCCGATCTGCTGGGTGAGATTGAAGATCACGTTACCGCTGAAGGTTACGGCTTGCTGGATGTCTGGATGAGCCACGGCGATAAAGTCACTGAATTGCCGGAAGGCTTTAAGGTGATCGCCTCCACCGAGAGCGCCCCCATTGCGGGCATCGCTGATGAGGGTCGCTCTTTTTATGGTCTTCAATTTCATCCCGAAGTGACCCACACGAAACAGGGTGAGCGTATTATTGAGCGTTTTGCCCATGACATTTGTGGTTGTGAGTCGCTCTGGACGGCGGAGAACATCATCCACGACGGCATCGAACGGGTGGTGCAGCAGGTGGGCAGCGATGAGGTGATTTTGGGGCTGTCTGGCGGGGTGGATTCGTCGGTGGTGGCGGCCATGTTGCACCGTGCCATCGGCAAACAGCTCACCTGTGTGTTTGTGGACAACGGTCTGCTGCGTTACCAAGAGGGCGATGCGGTGATGGCCATGTTTGCCAAAAACATGGGAGTGAAGGTGATTCGGGTTGATGCCGAGGCGCGTTTTTTGGCAGCGTTGGCCGGTGAGTCTGATCCTGAGAAAAAACGCAAAATCATCGGCAACCTGTTTGTCGAGATCTTTGAAGAGGAAGCGGCCAAACTGCCTTCGGCTAAGTGGTTGGCGCAAGGCACTATTTACCCCGATGTGATTGAATCGGCGGGCGCTAAAACCGGCAAAGCGCATCTGATCAAATCCCATCACAACGTCGGTGGTCTGCCCGAGAACATGACCTTGAAGCTGGTGGAGCCGCTGCGGGAGCTGTTTAAGGATGAAGTGCGGCGCATCGGTCTGGAGCTGGGGCTGCCTTACGATATGGTCTATCGTCACCCCTTCCCAGGGCCGGGCCTGGGGGTGCGGATTTTGGGTGAGGTGAAAAAAGAGTACGCCGATCTGCTGCGGCTGGCGGATCATATTTTCATCGAGGAGCTGTACAGCCACGACCTCTATCATAAGGTGTCGCAAGCCTTTACCGTCTTTTTGCCAGTCAAATCCGTCGGCGTGACCGGTGACGGTCGGCGTTATCAATATGTGATTGCTCTGCGTGCGGTGGAGACGATTGATTTTATGACCGCTCGCTGGGCGCATCTGCCTTATGACTTTTTGGATCTGGTCTGTCGCCGTATTGTTAATGAGATCGACGGCATTTCGCGGGTGGTGTATGACATTACCGGTAAACCGCCGGGGACGATTGAGTGGGAATAAACTTGGGCGCATGGTTAAGGGATTGAATATCGGTTATAATTTTACCAATTGTTGATCGAATGAGGTGATGTAAAAATGGTCTCTGCAACGTTATCGAGTAAATATCAATTGTCATTACCTAAGGTCATTCGTGAGCAACTTGAATTGCGAGCGGGTCAGAAGTTTTCGGTGATTGCTAAGGGGGATGTTATTGAATTGGTGCCGGTGAAATCCATTCAGTCGGCACGTGGCATCTTCAAGCAGGTCAATCCCAACGGTTACCGTGATCGCGCTTAGATGGCGGTTGTCGTTGATACGTGTGGTTGGATTGAGTGGTTGACAAACGGTCTTTTGGTTGAGGATTACGCGCCTTATTTTCTCTGTATCGAGGAAATTATTGTGCCCACTTCCGTGCAATTTGAATTGTATAAGTGGGTCTGTCGAGAGGTCTCCGAAAGTAACGCTTTGGAGGTAATCGGGTTGACAGAACAAGGTTGTGTGGTGCCGTTATCAACCAGTATTGCTTTGTTGGCCGCTGATTTTGCTAGACAGAAGGGACTTTCCTTTGCCGATGCCATTATTTACGCCACAGCACACCACTCTAAAAATATTTTGGTGACCTCCGATGCTCATTTTAAAGGGCTCGATGGTGTCGAATATTTTGTTAAAAGCGGGTAGTTTCCGCATCAAAAATAATTGAGTAAAATGTGGCCGCCCAAAAAGCCCAAGTAAAAAAAACCAAAAAACCAAAAGCCAGCCCCGTTCAGCGTTCTGTATTAAGACGTTTTGTCGTCCTCTGGCCACTCTGGTTTATTCTGTCAGCAGTGATGCTGGCAGCTTATGTGGCCTTTTTAGACTACAAAGTGCGGCTGCATTTTGCTGGTGCGCAGTGGGCCTTGCCCGCTCATGTTTATGCTCGTCCGCTGGAGCTGTACGCCAGTGCGGCGCTTTCACCCTCGGAACTGGAAGAGAAACTGCGGCAATTGGGCTATCGCGCCAAACGCCAACCCAGTCGTCCAGGTGAGTACCGTCGTTTGCCGCAAAGTTTGGATATTGTCAGTCGTCCGTTTCAGTTTTGGGACGGTTTGCAGGTGTCGCGTAACGTTCGTATCAGCTTTGCTCAGCGCCACGTCAGCAGTTTGCGGGCATTGGATCGTCTCGGTGAATTGAGTTGGTTTCGCCTGCAGCCAGAACGCATTGCCAGCATCTATCCCGCTCACCATGAAGATCGTCTGCTGGTGAAATACGCCGATCTTCCCTCTCATTTGATTGAAGCGCTGTTGGTGGTGGAGGACGGTAATTTTTTTCAACATCACGGCGTGCGTCCGCAGGCGATTGCCCGTGCTCTGTTGGCCAACATTCAAGCCGGTGAGCGGGTGCAGGGTGGCAGCACCTTGACTCAGCAGTTGGTAAAAAATCTCTTTTTGAGCAACGAACGCACCCTAAGCCGCAAAGCCAATGAGGTGATTATGGCGTTGCTGTTGGAGTGGCGCTTTAGCAAAGAGCAAATTCTGGAAGCCTATTTTAACGAGGTTTATTTTGGTCAGTCGGGCGCGCGGGCGATTCACGGTTTTGCTTTGGCCAGTGAGTTCTATTTTCGTCGTCCTCTGATTGAGCTGGATCTGGATCAGATGGCGCTGTTGGTCGGGTTGGTGAAAGGCGCTTCGTACTACAACCCGTATCGCCACCCTGAACGGGCTAAAAAACGGCGTAATTTAGTTTTGCGTCTGATGCACACAGCGAAACTGATCTCGAAAAAAGTCTATTTTCAGGCCAAAGCGGCGCCTCTGGGTTTGGCTCCGGCTCGTCTGCCCCGAGCGAGCCAATACCCAGCGTATTTGGAGTTGGTGAAACGCCAGCTCTATCGTGATTATGATGAACGAGATCTGCGCAGTGCCGGTTTGAGTATTTTCACTTACATGGACAGTCATCTGCAGCAGCAAGCGGAGAGTGCAGTGACGTCGGGGATAAAAGCCTTGGCCGATCAAAAACGCTATCCAGATCGTCAAACGGCTTTGATCAGTGTGGATCGCAGCAGCGGTGAGGTGCTGGCCGTAATCGGTGGGCGTGATCCAAAAAAAGGCGATTTTAACCGTGTTTTGGATGCCCAGCGCCCCATTGGTTCTTTGGTAAAACCGGCGCTTTATTTGGCCGCGTTGAGCCAACCTTGGCGTTATCAATTGTCGAGTTTACTTTCGGATCAGGCTCTGAGTTTGGAGACCCAAGAGGGGCTTTGGCAGCCGCAGAATTACGACCATAAAAGCCACGGTAAGGTACCGTTGTATCGCGCCTTGGCGCACTCTTATAACTTGGCCAGTGTGCGTTTGGGGATGGAGTTGGGTTTGCCAAAGGTGGTCAGGCAGCTGCATGAGTTGGGAATAAAAAAAGATATTAAGGCCTATCCGTCCCTGTTGCTCGGAGCCTTGGAGTTGTCTCCTTTTGAGGTTGCCGATTTTTATCAGACGTTGGCCAATAACGGTTTTCATGCTCCGCTGCGCAGCATTCATGCGGTATTGACCGCAAAAGGTGAACCTCTGCGTCGTTATCCTTTAAAGGTTTCAGCTGGAGCTGATCCAACGGCGGTTTATTTGACTCAATTTGCTTTGCAGAAAGTAACCCAAGAGGGCAGTGCGCGTTCGTTGCAGTGGCGTTTGCCGAAGATCATTCTGGCGGGTAAAACCGGCACCAGTAACGACTTGCGGGACAGTTGGTTTGCCGGTTATGGCGACCGTCTCTTGACCGTGGTCTGGGTGGGTAACGATGATAACAGCCCGATGGGGCTGAGTGGCTCATCGGGAGCCTTGCCGCTGTGGGCGAAGTTTATGTCTCTGGCCGATGTGAAATCATTGGTGAGCACCGTGCCTGCCGGTGTCGAATGGCGTTGGGTCAACGCCAAAGGTCAACAGAGTCGTGAGGATTGTCCAGAGGCAAAAAAATTGCCTTTTGATCGTCGTTCTGCGGCATTAAAAACCTCGTTTTGTTATCAAGTGGATGACGAGCCGGATAACTGGTTGGAAGATTTATCATGATAAAAGTGAACAGACAGAGTGGCTATTTTCTGCTTGTGTTGTTGATGTTGTTTTTAGCGGGGTGCAGTACGTCAGGGCAAAAATCAAAACCGTTAGGTGAAACGTCGTTAGGGAAGCCCCAAGCGGAGCAAGCGCTGCCAAAAGCGGCGGAGCTGCCACCCGGTCGAGTTGAGGAGAAGGTCACTCAGGTGACCAGCAATGCGGCGGTGGTCTCTCTTTGGCGTGAATCAGAGTTGGCACGCAGCAGCCAGCAGTTTGATCGAGCCGCCAATGCCCTAGAACGGGCGCTGCGCATCGTGCCAAAAGACGCGGTATTGTGGAGCCGTTTGGCGGAGATTCGTCTCTATCAAAACCAGTACGCGCAGGCGGAAAATTTAGCCGCTAAGTCGAGCGCTTTGGCGGGAAGAGAACGGACTTTGCTGTACCGTAATTGGTTGCTGACGGAACAAGCTCGCCAAGCACGGGGGGATAAAACGGGTGCCAAAGAGGCGCAACGCCAAGCGCAATTATTAAAGTGACGTAGGGAGAAGAGTCATGTCTTTAGGGCCGGTGATGCTGGATCTGGAGGGAACAGCCCTCAATGAGCGTGAACGCCGCGTGCTGCAACAGCCGCAGGTGGGTGGGGTGATTCTTTTCAGCCGCAATTTTGAGTCGCGTTTGCAGTTGCAGCAGTTGGTGGCGGAGATTCGAGCCGTGCGCCAACCGCCACTGCTGGTGGCAGTGGATCACGAAGGCGGTCGAGTGCAGCGTTTTCGAGCTGGTTTCAGCGCGATTCCGGCGATGGCGCGCCTCGGTGAGTTGTACGAGCGCAATAAAAAAACAGCTTTGCACAGCGCCGAGCAGTTGGGCTGGTTGTTGGCAGCGGAACTGCGCGCCGAGGGCGTTGATGTCAGTTTTACCCCCGTGCTGGATTTGGGGCGGGGCATCAGTGGGGTGATCGGCAATCGTGCGTTTCACCGCGACCCTGAGGTGATTGCGCGTCTGGCAGCGGCGTTGATGGCGGGGATGAAACGGGCGGGAATGGTGGCGGTGGGCAAACATTTTCCTGGTCATGGTACGGTGAAAGAGGATTCTCATCTGGCACGTCCCGTTGATCCTCGTCCACTGGCGGAGCTGATGCTAGAGGATTTAATTCCTTTTGAGAGATTGATTGAGCAGGGTTTGGCGGCGATGATGCCCGCCCATGTGATTTATCCCAATGTGGATCAGCATCCAGCGGGTTTTTCGCCTTTTTGGTTGCAGCAGGTGTTGCGCCGTGAGTTGAAGTTTCAAGGAGTTATTTTCAGCGACGATCTGAGTATGGCCGCCGCCGCTGCCTACGGCGATTATCCGCAACGGGCGCAAGCGGCCTTGCAGGCGGGCTGTGACATGGTTCTGGTTTGCAACCAGCCTGAGGCGGCGGAGTCGGTGGTGGCTTCTCTAAAGGGTTATGAAAACCCCGCCAGTCAAGCGCGTTTGGTGCGTCTGCACGGTCGAGGCGAGATGAATGCGGAGGCGTTGCGTGCCGGTGTCGAGTGGCAACAAGCGCAAGGGGTGTTGCAGGCGGTGCAGAGCGGCGATGATTTTGAGTTAGAGCCATGAGTCGCTCTTCTATTAGTGCTGCACAAGCAGAGGCGGCTTTGGCGGAAGCTGAGTTGTTGTTTGATGAAGATCAAATTCGCACGGCGTTGCAGAAAATGGCCGCTGAGATCAGCGCGCAGTTGGCGGCCTCTGATCCGTTGCTGATTTCAGTCTTGAACGGCGGCTTGATTCCGGCAGGGCAGCTGTTGCCGCTGCTGGATTTCCCGTTGCAGTGTGATGTCTTGCACGCCACGCGCTACCGTGGTGAAACGTCGGGTGGCGAGTTGCAGTGGTTGCTGTATCCGCAGCAGAATTTGCGCGGGCGCACGGTGTTGATTGTGGATGATATTTTGGATGAGGGGCATACTCTAAAAGCCATTCTTGAATACTGCCAGCAGCAAGGCGTTAAGCAGGTGCAGAGTGCGGTTTTACTGGAGAAAAAACATCAGCGCCGCTGCGCAGGTGTCGCGGCGGATTATGTGGCGTTGAGTGTCGATGATCGTTATGTGGTGGGTTATGGGATGGATTATCACGGTTACTTGCGTAATGTGAAGGGCATTTATGCTCTTGATGAAACGGCGTTGTAAGGCGTTTTAATGTCGAATAAAACACCCATTGCGATTATTGGCGGCAGCGGTTTTAGCTCTTTGCCTGAGTTGATGCGGATCAAAACCGAGCAGGTTATGACCGAATTTGGTGCGCCCTCAGCGCCGCTGCTGTTCGCCGAGCTACAGGGGCAGCCGTTGGTTTTTCTCGCTCGTCACGGTGACCCTCATATCATTCCACCTCATCGGGTGAATTACCGTGCGAATTTGCGCGCGTTGCAGCAGGTGGGGGTGAAACAGGTGATTGCCTTGGCCGCTGTGGGTGGCATTGCGCAGGCGTGTCCACCAGGACGTTTGGTGGTTCCCGATCAGATCATTGATTACACCTACGGTCGTGAGCAGACCTATTTTGCTGAGAATTTAGCACAGGTGACGCACATTGATTTTACCTACCCCTATACGGAAGGTCTGCGCCAAGCGTTGCTGCAGGCGGCTGGGCAAGCAAACATTGTGGTGACGGCGCAAGGCACTTACGCGGCGACGCAAGGGCCGCGCTTGGAAACGGCGGCTGAGATCAGAAAATTGGAGCACGAGGGCTGTACCATCGTGGGCATGACGGGAATGCCGGAGGCGGCGTTGGCGCGTGAGCTGGGGTTGGGGTACGCTTGTTTGGCGGTGGTGGCCAATTGGGCGGCGGGTAAAAGTGATCGTTTGATCACCTTGCCGGATATTGAAAAAACGTTGCAAGGAGCGCATCAATCGGTTAATCAACTGTTATTGGAGCTGTTTTCTTGACCTTGTGAGGAGCACGTTATGCGCCGTATGACTTTTTTTTACCAGCAGGAGCACGGTTGGAGTTTGGACTCGTTTCCTGATTGGGATTCACCTGAGACACTGCTTATGGTGTTTGGTGCCAGCGAATTTTTGCAAGACCCTGCTCCGATTCAAACGCTGCGTGACGCTTTTCCAAACTCGCTTTTTATTGGTTGCTCTACGGCGGGGGAGATCTTTTCTGATCGCGTTTTAGATCACAGTCTGAGTGTGGCTTTGATTCGTTTTGCTAATACGCCCTTAAAAAGGGTGTCGGAGGCAGTGAATTCGATGCAGGAGTCGTACGATGTGGGACAGCGTTTGGCACGGCAGTTGGCGGCAGATGATTTGCGCTCTCTGTTTGTGCTTTCCGATGGTTTGCATGTGAATGGCAGTGAGTTGGTGAATGGTCTGTGTGACGCTCTACCCGATGAGGTGGTGATTACGGGTGGCTTGGCGGGAGATGGCGAACGTTTTCAGCAGAGTTGGGTTTTGTCGGCGGGAATGCCAGAAGAGTCAAAAGTGGTGGCCTTGGGTTTTTATGGCGATGCCGTTAGGGTTTCCTTTGGCAGCAAAGGGGGTTGGGATATTTTTGGTCCTGAGCGACGTGTGACTCGTTCGAAGGGTAACGTTCTGTATGAGTTGGACGGTAAACCGGCGCTGGAGCTGTATAAAGAGTATTTGGGGGAGCTGTCAGAGGGATTGCCTTCGACGGGATTGCTCTTTCCCTTGGCGTTGCGTCAGAATCAAGAGGATGAACGCCACCGAGTCAGAACCATTTTGGCGGTGGATGAGGAGCAACAGTCGTTGACCTTTGCGGGGGATGTGTCAGAAGGTTGGTTAGCACAGTTGATGCGCGCCAACTTTGAACGTCTGATTGATGGTGCGGAGAGCGCCGCGAAAGAAGCACAACAACGCAGTTCTTCTGCAAAAATGGGGCAAAAACTCTGCATCGCCATTAGTTGTGTCGGGCGGCGTTTGGTGTTGCGTGAGCGTTCTGAGGAGGAGGTCGAGGTAACGTTGTCTGCTTTACCCGGGGATGTGCAGCAGATTGGCTTTTACTCTTACGGTGAAATCTCTCCCTTTGTCAGTGGCAGTTGTGATCTGCATAATCAAACCATGACCTTGACGATTTTCAGTGAGGTCGAATAGACAGTGCATCACCTTTTAACACGGCAGTTACGGCGTTTGGGTCTGGATGACACTCAAGCGCCCTCCAAGGAACAGTGGTTGGCGTTGTTGCAAAAAGTCAGTGCAACGTACGATGATGTGGATCAAGACCGTTATTTGCTCGAACGTTCGATGGACATTTCCTCACGAGAGATGCAGCTGTTGTACGACAATGTGCGTCAACAGTCGGAGAATCGCGTTGCGGCGGAGCATCAAAAACTGCGTTCGGTAATGGATTCCTTGAGTGATGGTCTGTGTGTTTTGGATGACAGGGGCGTGTTGCAGTTTATCAATCCTGCCGCTGAATATTATTTGCAAGATGCGGCAGATAATCTGGTGGGGTGCTCTGTTTTAAGCCGTTTTACTCTACATGAAGTGGGGCAGCCAGAAGAGCCTTTGTTGACCGAGGAATTGTTGCGTCGTTTGGCCGCAGGTGAGAGTTTTCGGGATGATCAAGGCCTGTTGCTGCAAGGTGATGAGGATGATTTGGCGGTTTCTTGCGTATTTAATCCGCTGTTTGTGGACGATGAGTTTTTAGGCCAAGTGTTTCTGTTCAGAGACATCAGTGAACGGCGGCGTTTTGAGATCAGCCTGCATCAAGCACAGCAAGACGCAGAGCAGGCCAGTCGCTACAAAAGCGAGTTTTTGGCCACTATGAGCCATGAAATTCGCACCCCGATTAACGGCGTGATGGGCATGTTGGGCTTGTTATTGGATTCCAGTTTAGATGAAGATCAGCGCGACTGTGCTGATAACGCCTATCGCTCTTCGGAGGCGTTGTTATCCATTATTAATGATGTGCTGGATTTTTCTAAGATTGAAGCGGATCAATTGCAGTTGGAGCACTTAGAATTTGACCCACAACTGTTGGTTGAGGAGTTACTGGATTTTTTTGCTGAAACAGCTGCAGAGAAGCGGCTCTCTTTGATGGCATACATTGACCCCCTTGTGCCCGAAACGATGTTTGGTGATATAGGTCGAGTGCGGCAGGTGTTGAGCAACTTGATCTCCAATGCGATTAAATTTACCGATCAAGGTGAAGTGTTGATTCGCTTGTTACCTGAGGCTGAGGATCTGATTCGCTGTGAAGTGCACGATACGGGCATCGGTATTTCGAAGCCTCTTTCTGAGCAGTTGTTTGAGCGTTTTATCCAAGCGGACGCATCCACCACGCGGCGTTACGGAGGTACGGGGTTGGGTTTGAGTATCAGTAAACGTTTGGTGAAGAAGATGGGCGGTAAAATTGGAGTGCAGAGCCAGATGGAACAGGGCAGCACGTTTTGGTTCAATTTACCGACCCATGTTAAAGATCGTCGGCAAGATGCTCCCAGTTTATCGGGATTGTCGTTGCTGTTATTGGACAGCGGTCATTATCGGCATAATACCTTGGTGGAACAGCTACAGAGCTGGCAGATTAAGGTCACACAGGTCGCTTCTTTGCCGCAAGCGCTGCTGAAGTTAGAGGCGAGTGAACAAAAACAGCAGTTTAATTTGGTGCTAATCAACCGTCATCAAGCCGATGGTTTGATCTGGGCAGAAGTGTTGCAGGCGATGCCGGATCTGATGGAAATGCCGCTGTTGGTGTTGATCAATTTTCGTCAACATCTGGATCACAATCGTTATCAACGTTTGGCACAGACCTTTTATCTGCGAAAACCTTTAAAAGCATCGTTGCTTTATCAGCACTTGATGGCGGTGGTTGAGAAACGTGTGCTGTGCTTAAATAAAGGCAGCCGCAATCCACACACACAATTATCTGATCTCAGCTATCAAGGAAAATCGGTGTTGGTGGTGGAAGATAACATTGTTAATCAGAAGATTTTACAGCGCATGTTGGAGAAGATGGACGTGGCGGTGGATGTGGCGGTCAACGGTTTGGAAGCGCTGTTGTTGGTGCAGCAGCACCGTTACGATTTGATTTTAATGGACTGCCAGATGCCGGTGATGGACGGTTACGAAGCGACGCAGAAATTACGTAAACGAGAGCAGTCACAGCGACGTTATGTGCCGATTGTAGGCATTACTGCAAATGCCTTGGTGGGAGACCGAGAGAAGTGTCTGGAAGCGGGTATGGACGATTATCTGCCCAAACCGATTCGCCCTGCTGAGTTACGGGTTGCTTTGCAAGAGTGGTTGGCGTTTAAAAAAGAGAGTCATTCAGCTTAATGTGTCATCGTTGATCTTTAAATAACAGCAGTGATCTTGCCAGTCGGCGAGGACGATTCGAGTGCAGGGTTGTTGGTCTAAAAAAAAGTGATGGGTTTTTGGCCGATGGGTGTGGCCATGAATCAGTTGTTGCACCTTGTAGTTCCGCATGACCTTTTCAACCTCTATTTGATTGACATCCATAATTTCACTGCTTTTTTCCCCTGTCGCTGCATGGCTCGCTGCGCGTAAACCGTTGACCATTGCGGTGCGTTCTGTCATAGGCTTGGCCAAAAAGGCCGTTTGCCAATGTGCATCGCGTACCTGTTGGCGAAAGGCTTGGTATTTCACATCGTCGCTGCAAAGAGTGTCACCGTGCATCAGCACGGTGGGAGTGCCGTAAAGATTAATGAGCGTGGGATCGTCGATTAATTCGATGCCGTAATTGGCCAGCATCTGTTTACCGAGCAGAAAATCACGATTGCCGTGCATTAAAAAAACACGGGTACCGTTTTGGCTGAGTTTTTTCAGTGCCTTAAAACAGTCAAGAAACTCGGGATTTGGATCATCATCGCCGAGCCAATATTCAACAAAATCACCTAAAATATAGAGTTTTTCAGCATGGGGTGCTTGTTGATTAATAAAATCATGAAACAGGGTAAGTAAGTCAGGACGGCTGGCATCCAGATGCAGATCAGAAATAAAAAGTGTGTGCATAAAAAGTGATGAATATAAAAAAGCGCATGAAAAAAAATCAGAGCCAAACCGTAAGGATTTGGCTCTGAGAAGGCGTTATTAATCGATCACTTCAGCCTTTTCAATCATCACGTCAACGGTAGGCACGTCAGCGTGACCGCCTGCGTTGCCGGTGGAGACTTTGCTGATCTCCATCATGATGTCCAGGCCGTCAACCACTTTACCAAACACACAGTAACCCCAACCTTGCTGGGTGGGTGCGGTGAAGTTCAGAAAACCGTTGTTGCTGACGTTGAGGAAAAACTGCGAGCTGGCTGAATGCGGGTCAGGGGTACGCGCCATGGCGATGGTGCCGACGTCGTTAGTAAGGCCGTTGTTGGCTTCGTTTTCGATGTTGGCGCGGGTTGATTTTTCATTCATGCCTGGCTCCATGCCACCGCCTTGCACCATAAAACCGGGAATGACACGATGAAAAATGGTGCCATCATAAAAACCGTCTTTGGCGTACTGCTCAAAATTGGCAGCGGTTTTGGGGGCTTTTTCGTGGTCGAGTTCGAGGGTGATCAGACCCATTGAGGTGTGCAGTTTAATCATGGAAAGACCTTTGTCTAAGTAAGTTTGAATGCAAAATATAGGGGTGAATATTGATAAATCAAGCCGCTAGAGGCGGCTGATTTTGTTGATGATCACCTGAGGGCTGGGCACGTCTTTGGGGAAGGAGCCACCTGAGCCGGTTTTCAGCGCGGAAATTTTTTCGATCACCGCTTTGCCGTCAATCACTTTGCCAAAGACACAGTAACCCCAGCCACGGCGAGATTTGCGCGTGTGGTTTAAAAAGCGGTTGTTGCTGGAGTTGATGAAAAATTGTGCGGTGGCGGAGTCGGGGTCAGAGGTGCGCGCCATGGCGATGCTGCCGTAGTTGTTTTCCAGCCCGTTGTCCGCTTCGTTGGCCACCGGATCGTGGGTGGCTTTGCGGTTGTAGCTTTTATCAAAACCACCGCCCTGAATCATAAAGTTGGCGATGACACGGTGAAAAACAGTGTCGTTGTAGAACCCTTCATCGACGTAGCGGAGAAAGTTTTTCACCGTTTTTGGGGCTTTTTCGGGGTACAGCTCCAGAGTCATGTCGCCTTGGCTGGTCTCGATTTTGACTTGGATGGCTTCACTTTTTTGTTTGTGTTCGTGGTCATGCTCTTTTTTCTCGCCGTGATCGGCAGCCGAGGCGGTGCCGAAGAGGCTGAGGCTGGCAAGCAGCAGCAGGGTTTTTGATAGGGTGTTTAACATAACAAGATCCTCTGTTGTGGTCGGGGGTGAAGAATCATAACGAGTTTGCTTGAAACTTTACAGTAAGGCAGTAATATTGTTTATGAATTTTGAGAGTGAGAACAGATGCCAAAGTTGTACACTTATTTAGGAATTATGATCATGTTTTACAGTAATGAACATGAGCCGATTCATGTTCATGGCAAGTATCAAGGGAATGAATCAAAAGCAGAAATTCTTATCGAGAACGGTGAAATCAAAGAGGTTCGTGTTAAAGCGGTGAAGGGTAGAAAACCTCTAAAATTAAATGAGTTGAATGACTTTAAAAAATTTGTTGAGGTGTATGCCAGTGAAATAGTGCAAAAATGGATTGATTATTTCGTCTTGCATAAACAAGTGGATTGCGAAGAGATACAGCGGAGAATTAGATGATTACAGAGGGGCTGCTGATTAGCATCGCAGGGGCAAAGCAGATCGGTGCCTATAAATTGGAGCTGGAATTTAACGATAAGACAAAACAGACGGTTGATTTTTACCCCTTCCTCTCATCATCACACAACCCTTTCATTAGACGGTATTTAGCGCCTGAAGAGTTTGCTAAGTTTGCGGTGTTGGAAGGTGATCTTGAATGGAATGATTACGACCTTTGTTTTCCAGTGGCTGATCTCTATGAAGACAAAATCACTCCCTAAAAATCTCAGTCTCATCTAAGGTCAAAGTGTAGACCACAGTTCAGTTCTGCCCCCATTTCCGTTACCATGCGCTCCATGAAATCACTCACTAAAACTCGTTTTGCCCCCAGTCCAACGGGGCTACTGCACATCGGTAACTTGCGTACCGCTCTTTTTAATGTTCTCTATGCACGCCAGCAGCAGGGGGTTTTTCTGCTGCGCTGTGAAGACACCGACCCCGAACGCAGCAAAGAAGCCTTTTTACAGGCCTTGATGGCGGATCTGCGCTGGTTGGGGATGGATTGGCAAGAAGGCCCTGAGGTCGGCGGTGAGTTGGGGCCCTATCGTCAATCGGAGCGCAGCGCCACCTACGACACCTATTACCAACAACTGGAAGAGGCCGATCACGCTTACCCCTGTTTCTGCTCCCCTGAAGAGCTGGCACTGAGCCGCAAAGCGCAGCGTTCGGCGGGATTGCCGCCGCGTTATTCGGGTAAATGCGCCCATCTCTCTGCCAGCGACCGCCAGCAGCGCTTGGATGACGGTCGTCAACCCACCTTGCGGTTTCGGGTCTCCAATGATTCTGTGACCGAATTTGAAGATTTGGTGCGCGGCTCACAAGCGTATTCGGGCAAAGACATCGGTGATTTTATTATTCGTCGTGCTGACGGTTCTCCGGCCTTTTTCTTCGCCAACGCCCTTGATGATGCGCTGATGCAGGTTAATTGTGTGTTGCGTGGCGAGGATCACATCACCAACACCCCTCGTCAATTGATGATTTTGAACGCCTTGGGTTTGCCGAAAGCCAGCTACGGCCACACCTCGCTGATTTTGGGGCAAGACGGCCAACCGTTGTCGAAACGCAACGGCTCGCGCAGTTTGAAAGAGCTGCGCGAAATGGGTTATTTCCCCATTGCCATTTTGAACCATCTGGCGCGTCTCGGGCATCACTACCGCGATGAGAGTCTAATGAGCTTGCAACAGCTCAGTGACGGTTTTCAGCTCAGCAGTTTGGGCAAAGCGCCAGCGCGGCACGATGAATTTCAGCTCAATCACTGGCAGAAATTGGCCTTGGCCGCCGCCGATGATGGGGCGGTTTTAAGCTGGTTGGAGGCTCATGCGCCCGAGGGCGCGGTTCTGCGTGAGCGGGTTCCAGCGGCGTTGTTGGCTGATTTTATTGGTGCTGTGCGTGCCAACATCGCTCAACCGGCGGAGGCTTACCACTGGGCAGAGCAGTTCTTCTCCGATTCGATGCAGATGAGTGAGGATGCGCAGAAGGTGCTTCACAGTAGCCCAACGGTTCTGTTTGAAACCGCCTTGGCGTTGCTGCCGGAAGCGGCGGATTTCCGCAGCTTTGCCAAGGCGGTGGGCAAATCCGCTGGGGTGAAGGGCAAGGGTCTGTTTATGCCGCTGCGGGCGGCTTTGAGCGGTGAAGTTCATGGCCCTGAGATGGGACAGATGTTCCCGCTGCTGGGTCAGGCGCGAGTTGAACAGCGTTTACAGCAGGCCTTGAGATTGGCAAAAATAGGAGCCGAATCATGATCAGCCTTTACAACACCCTGACGAATAAAAAAGAGGCCTTTGTGCCGATCAAAGCCGGTGAGGTGGGTCTGTACGTCTGCGGCATGACCGTCTACGACTACTGCCATTTAGGTCATGCTCGGGTGATGGTGGCGTTTGATGTCATGGTGCGTCATTTTCGTCATCGCGGTTTTAAGGTCAATTACGTGCGTAACATCACCGATATTGACGATAAAATCATCGCCCGAGCGAATGAAAACGGCGAAGAGTTTTTGACCCTGACTGAGCGTTTTATTCAGGCAATGCACGACGATTCCGATGCGCTGGGGGTGCTGCCACCGGATGCCGAGCCACGCGCCACTCAGTCGATGCCCTCCATTTTGAAGATGATTGCAGAGCTGATCGAAAAAGAGTTCGCCTATCAAGCGGAGAACGGCGATGTCTATTACAGCGTCAAATCTTTCGCTGAATATGGCAAATTGTCGGGGCGGCAAGTGGAGGATCTGCGCGCAGGCGCACGGGTGGAGATCGGCGAGCAGAAACGCGACCCGCTCGATTTTGTGCTCTGGAAAATGGCCAAAGCCGATGAACCGTTTTGGGATTCCCCTTGGGGTAAAGGTCGTCCCGGTTGGCACATCGAGTGTTCCGCCATGTCCACGGATCTGTTGGGGACGCATTTTGATATTCACGGTGGCGGTCAGGATTTGCAATTTCCTCACCATGAAAACGAGATCGCCCAGTCGGAAGGCTGTCACGGCCACAAGACGGTTAATTACTGGTTGCACAACGGTTTTGTGCGCATCAACGATGAGAAGATGTCCAAATCCTTGGGTAATTTTTTCACTGTGCGTGACATTTTAGAGCGTTACCGAGCCGAAGAGGTGCGCTATTTTATTCTCACCAGCCAGTACCGCAGCCCACTGAATTACGATGAAGAGCATCTGTTAAACGCTCGGGCGGCTTTGACGCGCTTTTACACCACCTTGCGTGATCTGCCTGTGGCTGAAGCGGTGCAGAGCAGCGAGTACGAAGGTCGTTTTAATGCGGCGATGGATGATGATTTCAACACCCCTGAGGCGTTGGCGGTATTGTTTGAAATGGCGCGTGAGGTGAATCGCCTAAAAGAGAAATCCTTGGCAGAAGCGGCTCCGTTGGCGGCCAGCCTGAAAACATTGGCGGGCGTGTTGGGCATTTTGCAAAACAACCCCGATGAGTTTTTCAAACAAGCGGCGGGCAGTGATGAGGGTTTGAGTGATGGCGAAGTGGATCAATTGATTGAAGCCCGTTACCAAGCACGAGCGGATAAAAATTGGGCGGAAGCGGATCGCATTCGGGATCAGCTTAAAGAGGCTCATATTGTTTTGGAAGACGCAGCGGGTAAAACCCATTGGCGACGGGCGTAGGGGCGGAACATTTTCCGCCCTTGTTTTTTT
>JAUZRS010000214.1 GCA_030950195.1 Gammaproteobacteria bacterium | reverse complement strand
TCTGAACCCCACTCAGTCTCCCTGCTGAGTCATTGTGCTTCTCTTTAGCGCCTAAATCTGGCATCGTTGCCCGTATTAACCCCCCACTCGGAACAGACATGAAACTATTAGTACGCAACTTAGACCGATCAATCACAGAAGAAGAGCTAAAAAACTTGTTTCAAAAATACGGAACAGTGCAATCATGCGATTTGGTCATGGACAAAAACAGCGGCCAGTCCAAAGGCTTTGGTTTCATTGAAATACCAAAAGTAGGTCATGCCAAAGCGGCACTGAAAAACCTCAACAACACAACCGTCGGCGGCAGCAAAATCCGCGTGAAAAAAGTTGACCCCGATGGCAGCCAAAACCCTTAAGTTAAAAAAGCAGACACAGTTATGAGCTGGCTCAAAGAATGCTTTTACTGCTTCACAACGTCCTCAATCCAGCGTTGACAACCTCATAAGGCTTCCGCTAGGCTAAAACGCACTTATGAAACGAATTCTGATCTACCTCATGTTGCTCAGCACGCTCTCCAGCGGGCTGGCCTTCGCCTGGGATACGCATCCCGAGGCGATGGTGGGTCATGATTCCGTTGCGCTTGATCTGCTGCTGGATACCGACACCAGCCTCAATGACAGCAATGACACCCACCTTGATGACCACTGCTGTCATGCCAGCGCGCACCTGCTCGCCATGCTGGTGCCTCACGCGCCCAGCAATCGCCATCACAACGCACCTTCACACCTTCACCCCACTCAAGCCACCGCCCTGCGTTACATCGCCCCTCTGCTGCGCCCTCCCATACACTAATTTCTTTCAACGTTGTGCCTGCTGCGCCCTCATTCGCGCTGCGTTTCTGTTCCTCGCACGGAAAGAATTTAGATCATGATAAGACTCCCATTGCTGTTGCTCAGCCTCTGCGCTAGCCTAATTTTGCCCTCTTGGGCGCACGCCACTGAAACGGCGCAAAACTCAAACGAATTACGCCAATTTATCCAGCAACTTTGGCAACAAAGCCCCGAACTGGCCGCCGCCAAAGCCGCCATCGAAGCGGCTCAGGCGCAGGCAGATGCCGCCAGCCAACCGCTCTACAATCCCTCGCTGCAACTGGATGCCGAACGCAGCGACATCAGCAGCGCCACACTGGGGCTGAGCCAAACCCTCGACTGGCACGACAAACGCCTCGCCCGCCAAAACAGCACGCGCAGAGCAATCAGCGCTTATCAAACCCGCCTGCACTTGATTCGCACCCAACTGAGCAATGACACCCTGCTCGCACTGAGCCGTTATCAAACCACGCAACAGCTCTTCGCCTTGGCCTCCCAACGCAGCGAATTGATGCAGCGGTTTAGCAGCAGTGTGCAGACCCGCTACCGTGCCGGTGACATGCGCCTGCTGGATACGGCACTGGCCAAACTCGCTTACAGCGAAGCCGTCATGCAGCAGGCCAGCCGTGCAGCAGATCTGGCCGACAACGAGGCCACACTGCACGCTCTGACGGGCGTTAGCCGCAACTGGCCGCAACTGCCAACCAAAACCCCACCCCCGCCGGTAACGGTAGAGACAGAAGCCTTGCTGGAAAATTTGGCCGAAATGCAAATGCAACGTGCCCAACTGATCTTGAGCAAAAATCGCATTCAGCAAGCCGAACAAGAACAGCAAGCCGACCCCACTCTCGGCCTCAGTGGCGGTCGAGATGGCAGCGAAAATCGCATCGGTCTCAGCTTGGAGATTCCGCTGTTTATCCGTAACGATTTCAGTGCCGAAGTGCTCACCGCTCGCCATCAAGCCCAACAGGCGGAACAAGACTACCTCACCCAACAGCGCCGCGCCCGCGCCAAACTCAGCGGCGCACTGAAACGCTTTCAGACCATGAACCAAGCGTGGCAAGGCTGGTTAAAGAGCGGTCAACAGGCACAAAACGATCAGAAAAAATGGCTCGAACAACTGTGGAACGCCGGTGAATTGAGCGCCAGCGACTACCTGCTGCAAGCCAAACAGAGCATCGACACCCAAGTCGCCGCCCTCAGCCTCAAAGGCGAACTGCAACAGGCGCACCTGCTCTGGTTAAGCGCCTCCGGCCAAATGAACGACTGGCTCAACCTCAGCACCCAAGCCTCACCTTCTGGAGAACAACAATGAAAAACAGCCCCTTAGTCGTCTTGTTACTCACTCTTAGCCTTACCTCCACCCCGTGGGCAGAAGATAATCATGAACACAACGAAGCCCCTGCGGATACCGAAATATCCCTCGCGCAACAAAAAATGGCGGGCATCAAAACCGAAAAAGTACGGACATTCTCTCTAGGCGCAGCCATCACCGCTCCAGGTCAAGCCGTTCTAAACGCCTACCGCAGCAGCAAAATCACCCCACGCACCGCCGCCCAAATCACCCAACGCCATGTGCAATTGGGAGATCAAGTCAAAAAAGGCCAAATCTTAATCAGCCTATCCAGCGTCGAGATGTCTCAAGCACAAGGAGTATTGATGGAAAATCATCTGGAGTGGAAGCGGGTCAAACGTCTGGGGCGCAAAACCGTCTCCGATAAACGTTACGTGGCGGCGCACATTGCCTATCAACAAGCCTACGCCAAAGTGCGCGCATTCGGCATGAGCGAAAATCAAATTCAAACCCTGCTCAAAACCGGCGATGCCAGCCGTGCCACAGGTGAATTTCAACTGCTCTCCCTGCAAGACGGCACCGTCATCAGCGATGATTTTGTCTTGGGTGAGTTGATCCAGCCCGGGCGCGTTTTAATCCAAATCAGCGATGAAACCCGTCTCTGGGTCGAGGCGCGTCTCAGCCCCGAAGAGGCCACCAACATCACTCTGGGTGCCAAAGCACAGATCCAAGTGGGATCACACACCCTGCAAGGCAGAGTCACCCAAGCCCGCCACAGCCTCGATGAAACCACCCGCACGCTCGCCATTCACATAGAGGTGGACAACCGCGATGAACGGCTGCACCCCGGCCAATTTGTCAGCGCCGTGATTGAGAGCAAACAGAGCCTGACCGGCATCGTCGTACCACTGGAAGCCGTGCTGCGCGCCGCCGATGGTGACTGGCAGGTCTTTTTAGAAGCGGCTCCCGGTCGTTTTGTTGCCCAAGAGGTAGAGGTACTGCGCACCGTGGGCAATAAAACCTTAATCAGCGGCATTGAGATCGGCAGCACCGTGGTCACCGCTGGGGCGTTTTTTGTCCAATCGGAAATTGCCAAAAGCGGCTTTTCAGTCCACAACCACTAAGGAAAACAGATCATGTTAAATCGAATCATTGATCTCGGTGTTGAAAATCGGCTGATGGTGCTGTTGGCGCTGATCGCCACCTTGGTGGGCGCGACCCTATTGCTGCCCAAGCTCAATTTGGATGCCTTTCCCGATGTCACCAACGTGCAAGTGCAGATCAACACCGAGGCACAAGGTCTGGCCGCCGAAGAGGTCGAACAACTGATCACCTTCCCCATCGAAGCGGTGATGTACGCCTTGCCCGATGTGCAAGAGGTGCGCTCCATCTCCAAAACGGGCCTGTCGGTGATCACCGTGGTCTTCAGCGAAAGCACGGACATCTACTTTGCCCGCCAACTGGTGTTTGAACGCCTGCAAGCGGCCAAAGAGCAGATTCCCAACGGCATCGGCACCCCCGGAATGGGGCCCAACACTTCTGGCCTTGGTCAAGTATTTCAGTACATTCTGCGCGCCGAAGAGGGTTCTAAATACGATGCCATCGCCTTGCGCAGCCTCAACGATTGGGTGGTTAAACTGCTCTTGATGCCCGTATCTGGAGTGACAGAAGTGCTCTCTTTTGGTGGCGAAGTGCGCCAATACCAAGTGCAGCTCGACCCACAACGCCTACTGGCCTACCAACTCTCCAGTGACGATGTGGCCAACGCCATCGAAAACAACAACCGCAACGCCGGAGGCTGGTATCTGGATCGCGGTGAAGAGCAGTTGGTGATTCGCGGTGTCGGTTGGTTACGCAGCGGTCGATTGGGGCTGCAAGACATCGGCAACATTCCTCTGCTGGATGTGGACGGTGTGCCGGTGCGGGTACGCGATGTGGCTCAGATCAACTTCGGCCCAGAAATTCGTCAAGGGGCAGTCACCATGACCCTGCGCGATGCCAAGGGTGAGCCAGAATCGTTGGGTGAAGTGGTGGCCGGAGTGGTGCTGAAACGCATGGGAGCCAACACCAAAGCCACCATCGACAGCATCAAAGATCGCCTACCGGCGATTCAAATGGCGCTGCCCGACGGCGTCACCATCGAGGCGGTCTACGATCAATCGGATCTGGTGGACAAAGCGGTCAGCACGGTCAGCAACGCGTTGTTGGAAGCCTTTGTTTTAATCGTCATTATCTTAATGCTCTTTTTGCTTAATCTGCGCGCCACCTTGTTGGTGCTGATCTCCGTACCGATCTCCATTTTGCTCGCCTTGATGGCAATGGCGCAGTGGGGCGTTTCTGCCAACCTGATGTCTTTGGGCGGTCTGACCATCGCCATTGGCATGATGGTGGACGGCTCAGTGGTGATGATGGAACACATCTTCAGCCACCTCACCCACCCCGATGCACAACACCAAAAAGGCCGCAGCGAACCGGATCGCCACGGCATCGCCCTGCGCATTCAAGAAGCGGCACGAGAAGTGGGCAGGCCGGTCTTCTACGCCGTGCTGATCATCATCATCGTCTTTGCGCCGCTGTTCAGCCTCGAAGGGGTGGAAGGCAAACTGTTTCAACCGATGGCCATCTCCATTGTCTTGGCCATGATCGCTTCACTGCTGGTGGCACTGATCGTCGTCCCCGCGCTGGCCACCTACCTGTTTACCAAAGGGGTCAAAGAGCGCCGCAGTTGGATTATGATTCCGCTGGAGAAGCTCTACCGGCTGCTGCTCGGCGCGGCGTTGAAAATGCGCACGCTGGTGGTGATCATCGCCTTGGCGCTGTTTCTAGGCTCCCTCACTCTGGTTCCGCTGCTGGGTACTGAATTTGTGCCAGAACTGGAAGAGGGCACCATCAATGTGCGCATCACCCTCGCCCCCTCTTCCAGCCTCGACACCTCTCTTAAGGTGGCACAAAAGCTGGAAAAAGAGCTGATGACCTTCCCCGAGGTGCTCTACGTCTCCAGCCGCATTGGCCGTGCTGAGATTGGCGGTGATCCTGAGCCGGTCTCCAATGTGGAGATCTTTATTGGCCTAAAACCCGTCTCGGAATGGACATCTGCCAACAATCGCAAGGATCTGCAACGGCTGATGGAAGCGAAAATGTCCGTGCATCCCGGTTTGTTGTTCTCCTTTTCACAGCCCATCGCCACCCGCGTCGATGAACTGCTCTCGGGGGTCAAAGCGCAGTTGGCGATCAAACTGTTTGGCAGCGATCTGCAACAACTGGCCAAAACCGGCAAAGAGATCGAGGCATTGGTTCGACAAGTGGAAGGCACCCGTGGGGTGGAGATGGAGCAGATCGGTGGCGAAGCGCAACTGGCCATTCGCCCTGATCGAGAAGCCTTGGCACGTTACGGCATCTCCGTGGCGCAGGTGATGGATTTGGTCAGCGACGCCATTGGCGGTCGTCAAGCCGGTCAGGTGATCAACGGCAATGAACGCTACAACATCACCGTGCGGCTGGCAGAAGAGCAGCGCAACAGCATTGAGGCCCTTCGCAGTTTGATTCTGCAAGCGCCCAGCGGAGCGTGGGTGAAACTGGGCGATTTAGCACAGGTGGGGATCGAATCAGGACCACCGCAGATTCGGCGTGACGATGTGCAGCGACGGGTGGTGATTCAGACCAATGTGGAAGGCCGCGATATGGGCGGTTTGGTCAGCGAACTGCAACAGCGCATCGCCCGTGACATTGATCTGCCCACCGGTTACAGCATCGTGTTTGGTGGTCAGTTTGAAAACCAACAGCGCGCTCAAGCGCGTTTGATGGTGGTGGTACCGCTCTCCTTGGGTTTGATCTTTTTGCTGCTCTATTTTGCTTTTCATTCCGTTGGGCAAGCGGCGTTGATCATGCTCAATGTGCCGCTGGCTTTGATCGGCGGCATCGCTGCGCTCTATATTTCCGGTCAATATTTATCCGTCCCTGGTTCCATCGGTTTTATCGCGCTGTTTGGGGTGGCGGTACTCAATGGGGTGGTGATGGTCAACGCCATCAATCAACGCCTGAGTGGGGAAAACAATCTGCACTTGGCGGTTTTTGAAGGCGCATTATCCCGCTTGCGGCCGGTGTTGATGACCGCGTCCATTGCCGCTTTGGGTCTGATCCCGATGCTGCTCTCCAGCGGAGTCGGCTCCGAGGTGCAACGACCGCTGGCTACGGTGGTGGTCGGTGGGCTGGTCTCTTCCACGCTGCTGACTTTGTTTGTGATTCCGGCGCTGTATGCGGTTTTTTCTAAAGCGATGTTGAAAGAGCAGAGGCAAGACCACTTTGTCAGTGAGTAACATCAGTAAATAAATACACTACTCAAAAGGAGTACGGCTGTCTTGCATCAGTTGATCTAATGCCCTTCGCGCTTGCTTTGGATTGGCTCGATCTTTTTCTTCCAGCATTTCACATTCGTCCCTCACCATTTCATCCACAGTAGAAGGGTAATATTTGCAGTCGTCAGGGCGGTCATAATAAATATCACAGGTGTATTTATTTTGCTTCGGTACTTTTCTTAACCATGGGCAGACTTCCATCTGTTGGCCTGTTTCGGGATCACTCCAAATTTCACCTTGGTTTACATG
>JAUZRS010000213.1 GCA_030950195.1 Gammaproteobacteria bacterium | reverse complement strand
CCCACTGCGCTTTATTGGGCAGCAGAAACATCGCATCTCCATAACTGAAAAAACGGTAACCCTCGGCCACCGCGTGTTGATAAGCCGCCATCGCACGCTCATAACCAGCAAAAGCGCAGACCAACATCAACAGAGTCGATTGCGACAGATGAAAATTGGTGATAAAAGCATCAACGCTGTGAAAAACCACACCTGGAGTCAAGAAGAGTTGGGTCTCACCAGCGAAGGGCAGTAACTGCCCCGACTGCGAGGCACTCTCCAAAGAACGCACCACCGTGGTGCCCACCGCCACCACTCGACCGCCCTTGGCGCGGGTCTGCTTGACCTGATCACAAACCTGCTGCGACACCTCTAAATATTCCGAATGCATCACATGTTCACTCAGATGTTCTGTACGCACCGGCTGAAAGGTACCCGCCCCCACATGCAAGGTCACATAGGCCAGTTCAATTCCCTTCTGCTCGATCTGAGCTAAAAATTCGGCATCAAAGTGCAAACCCGCCGTGGGCGCAGCCACCGCGCCCGACTCCCGTGCGTAGACGGTCTGATAACGTTGCAGATCCTCTGGGGCATCATCGCGTTCAATATAAGGCGGCAGTGGAATGTGGCCGTGGCGATCCAAGGCATCAAGCAAGCTGCTCTCAGCGGGGAAAAACAGCTCAAACAACGCCCCCTGTCGCCCGAGCACTTCGGCATCCAGTGCATTTTCCAAGCGCAAGCGCGTACCGGCTTTGGGCGACTTGCTGCACCGCAGGTGACAAAGTGCTCGTTGCGGATCAAGAATCCGCTCCACCAGCACCTCCACCTTGCCACCACTGGCTTTTTGGCCATGCAGTCGAGCAGGAATTACTTTGGTGTCGTTCAAGACCAATAAATCACCAGCCTTGAGTTGATCCAACAGTTGGGAAAACAAACCGTCTTGCGGTTTATCATCAGACAAAATCAGCAAACGGCTGTCACGACGCTGCGCCAGCGGGTGCTGAGCAATCAGTTCATCGGGTAGATCAAAGGAAAAATCAGAGGTTTTCATGGCGCGGCATGGTAGCAATTATTGCCATCAGCTGCGAGAGGAGAAAAAATAAATCCATTTAGCACTTGCCAAAAAACGCACTTTACTATAAATTCGCCTCTCCCTTGCCGGGGTGGTGAAATTGGTAAACACAGGGGATTCAAAATCCCCCGACTTAACGGTCTTGTCGGTTCGAGTCCGACCCTCGGTACCATATTTTGGTTTTGAGTCTTAACTCACTTCCTGCATAAAACACGCAATTTCATATTTATCCTCACCCTCATCGGGCAAAGAATCACACCGTTGCACTCGTGCTTTAGCAATCAACGGCGGCGTAATCGGATTGGTTGGTTCTAAAATAAGCTCAATCAAATCATCCTCCTGATACGACTGATTCGCCCAAAACATCAAACCATTGCCACTTAGATTTTTCACCACACCCCAGCTCTGACCCTCAATTTTTTCACTTTTAATTCGCATCGGACAATCAATTTGCATCCGAATAAAATTTCTCTTTTCATCAGTCTCAATGCTCATTTCTCACCTATCTTCAATTTTAATGTATTTAACGCAGTTGCTCTAGCAACATGCAATCCACTCTCTTGGCGGGAGATCTGCATAGCAATTCACATGAAAACACAATACGCACTGCTCTCACTCCTGTTGTTCTCCAACTTAGCGATCAGTGAGCCACAACGTTTCCTTGCCGACCTACATCTTTCACAGTGGCAAAACCGACAGAGCCGTTTTAGCTGTGAACTCAAGCACGACATCCCTCACTACGGCACCGCACGTTTTTATCAAGCCTCAGAGCGGCAACTCGCCTTTGATCTGCATGGCTTTCACACCGCTCCCAAAGACAGTCAAGCACGCTTACACATTAACAACCCCAACTGGCAACACGGAGAGCAACCTCAAGATCTCTGGCAAGTACCATTGCACCAAGGGAAACGCCTGCTTCAGCTCAACAGCAGTGACAGCCGCTATCTATTGCAGGTGCTTGAACAGGGGTTGCAGCCCAGCTTTCACTACACAAATCAGAGCAGCGCTAACAATGAGATCAGCGTTGCCCTTTCAAATGTGAATTTTCTACCCGCCCTGCAACGCTTTCAAAGCTGCTTAACTCAGCTCTATCCTGATAATTTTACTGACCTAAAAACCACTCATTTACTCTTTGCCAGCAACAGTGATGAGTTGAATAAACGCAGCAAACAGCGCCTTAATAAGATTATTTCCTACTTAAAGGTAGATCATAAGGTAAAAAAAATCCAGATCAGCGGCCATACAGATAAATTTGGCGGCTGTCGTTACAATCTGGATCTATCGGAGTTTCGCAGCTTCAATGTGCATGAGTATCTGCTTGATCACGGCGTGGCTGAAACCATGATAAAAGAAGACAATTTTGGCGAGAAACAGCCCCTTGCCAACAATACGTCAGCAACAGGACGAGCTAAGAATCGGCGGGTAACGGTGAGGTTGGTTCATTAAAAACCAGACGACTTTGTTGACGAACACCGCTTCAATGGTAACAATAAATGGTGGATCTTGAGGAAAGCCTGACGGGATAAACATCGAGAGCCGCTGAAAGCTCAAAAGATATTTTCAATAGCGTGTAATCACTCAACCGACGGGCTTGTCCAACAAACGGTTCAGATTGTGGACTCACGCTGCACGTGAATCACGATCTAACCTTATTCGTTATAAGCCATTATTTTGCGGTCGGAAAAACCATTGGAACCTTGAACCTTATTCTCGATTCAGCCTTATTTTTTTCTTCTTCTTTTCCGTTGGCTCCGATTTCAATTGATCCAACTCGAATACCAAATTTACCACCAGCTTCTGCGCTATCACTTGCAGTGACAGCGACATCGAATTCTATAACCTCAACAACTCTATTGTATTCCTTATTTTGAGATAGCCTTCCATAGTTTTGTCTATTTTCAGCATTAACGTATACATTATCGGGATTGATTAAGGCTGATGTGTCTTTAAGTTCATCATTTGCTTCCTCAATGCCTTTAGATATTTGAACAAAAGACTCCCTAATAAAATCTTTTAATTCCATTTAAATACCTCATCTTGATTAACTGCGGCTTATAACTATGTATTAGCCAGATGCACTCATCCAGCTATATCTCTCAATAGGACGCTTAATTTGTCCGCCTATTACCCAATATCCAAGTAATACTCGGATGAGACAGAAGCAAGAATAGTAGAAAACCAAATCTCATACAAGCCAAAATCCCATTGCCTTAGAGATCAAGTCAAATTGCTCAATCACCCATCCTGAGACAAAAACTGATACCCGCCATGCAAGGCCTTGATCTCATGCAAATAAAATAAAATTTGCTGTACCGACTCAGCAACAGAAAGGCGATTGGCATCTATATGTACCTCCGGCGATTGAGGTTTTTCGTAAGGGCTGTCCACCCCCGTGTAATCTTTGATCTCGCCACGCAACGCCTTGGCATACAACCCCTTCGGATCACGCTGCTGACACAGCTCCACCGACGCATCCACAAACACTTCCACAAACTGCCCCTCTGGCAGTAAATCCCGCACCGTCTGCCGATCCGCGCGAAACGGCGAAATAAACGCCGCCAAAGTAATCAATCCCGCATCCACCATCAACCTCGCCACCTCACCCACTCGGCGAATGTTTTCTGCCCGATCTTGATCACTGAAACCCAAATCTTGGCAGAGACCGTGACGCACATTGTCACCGTCCAGCAGATAAGTGTGGTAATTGCGCTCCACCAAACTCTGCTCCAACGCACCGGCTAAGGTCGATTTACCCGAAGCACTCAAGCCGGTAAACCAGATCAACAGCGGCTTTTGACCTTTTTGTTTGGCACGGCTGCTTTGCTCTGCCCGATGTGAATGCCACACCACATTGTTCTGCTTATGCATACATCCTCTCAAAATTGATCACGTCCATGAAAATCAAAGGCTCAAACCACGGACCAATTGTGGCATAACAACAACCAGTAAATTCTTATTCTCACCCACAATGTATTAGGGAATTCCCTTAAAAAGAGAATAAAATCAAGACTTTTTTCATATCAGCGTTTATTTACCAGCCAAACAGTGTTCTAATCGGCCACGGATTGAGTGGCCTTCTGACTCAGAAGAACACCTGATCCTGTACCCAATTACTTCCGTTTTAGAAAACTCGACGATTCGTCTGGAGAAAGTTAATGAAAAAATTTATTAAGGTTATTGCTGTCGCTACCTTGCTCACCGCTTCCGCTTCTGCTTCTGCTTGGAACAACGGCAACAACGGCAACAACGGCTGGAACGGCAACAACATGCCGTGGAATGGCAACAACATGCCTTGGAACGGCAACAACGGTTGGAACAACGGCAACAACATGCCTTGGAACAACGGCAACAACGGTTGGAACAACGGCCCTTGGAACAACGGCAACAACATGCCTTGGAACAATGGCAACAACGGTTGGAACAACGGCAACAACAACATGCCTTGGAACAACAACGGTTGGGGTAACAACAACGGTACAGGTAACGGTGCTGGTAACGGCAACGCATCTGGCGAGATGGGCATGAACTTCAAAGGCAATGCAAAAGGCAACAGCAACTATCAGGGCAACAGCAATCAGGGCTACCACGGCAACAACGGTTACGCTCCTTACGGTATGACTGCTCCTGCTGCAAAAGCGCCTGCCGCTCCTGCTGCAAAAGCACCTGCTGCACCCGTAGCTGCTCCTGCTACACCTGCTGCAAAATAAGCGTTACTTCATAACCTCTTTATTGAGGGCATGAAAAAAGCCGCATCAACTTGATGCGGCTTTTTGCGTTTAGGCGATCCCTAAAGATCACTCAAACGTTCAGACACTACTCAAAAGGGTGGCGCAAAACCACGTTTTGGTTCCGCTCAGGCCCCGTTGAAATAATATCAATCGGCACACCCACCACCTCTTGCAGACGATTCAAATACGCCTTAGCGTTTTCCGGCAGATCATCGTACTCGGTCATGCCTTCGGTAGATTCAGTCCAACCCGGCATCTCTTCATACACCGGTTTGCACAACTCATAGGCTTCGGCACCCACAGGCGGTGTGTCCAAAATCTCACCCTCACAGTCGTAAGACGTACAGAGCTTGATGGTTTTCAAACCGTCCATCACATCCAACTTGGTGATGCACAAACCGGTCAGACTGTTTATCTCAGCAGAGCGACGCAGCGAAACGGCATCAAACCAACCACAACGCCGTGAACGACCTGTGGTAGAGCCAAACTCATGACCCTTAACACCCAGATGCTCGCCACTGTCATCAAACAATTCGGTGGGAAAGGGGCCGGCACCCACACGAGTGGTGTAGGCTTTGGTGATGCCCAACACATAATCCAGATCACGCGGCCCCACGCCACTGCCACTGCACGCACCACCAGCGGTGGTGTTGGAAGAGGTCACATAAGGATAGGTGCCGTGATCAATGTCCAACAAGGTACCTTGAGCACCTTCGAACATCACACTCTTGCCCTCTTTGCGCAGTTGATGCAACAGACCAGGAATGTCTGCCACCATCGGTTTTAGCTCGTCGGCCATCTTCAGCGCCAGATCCAACATCTGCTGATAATCCACCGGATCAGTCTTGAAGTAGTGCACCAAAGAAAAATTGTGATAATCCAAAATCTCTTTCAGTTTGCTCTCCAGACGCTCACGGTGAAACAGATCACCGACCCGCAAACCACGTCGTGAGACCTTGTCTTCATAAGCAGGCCCAATGCCACGACCGGTAGTACCGATGGCCTTTTTGCCCCGCGCAATCTCCCGCGCCTGATCCAAAGCAACGTGATAAGGCATGATCAGAGGGCAGGCCTCACTGATCAGCAGGCGCTCACGCGCAGGTACCCCGCGCTCCTCCAGCATCCCCAGCTCCTTGATCAAGGCTTCAGGTGATAACACCACCCCATTGCCGATCAAGCAGAGTACACCTTCACGTAACACACCAGAAGGAATCAAATGCAGCACCGTGGTCTCGTCACCGATCACCAAGGTGTGGCCTGCGTTATGACCGCCTTGAAAACGCACCACCGCAGCAGCACGATCCGTTAGCAGATCAACAATTTTGCCCTTCCCCTCATCACCCCATTGGGTGCCCAATACGATTACATTTTTGCCCATAGTATTTATGCGTCTACGACAGTCCAGAATTCATTATTGAAAACGAGCTTACGCTCGCAGCCCATGTCAGCGGCAGAACCGCTCTGTCCCGGCAAAGCACGAATCACGGTTTGACCCGAATTGCGCAACTCCTGAATGGTTTCCCACAAGTTGGAGTCATCCCCTGCTGGGGCGAAAATTTTGACAGATTGCTCTGCCACAGTGCCTGATAAAGACACCAAGGTTTTTAAATCGGTACTGAAACCGGTGGCGGGACGCGCACGTCCAAAAGCACGACCAATGTCATCGTAACGTCCCCCACGCGCAATTTCTTGGCTGTACCCCATCGCGTAGGCACTGAACACAACGCCCGTGTGATAGTGATAACCGCGCAACTCCGCCAGATCAAAATGCAAAGTCAACTCAGGCTGGCTCTGTTGCAGCCGTTCGGCGGTTGCTTGCAAATAATGCAAAGCCTGCTGCACTTCATTGCCCGCCGTAGCCAAAGCCTCACGCGCCTGCGACAAAACGGACACATCACCGTTCAGATTTACCAACGCCATCAACATTTCACGATGATCTGAAGAGAGTGAAACACCCTCTAAAAAGGCCTCAATTTCCGGCTTGGCTTTGCGCTGAAACATCTCAAACAAGTCAGATTCTTGCTCCTCGTTCAGTTCCGCTTCAGCAGCCAAACCACGAAACAAACCCACATGCCCCAGATCCAGATGCAGTGATTTAATTCCGGCCAGCTCAAGGGTTTTGAGCATCAGAGCAATGATTTCAACGTCGCTCTCCACACCCGCATGACCGTACAATTCAGCACCCAACTGCAAGGGGCTACGACTGCCTGCCAAACCTTCACCACGAGTATGCAACACTGACCCCAAATAACAGAGCCGCGTCGGTACCTCTCGTTGCAGACGGTGCGCATCAATGCGTGCCACTTGCGGGGTGATGTCCGCTCGAATCCCCATCGTGCGACCATTGAGCTGATCTACCAATTTAAAGGTACTCAAATCCAACTCACGACCGGTACCCACCAACAAAGACTCAAGGTACTCCATCAACGGCGGCACCACCAATTCGTAGCCCCAACTGGCGTAGAGATCCACAATACGACGGCGCAACGTCTCCATCTTGCTCGCCTGTTGCGGCAATAATTCTTCGATGCCTTGCGGCAATATCCAACGATCTTGAACCATAATGAACAAACAGGGTTTATTTCACCCAGTAAAGTAACAACACACCCGCCAGCATACTGGCCAACCCAAACCAACGCAGGTTCGTATCAGCCAGCTGAAGCATACGCGCCAGATTTTGTTTAAACGCCGCTGGACTCAGAAACGGCAACAGACCTTCCACAACCAATAACAGCGCAATGGCGGTTAAAATATCTTGCCACATAAACAGATCTCAGCCCAACAGGCACAAAAAAGGCGTTAGGCATCACGCCTAACGCCATTTTTGGCTCAATTTACTCTAACGTACAGCTCCCCCATTGGGGTCATTAAAGTAACGGAAAAACTTCGAGTCCGGTTTCAACAACATCATGTCGTTGCCACCGGAAAAGACTGATTTATACGCGTTCAAGCTGCGATAGAGATTGTAAAACTCCCGATCTTTACCAAAGGCATTGGCGTAGATATTGGACGCTTCGGCATCACCTTCACCACGAATCTGCTGCGATTCACTGTAAGATTCTGCCAAAATCTCTTCCTGCTGCCGTTCAGCATCAGAACGAATGCCTTTGGCCTGCTCTTCACCACGAGAACGGAACGATTTCGCGACGGTTTCGCGCTCTTTCTCCATCCGGCGGAAAACCGAATTACTCACCTCGGAAGGCAGATCTACTCGTTTAACCCGCACATCCACCACTGTGATGCCCAAATCAACCGCTTGTTCACCGGCCTCTTTCTGCACGCGTTTCATAATTTCCGCACGTTCACCGGAGATCACCTCTTGAATGGTACGTTTACCGAACTCATCCAACAGACCTTTTTTAATGAACTGAGCCAGCAGATTCAGAGCACGACGCTCATCACCCCCCGTCGCTTTGAAAAAACGCTCCACATCGGTAATGCGCCATTTCACAAAAGAATCCACAATCAAGTTTTTCTTCTCGCTGGTCAAAACCCGCTCAGGACGCGCATCCAGAGTCAAAATCCGCGAGTCAAACTTATGCACGTTGTGATAAAGCGGAAACTTAAAATGCAGCCCTGGCTCGTAATCGGAACGGACAATTTTACCCAGCGCCAACTTGATCGCCACCTCGGTCTCTTTGACCACAAAGGTCGCCGAACTCAATAACATCACAGCCAACGCCAGCAACACAGACAACAAATTACTACGAGACATTAGCGGGTCTCCCGTGTACGACGGTTACGCACCGACTCACGCATCGGTGACGGCACCGAGGCACTGTCACTGCTGGGGATCATAGGATCAAGAGCAAAGTCAGTACTGGCCGAACGACCCCGACTGCCTTTGCCCATCAATTGATCCAGTGGCAAATACATCAAGTTATTGCTGCCCTCAGCGTCCATCAATATTTTACTGGTATTGGACAACACATGCTCTACAGAATCAATGTAAAGACGATCACGGGTCACCTCTGGCGCTTTTTGATATTCAGCCAACACCCGTAAAAAACGATTCGATTCCCCTTCTGCGGCTTTCACCACCCGAGTCCGATACGCTTTCGCCTCTTCCAAGACTTGTTTCGCATTACCTCGTGCCTGAGGAATGATGCCGTTGCTGTAAGCTTCGGCTTCATTGATAAAACGCTGTTCATCTTCACGGGCTTTAATCGCATCGGCAAAGGCCGCTTGCACCGCTTCCGGTGGTTGCGCGCCTTGCAAGTTGACCGTCTGCAAATCCAGACCGGTTTTGTAATCATCCAACGTCGCTTGCATCAGCTCTTGAGTGGCAGCAGCAATGGCATCACGACCTTGGGTGATAATAAAGTCCATGTCATTTTTACCCAACACTTGACGCAGCGCACTCTCGGCCACTTGTGCCAGAGTTTCATCAGGGTTACGCACACGGAAAAGAAACTGCTCGGCATTTTTAACGTTGTACTGCACCGCCAAATCCACCTCAACAATATTTTCATCTTGGGTCAGCATCGCCTGTGAACGCAGACGCACACTGCGATTTTGATCCACATTGACCCGTTGTTCACGCTCAATCGGCCAGGGCAGATGCCAGTGCAAACCGGCGGTTTCTGAACTGACATAAGCACCGAAACGCGTCACCACACCACGCTCAGCGGGCTGAACAATGAAAAGACCGGACAACAGCCACAAAATAAATATGATCAGGAAAACAATACCACCGCCCCAAGAGACCGCCGCACTGCTTCCACCGCCACTGCCCTTTTTACCAAACAAGTCGGTTACTTTGTCCTGAACTTTCTTAAACGCTTCATCCAGATCGGGAGGCCCTTTGTCGTTCTTATTACCCCAAGGGTCTCGATTACCACCACCCGGTTCATTCCAGGCCATAGACACGCTCCAATATTATCAATCAATTCCGCACGAAGATAAGTACTGCTAACAGACAAAAGAGCCTAGCTAGGCTCTTTATGAATTTTAAAGCAGTCCAGAAAGCTGCATTCTATTGAGCTTAGGCCACAGTAGCAAGATGCTCAGGCAAATCAGCCAATAATTCTTCTTGATCCAACGATTCATGTTTGCACAAACGCACCCAATCACGCAGTTCCATATCCAACTGCAATAAAAAACCGCCGTTTTTCTGCTGGCGCTCGTTACTGACCGCTTTTAACTCAAACAGACGTGCCCGCAAGCGTCCCTGCTCAGGCGCAAGCACCAACCAACCCAGCGCCCGCTCTTGTGCCAAGCGTTTTTCCAACACCTGCCGCAGCAGCTCCAGCCCCTCACCACTCTGAGCCGAAAGCCACACCTGCGGCAACAGATCGGGATTAACCTCATCCAGCTGGGCAGGCGTGCCATCCACATCAATCTTATTGAAGACCTTCAAACACGGGGTGCCATCAGCACCAATGGCTTTCAGTACCTGCTCGACGTTTTCTATGTGCTCTTCACGCATCTGATCGGAGGCATCAATCACATGCAATAACAGCGTTGCGTCTTTGGTCTCTTGCAATGTGGATTGAAACGCATTGACCAAATCATGAGGCAAATCACGAATAAAACCCACCGTATCCGCCAGCACCAACTTAACCCCGTTTTCCAGATGCAAACTGCGCAAGGTGGGATCAAGGGTGGCAAACAGCTGATCCTCAACGTAAACAGAGGCCTCGGTCAGAGCGTTGAAGAGGGTTGACTTACCCGCATTGGTGTACCCCACCAGCGCCACGGTAGGAACAGACGCCTTACGCCGTGACTGCCGCCCCTGCTCTCGTTGACTGCGAACCTTGCTCAAACGGCCATTGATCTGCTTGATGCGCACCGCCAACAGACGACGATCGGTCTCCAGCTGAGTCTCCCCCGGACCACGAAGACCAATGCCGCCTTTTTGCCGTTCCAGATGAGTCCAACCGCGAATCAAACGAGTCGAGAGGTGTTTTAGCTGCGCCAACTCAACTTGTAACTTGCCCTCAAAGGAACGTGCGCGCTGAGCAAAAATATCCAGAATCAAACCGGTACGATCCAACACACGACACTGAAATAACGCCTCTAAATTACGTTCTTGAGCAGGTGACAACAGATGATCGAACAACACCAGCTCCGCATCCAGAGCACGCACCTGCTGAGCAATTTCATCGGCTTTGCCACTGCCAACGAAGGTACGCGCATCGGGACGTTTACGGCTACCGGAAATAACGGCTAAAGGAAGTGCGCCTGCCGAAACAGCAAGCTCTCGAAATTCACTCAGATACTCTGCGGCACTGGTTTCACGGCCAAAACTGACCTGAACCAGCAAAGCACGCTCCCCAGCCTGGGGACGATCAAACAACTGCATCAGTTACCCTGCAAAAAAAGAGGTTCAATCTTGAAGGTCGCCATTGCCATTACCACTGGTAGGAGGAGGCATCTTCACGACTCGGGATGGCACCACGGTAGAAATGGCGTGTTTGTAGACCATCTGACTGACGCTGTTTTTCAACAACACCACAAATTGATCAAAGGATTCAATTTGACCTTGCAACTTAATGCCGTTCACCAGATAGATTGAGACGGGGACACGTTCCTTGCGCAACACATTAAGGAAGGGTTCTTGTAAAGACTGCCCTTTTGCCATGATAACACTCCTAAAATCGGGTCTGTAATGAGCCAGTTTTGAATTAAATTCATCACCAGCGGAATTAATTTATTTACTGCTTTTTTTTAGTCAGGCCATAATAACAGTCATCTGGAGAGGAAGCCCACTCAAAACCCACAGTTGTTTTTGGCCTCCGACTCCTGACCCCCTAATAATTTATGATTCTGTTCACAAGAGAGAACAATGAACCTCAAGCACCATTCTATCGGCCTACTTCACTCCTGCTTCAAAGAGAAATTTGGCATTCCTCGCCAATCAGGTCTGGCCAGCCACGCCACCGCACAACTCGAATTTCATCCAGAATACGGCTCAGCCGAAGCCCTCCGTGGCCTTGAGCAATTTTCCCACCTGTGGATTATCTTTGAATTTCACGCCTGCCCAGAACAACAATGGCGACCAACGGTACGACCACCACGTCTGGGCGGCAACCAAAAGATCGGTGTGTTTGCCAGCCGCTCCAATTTTCGTCCTAACCGCATCGGTCTGTCAGCGGTACAGTTGATTAAAATAGAACAACGAGCCAATACGCATTGGCTGCACCTCAGCGGAGGCGATTTTCTCGACGGCACGCCCGTACTGGACATAAAACCTTATCTGCCTTACAGCGACAGCATCGAAGAGGCTCATGGCGGTTTTGCCAACAACGCACCCAACAACGCGCATCAGATTCACTTCAGCCCTGCCGCAGAACACGTGATGCAAAGCAGGGGAAAAAAATGGCCCAACCTAAAAGCGCTGCTAGAAGAGGTCTTACAACAAGACCCACGCCCCGCCTATCGACAAGCAAAAGCCGACCCGAGAGAGTACAGCTGCCATATCTACGACTTTGACTTGCGCTGGCGTGTGGAAGAAAATCAGGTCTACGTTACAAGTATTTCACCTCGATAATCTCATACTCGATGTTGCCACCTGGCGCACGTACATCAGCCATATCACCCTCTTCTTTACCAATCAGGGCGCGGGCAATGGGTGAATTCACCGAAATCATGCTCTGCTTAATATCCGCTTCATCTTCACCAACGATTTGATACGTCACCTCTGCATCGGTCTCCACATTGAGCAGATCCACTGTGGCACCAAAGATCACTCTGCCATTGGCATTGATATTGGTTATATCAATGATCTGTGCATTAGAGAGCTTGCCATCAATCTCTTTGATGCGGCCTTCAATAAAGCTCTGCTGTTCACGTGCCGCATGGTATTCGGCATTCTCTTTCAGATCACCGTGCGCCCGCGCTTCAGCAATCGCTTCAATCACCTTGGGTCGTTCAACGGTTTTTAAAATACGCAACTCTTCGCGCAGCTTTTCCGCACCGCGCAGCGTTAATGGAATTAAGTTCACAGCATCTCCTCGTGCAATTCTTGTAAGCGACTCACATTAGTGTTATCCGCACTGGCAATGGCCAAACAGATCGCTTTGCCACCGGCCAAAGTGGTCGTGTAGGCCACCTTGGAGCTGAGCGCCGCGCGGCGGATGGTAAAGGAGTCTGAAATGGCTGATTTGCCTTCAGTGGTGTTGATGATCAAGCTCACACCACCATTTTTGATCAGATCCACAATGTGCGGACGACCCTCTTTAACTTTTTTTACCTCAGAGCACGTGATGCCTGCGGCTTCAATTTCACGCGCCGTGCCACGGGTAGCCACCAGCTCAAAACCCAACTTGCTCAGATCACGAGCAATTTCAATGGCCGTGCTTTTATCTTTATCACGCACGCTGATCAACGCTTGACCCGATTTCGGCAATTGGGTACCAGCACCCAGTTGACTTTTATAAAACGCCTCACCAAAGGTGCGACCCACGCCCATCACCTCACCAGTGGATTTCATCTCCGGCCCAAGCAGGGGGTCGACCCCAGGAAATTTCACAAAGGGAAACACAGCCTCTTTAACCGAGAAATAACGCGGAATCACTTCACGGGTTCGTCCCTGCTCCGCCAAACTCACCCCCATCATGCAACGTGCCGCCACTTTAGCCAGCGCCACCCCCGTTGCTTTAGAGACAAACGGCACCGTGCGCGAGGCACGAGGATTGACTTCCAAGATAAAAATCTTCTCGCCTTGAATGGCAAACTGGGCGTTCATCAAGCCTTTCACCCCCAACGCCAAGCCCATCTGTTTCATCTGCTCACGCATCCGATCTTGCACCGCCGCACTCAACGTGTAGGGTGGCAGGGAACAAGCCGAATCACCGGAATGCACCCCCGCCTGCTCAATGTGCTCCATCACCCCACCGATCAGCACATCGGTGCCATCACAAATGGCATCAATATCCACCTCCACCGCATCGTCCAAAAAACGATCCAGCAAGACCGGCGAATCATTGGAGACGGAAACTGCCTCGCGCATGTAACGGCGCAGATCTTCTTCGTTATGGACGATCTCCATCGCTCGACCACCCAAAACATAAGAGGGGCGCACCACCAAGGGGTAGCCGATCTCTTCCGCTTGGGTGACCGCTGTCTCGGGGTCACGCGCAGTACGATTGGGCGGCTGACGCAAACCCAAATTCTCAATCAACTGTTGAAAACGTTCACGATCTTCGGCCAAATCAATAGAATCAGAGCTCGTGCCGATGATCGGCGCACCGGCCGCTTCCAGCTCCTCTGCCAATTTCAATGGCGTTTGACCACCGTACTGCACAATCAGCCCTTTCGGATTCTCTTTGTGCAGAATCTCCAACACATCTTCCAGCGTCAACGGCTCAAAATAGAGCCGATCCGAGGTGTCGTAATCGGTGGAAACGGTTTCAGGGTTGCAGTTGACCATAATGGTCTCGTAGCCGTCTTCGCGCATCGCCAACGCCGCATGCACACAGCAGTAATCAAACTCGATACCTTGACCAATGCGGTTTGGCCCGCCCCCGAGCACCACCACTTTTTCATTATCGGTGGGGTCAGATTCACACTCCTCTTCATAAGTGGAGTACATGTAAGCGGTATTGGATGCAAATTCCGCCGCACAGGTATCGACCCGCTTGTAAACGGGGCGAATGCCCAGCTCATGACGATGAGCGCGCAACTCACCTTCAGAACAGGCCAGCAGCTGCGCCAAACGACGGTCAGAAAAGCCTTTGCGTTTCAAACCGTACAATTCAGCGTGAGCCAGATTCGCGTAAGAACGACCGCGCAAGGTCTCTTCGTGCTGAACCAGATCTTCGATCTGCACCAAAAACCACGGGTCAATGGCGGTCAATTCAAACAGCTCTTCGCGACTGTAACCTTGACGAAAGGCATCGGCCACATACCAGAGGCGGCGATCACTGGGTTCGCTCAGCTCTTGACGCAGACGGTCTTTAATCTCATCTGCCGATAAATTGCTCGGCAAAATTTCATTCAAACCGTCAGTGCCGATTTCCAAGCCGCGCAAGGCTTTTTGCAAAGATTCTTGGAAGGTACGACCGATGGCCATCACTTCACCCACGGATTTCATCTGGGTGGTTAACAACGCATTGGCTTGCGGGAATTTTTCAAAAGTGAAACGCGGAATTTTTGTCACCACGTAATCAATGCTCGGCTCAAAAGAGGCCGGAGTCGCACCACCGGTGATCTCATTGGAGAGCTCATCCAAGGTGTAACCGATGGCCAATTTGGCCGCCACTTTGGCAATCGGAAAACCCGTCGCCTTAGAAGCCAACGCCGAAGAGCGCGACACCCGTGGGTTCATCTCAATAATGATCATCTGACCATTTTCAGGATTGATGGCAAACTGCACATTGGAGCCGCCGGTCTCCACACCGATTTTACGCAACACCTGCAAAGAGGCGTTGCGCATGACCTGATACTCTTTGTCGGTCAAGGTCTGTGCGGGGGCAACGGTGATGGAGTCACCGGTATGCACTCCCATTGGATCGAGGTTTTCAATCGAGCAGATGATAATGCAGTTGTCATTTCGATCCCGAACCACCTCCATCTCATACTCTTTCCAACCCAATGCCGACTCTTCCATCAGCACTTCGGTGGTGGGCGAAAGGTCTAGCCCACGGGTAATAATCTCTTCAAATTCGTCACGGTTGTAAGCGATGCCGCCCCCGCTGCCGCCCATCGTAAAGGAGGGCCGAATGATGCAGGGGAAACCGATCTGAGCCTGACCTTGCCACGCCTCTTCCATGCTGTGAGCGATAAACGCACGCGGCGTCACCAGACCAATCTCCGCCATCGCTTTGCGGAATTTATCTCGGTCTTCCGCCATGTCAATGGCTTCACGAGAAGCCCCGATCATCTCGACGCTGTATTTTTCCAGCACCCCTTCTCGATCCAGATCCAAGGCGCAGTTGAGCGCCGTCTGACCGCCCATGGTGGGCAGCAGCACATCGGGGCGCTCTTTTTCAATGATGCGTTCCACTACCTGCCAATCAATGGGTTCGATGTAAATGGCATCGGCCATATCTGGATCGGTCATGATGGTGGCGGGATTGGAGTTAACCAAGATAACTCGATAGCCCTCTTCACGCAGCGCTTTACACGCTTGCGCACCGGAGTAATCAAACTCACACGCTTGGCCGATGACAATCGGGCCAGCGCCGATAATTAAGACGCTCTTTATATCTGTACGTTTTGGCATAAGTCTCTAAACAGTCCGTATCGGCAATATCAGGCACGCGCCGCTTGCATTAAGTCAATGAAGTGATCAAACAAGGGAGCCACATCGTGAGGTCCTGGGCTGGCTTCAGGGTGTCCCTGAAAACCGAACGCCGGTTTGTCGTTGCGATGCACCCCTTGCAAGGAGTCATCAAACAGAGATCGGTGGGTGGCGCTCAGATTGTCTGGCAAGGAGCTTTCGTCTACCGCAAAACCGTGGTTCTGACTGCTGATCATCACCACACTGCTTTCCAGATCTTGCACCGGATGGTTTGCACCGTGATGACCAAATTTCATTTTCATGGTTTTCGCACCGCAGGCCAGCGCCAACAGTTGATGCCCCAAACAAATACCAAACACCGGCACCTCGGTCTCCAGAACCGCACGAATCGCCTCAATGGCGTAATCGCACGGCTCGGGATCACCCGGTCCATTGGAGAGAAACACCCCATCGGGCTCCATCGCCAATACGTCCGCTGCCGGAGTCTGCGCCGGAACCACGGTCAGACGACAACCGCGATCCACCAACATGCGTAAAATATTGCGTTTCACGCCGTAATCGTAAGCCACCACATGAAACTGAGCTTTTTCGTCACTCAGCTCGCGTTGCGGTTGCCCCAACGCCCAGCTTGCTTCACGCCACGCATAAGAGGCATCGGTTGTGACCTCTTTGGCCAAATCCATGCCTTTCAAACCAGGGAAGGCTTTGGCCGCGTGCAGTGCAGCCTCTTCATCAATGGCATCAGCCGCAATAATGCAGCCACTGAGTGCGCCTTTTTGGCGCAAAATGCGCGTTAAACGACGGGTATCAATGTCAGCAATCGCAACAATCTTATGACGTTGCAGATAATCGCCCAAGGATTCGCTGCTGCGCCAATTGCTCGCCAGCAGCGGCAAGTCACGGATCACCAGACCGGCAGCGTAAACACCCTCGGCCTCTTCGTCATCGGCATTGGTACCGACATTACCAATGTGGGGGTACGTTAACGTAACAATCTGACGACTGTAGGAAGGATCGGTCAGAATTTCCTGATAACCGGTCATGGCGGTATTAAAAACCACCTCACCGACGGTCTCTCCCAAAGCACCAATGGAGGTACCTCGGAACAAAGAGCCATCTTCAAGCACCAATAAAGCGGGTTTACTCAACGGATTGTCCCTCTCGCGCGCAAACAAAACGGGAAAGTCCGATGGACGTTCCCGTTTTTAGGGTTTTTAGGATTAGATACATCGCAGCACCCATCTATTTTGGGCGCAATTCTACTGCATTACCCACGAAGCTGTCCATGCAGAGAGTTCCCTTTTATACCCAACACTTAACTAAAATCATCCAAGTCGAAACCCTGTTGCAATAAAGTCACGGTGGGTTGAAACAGCGGCTGGGGCAGATCCGACCACATAAACCAATCCCAGCGACGACATTTGCCCCTTTCCAGAGCTTCTGGCTGACCCGATTTCCAATCAGCAATCACAAACAGGGTGATGTACTGCTTATTCGCAGACAGAAAAACATCGTTGCAATACGGGCCGATACGTAGGTTCTCAATCTGCAAACCGCTCTCCTCCAACACTTCACGGCGCGCACAGACCTCAACGCTCTCGCCGAACTCCAGATGACCACCAGGGAACTGCCAGTAATCTTCCTCTGTTTTATTGATGCGCCCACCCAACAGCACTCGACCGGCTTTTTTGATGATCACTGCTACAGCTACGGCGGGTCTCATACTCACAACAAACGCTCAAACTGATCCGCAGGCAGGGGTTTTGAAAATAAGTAACCCTGCACATACTCACACTGCAACTGTTGTAACATCTGCTGCTGGCCTGAGGTTTCCACTCCTTCAGCAACCACCTTCAAGCCCAAACTTTTTGCCATCGCCAAAATGGCTCTAACCAAGGTTTGATCTTCACTGTCATCAGGCAAATTTTTAATAAACGCACGATCCACTTTCAAAATATCCAGAGGAAACCGCTTTAAATAACTCAAAGAAGAGTAACCGGTACCAAAGTCATCAATGGAGAGCTTGACCCCTAATGCCTTGATCTCTGTCAACCATTGAATCACCTCATCACTGTCGCTCAAAAACAGGCTTTCGGTAATTTCCAACACCAAATTTTCCGCTGCTACTCCATTTTTCAGAAGCAACGCCTGAATAACAGTGTGACTGATCGTCTCAGGACTTTGGCGACTGGAAACATTCACCGACAAGGTAACCACTTTACCCTCACGCTTCCAAGCACCCAATTGCTGACATGCCCGCTGTAAAACCCACACCCCCAAGGTTGTAATCAGACCACCTTCTTCTGCCAAGGGAATAAATTCATTGGGCAACATCAAACCGTACTCTGGGTGCAACCAGCGCACCAAAGCCTCGGCGCTCTTCATCTCATCACCGGCAGCAGTCATAATCGGCTGGTAATACAGTTGCAGTTGATCATCCTTTAACGCCAGTCGTAAATCATGTTCCAACTCCATATTACGATTAACTTTTTCTTGCATACCAGTGGTGAAAAATTGGAAATTATTTCGCCCCGCTTCTTTGGCACGATACATCGCCATATCGGCGTATTGCAGCAACTGATCCGCCCCCAAGCTGTCCTCAGGAAACAGACTGATGCCGATACTACAACCGATGTAAATGTCTCGATTTTTAACTCGAAAAGGTTCGGCCAGAGAATGAATGATTTTTTCCGAAATCACTGCCGCATTTTCTGCATCATGAATGTCTTGCAATAACACCACAAACTCATCACCACCAAAACGCGCTACCATATCCATCGCTCGCACACACACCTGCAGACGTTTTGAGACCGCTTGCAATAGTTTGTCTCCGGCTTTATGTCCCAATGTGTCATTAACGGATTTAAAACTGTCCAGATCCAAAAACAGAAAAGCCATCAACCAATGCTCCCGTTTGGCCGTCACAATCGACTGCTGCAAACGATCCAACATCAAACTGCGATTGGGCAGACCGGTCAGAGCATCGTATTGAGCTTGATACAACACTTGCTCTTCAGCCTGTTTGCGCAGACTGATGTCCTCTTTCAAAGCAATATAGTGACTGACCTTGCCTTTATCATCTTTCAATGAGGAAACCATCACACTCTCCCAATAGAGTGAACCGTCTTTAC
>JAUZRS010000212.1 GCA_030950195.1 Gammaproteobacteria bacterium | reverse complement strand
TCATAACGCAGACGAAGATCGCCATAAAGACGATCGTATCGGCCTAAAGCCGAATTGGAGTCATTCACCCAATAGCTCGCTCGACCCCGAAGACTCCATTCCTTAGCAAACAACCACGCCCAATCGGCACTCACATTGATGTAATCGTCTTCGCGATTTTTTTTATCATCGGTCAAATCAAGGTGCGCACCAAACTGGCTGCGCTGATAGGAGAGACTACTGGAGAGGGTCGATTTTGGGGTCAAGGTAAACTGCGCCCCTGCCTTTAAACCAAAATAATCCCTCTCTGCGGTTGCTTTCGCTTCCAAGGTAGACTCATCGGGCTTCTCCAAGCCCAAATAGCCGTTCACAAACAACACCGGTGACAAAGCAGATACGAAATTCTCCGTTAACCCCAACCCCCAAAGCACATTGCTTGAGTTACGCACCGAATCCACGGGGTAATCCAATTTACTCAATTGAGCAAAAGAGGAAAGTTGACGACGCTGATCCAAACGACGACGCCACTGCCCATTTAGCGCTGCTGTATTACGAAACGCCTCGCCATCCAACAGATACTGACTCAACTCCCCATCCCACTGGTAACGATTCTGGCCTTGCAGAAAAATCATGCCACCATTCAGCTTCAAATTACCGTTGTTAAACGCCTGTTCTTTAGCGTAACCACGGTAGTCGAGCGCACCGGTAGCAAAAAAGGAACGCCCTTGAGTAAGAGGCCGATTGAAACGATACAGCGCCGACACCACAGCGTAGCCATCGTCTCGCTTCACACTGTTGGCATTTAAGCGCACATCCAATGCCCCTAAAGTAACCCGTTCATCACTGGGTGCCGCATTAAGATTTGAATCATAACCCGCCCCCAGTTCAACAAAACCTTGAGAAGTTGTGCGATAACGCCCTGACTTAAGACGAATAACATCCATATAACGTTGAATTTTTGCCTTCACCTGGGAAGGGGGACGGCTTTTCAGCACCTGCTTAAACTCGTGCCGAGCACGGTCGTACTCTTCAAGCACAAAATAACCACGCGCCAATTCCAATCGAGCCGCACGATTATTCGGCTGCAAGGCCAAAACCCGCTCCAACGCGAACACACCCTGACCACTGTTGCCAGAATCAATTGACAGCATAGCATAATAATAATCAAATTCTGGATCACCTTCCATCTCTTTCAGGTGTTTTGTCGCGTAAACGTAACCGTCCATGGTTTGGCGTTCAGTGTGAAACTGCACCAATTGTTGCAACTCAAACTCTGCCACGGCAGGAGCCGACAACAGAGCCGCGCCAATCAACACAAGCGGCCACATTAACTTGACCATGAATTAATACCCCAAAGACATCGAATTACCGTTGCGAATTTAGCAAAAATTCGGCGGCGTTTATAGCATTAATTGCCCGACCCAGTGCGATAACGAGACAAAACCTGCCCTCTAAACGAGCTTCTAGCTTGAACTTTGGCTCACCGCCCCCATCTCATGGAGTCGTATTTATTCAGCCTAGGAAAACAGAATCCTTATGAAACGCATCGTACTCTTTTTAGCCACCAACCTGGCCATCGTACTGCTGCTCGGCATCATGATGAGCCTGTTCGGGATCAAGTCCAACAGCATCGGCGGCATGTTGTTTATCGCCTTTGCCTTTGGCATGGGCGGCTCCTTTATCTCTCTGGCCATATCCAAATGGATGGCCAAACGCTCCACTGGCGCGCAAGTGATTGAACAACCCAGCAGCAACACCGAACGCTGGTTACTGGAAACCGTCAAACGCCAAGCGGAACAAGCTCATATTGGGGTGCCTGAGGTTGCCATCTACGACTCACCCGAAATAAACGCCTTTGCCACAGGCATGAAAAAAAACGATTCATTGGTGGCTGTCAGCACTGGCCTATTAAACAACATGAGTCAAGACGAAGCGGAAGCCGTACTGGCACACGAAGTCAGTCACATTGCCAACGGCGACATGATCACATTGGCGCTGATCCAAGGCATTATCAACACCTTCGTTATTTTTGTGGCACGCCTGATCGCCAGCGCCATCGACTCAGTACTATCCAGTGACGATGAAGAGGGTGAAGGCTTGGGCTTTTTTGGTTATATCGCGGTGGTGTTTGTTCTGGAACTGATACTGGGCTTTTTCGCCAGCACCATCGTCGCTTGGTTTTCACGCAAACGAGAATACAGCGCTGATGCAGGTGCCGCTTATCTAAGCAGCCCACAAAAGATGATCGCCGCTCTGGAACGGCTCAAAAACAATCAACCCTCTCAACTGGATGGTCAATTGGCGGCCTTTGGCATCGCCAGCGGCGGCGGTTTTTCGCGCTTCTTCTCCAGCCATCCGCCTTTAGAAGAGCGCATTGCAGCCTTACGCACCCAACTCTAAACCCTCTTTTTTCAACTTCAAACCGAATCGGTCAACAGCAAAAGCAGCTGTTCGACCGCTGTTTCCAACTCCGCATCGTTATGCAACGTCATCAACTTAGGGTGAATGAGCTGATCGTACTGCTGCGCCCGTTGCAATCGCAATTCGATAGACTCTCCCCCCTCTCGGCCTCGATTTAACAGACGCTGGCGCAAGGTTGATGCAGAAGCGAATACCAAAATGGGGCGCAGATCATACTGCCTGCTCGCCTCGGCCAAATATTCACGCGAGCCGTTAATCACCACATTCAGCCCCAACTGCAACCAGTGGTCAATCTCAATACCGATGCCATAACGGAAACCGTGACTTTGCCAAGAGAGCGAAAACAGCCCCAAACGCTGCCGAGTGCGCCACTCCTGCTCGCTCAATACAATGTGATTTTCCGCCTCTGGAGCAGCCGGACGGGTGATGTAACGATGGGCAAACAACACCGAATCATCAAATTGCAAACGCTGTCGAGCTGCGGCCATCAGCGTATCCTTACCCACCCCCGAGGCACCCATCAGATAAAAAAGGCTGCCAACCTTAATCCCTTCCAATTCCGAAGCTCGCGCCTCATAACCGCCTTCATGATCATCAAACATAACATGCTCCTTCAACAACCCAATACATTCACCTCAAGCATCGTGCCCCAGATCAATAACGATCTTTAAGACGTTGATAATGTTCTGCCGAGTAACGCAAAAAGCTACGTTCTTTATCACTCAAAAGGCGTACCCGTTTAGCCGGTGAACCCAACCACAAATAACCACCCTCCAACACCTTGCCGGGAGAGACCAAACTGCCCGCCCCCAACATCACTTCAGACTCTAAAACGGCACCGTCCAATACAATGGCGCCCATGCCGACCAAGACATAATCCTGCACTGTACAGCCGTGCAAAATCACCTTATGGCCCACGGTCACACCGTCACCAATCAGCAAGGGCTTGCCACCTGGTGCGTATTCGCTGTCGTGACTGACGTGCAGCACCGAGCCGTCTTGAATGTTGCTGTGCGCGCCGATGCGAATTTTTTCCACATCACCGCGAATCACTGTACTCGGCCAGACCGAACTCTGTTCACCGATGTGGACATCACCAATCACCACCGCATCCTCATCAATATAAGCGCTGGCTGCAATTGTGGGTTCTATTCCAGCAAAAGGGCGAATCGACATAACAGCTCCTCAATCAGTATTTATCACATGGGCTTAACGTCACCATAGCACTTAAATTCCGCTCTGGAACTTTTTTACCGGCATAAAAAAAGCCCTCATCTAAGTGAGGGCTAAAGGAGAGAAACTCTAATTATTTATGGGTGCGTCGGCGCAGTCCCAAAAGCAGCAATCCGGCCAAGAAGCTCAGTGGCAAGGAACCACCACCTCCGCCGCCACCCGAACTCGCCGCCGCTACAGCGATCACTTCAACAGTGAACGGCCCAACCGTAACCGAACCGTTACCATCGCTGACCGTAATAGTAATGTTTTCATGCAAACCAAGGTCTGCCGCAGTTGGCGCACCACTCAACACACCGTTGGCGTTCAACATTAACCACGCGGGTGCATTCAGCAAGCTGTAGGTCAAAGCATCCCCATTGGCATCCGTAGCATCAAGGGCGTAACTGTAACTCTGTCCTGCCACCACTGAAGCGGTTGGCACCCCGTTGATCACCGGCAGAGCGTTCACCACCACCGTGTGTACTTTTGTTGCGGTGTTGCCAGCGGCATCGGTTGCGCTGAAGGTGATGTCATAAGATCCGCCAACGGCGGTGTTCAGAGCCGTGACGCGATCATCGCTGACGACAACACTGCCAGAAACCAGATCCGTTGCTGTTGCTGATGGTGCGCTAAACGTGCCGCCAACAGGGGTTAAGCTATCCCCACCCGTTAAGGTCAACGTGGGCGCTGTCGTATCTTGCACTGTGACGGTTTGAGACACCGTACTGCTCAAGCCGTTGGCATCGGTTGCCGTCCACGTCACCGTAGTATCACCTACTGGGAAGGTGGCCGGTGCATCACTGCTGACCGTCACTGCGAACAAATCACTGCTGCTCGGCTGGCTCAACACAACGGCGGTGGCCACTCCTGTGGCTTCAACGATCATATTGGCCGGTGCGATGATGGTAGGCAAAGTGGTGTCTTGCACCGTCACAAGTTGTGTTGCCGTGTTGCTGTTGCCATTGGCATCGGTGGCCGTCCACGTCACCGTGCTGGAACCCAACGGGAAGGTGGCGGGAGCATCGCTGCTGACCGTTACGGCAAACAAATCTGAGGTTACGGGTGTCCCCAGCGTCACCGCTGTCGTAACACCAACCGCCTCAACCGTCACCGCTGCTGGAGCAGTGATGGTTGGAGCCGTGCTGTCCGCTACGGTCACCACTTGAGTGGCACTGCTGTTCAGCCCATTGGCATCCGTAGCCGTCCAGTTCACGGTGGTATTGCCAATAGGGAAGGTTGCCGGTGCATCACTGCTGACGGTCACCGCCGACGCATCCGTCGCTGTGGCACTGCCAAGCACGGCAGCGGTCACCGTTGTGTTTGTACCTGTTGCTTCAACGCTAATACCCAATGGAGCGGTGATCAACGGCGCACTGATATCGGTAACAGAAATATCTACCGTCGCCGTTGCAGAAGCCCCGCCGTCATCGGTCACCGTCAATTGAAATTGCAGTGGCAAGACACTTACCGCACTCAATATCGGCGCAGTAAAACTGGCACTGGCGGTATTCGCTCCCGTCAAGGTAACGGCATCACCCGTAAGCTGCGTCCAAGCATAGGAAGCAACCGTACCTGGCGCCGTATCTGTACCTACACCACTCAAAGTGACTACCACACCCTCATCAACGGTCTGCGCAAGACCGGCATCGGCAGTTGGAGCAACATTGGCGGCATTATTGGTGGTGGCTGAATTCACCACCGATTCAGATGCCGTCACACTGGCGGTGTGGGCAACGTTCGTTTGATCAACAACATTTACAATCAAATCAATGGAAGCGGAAGTGTTGGGCAATAAGCTACCCAAACTGCATTGAATCAATGGCAAGGTCGGCGGAATCGTTACAGGAGCAGCAGCATTCAAATCCACGCAACTTCCCTGAGTCGGAGTCGCAGAAACGTACGTTAGCCCTAAAGGAATTGAATCCGTTACCACCACATTGGTGGCCGTATCCACAAGATCGTTATTGGCAACCGTAATGGTGTAAGTTAGCAGACTGGCATTTATCGGCACCGTACCAGCGGGTAGAGTATTGGTGATGACCAAATCAACTGTGGTCTCTTTGACCGCCGCAGAACCGACATCCATATCAAGCACCAGATCCGCTGGCGCAAGATCCGTATCCAAACCCCAAGCACCGGCAATGTAGGTGGTCTTGGCTGCCGCCACGCTGTAGCCAAACATATCATCCAAAACACCCGCAGGTGATTGCCAGGTTTGAGCCGGATTTGTGAGGCTGTTGTAAGTTGCCCAGCTGGCATTGACCCCAATCGGTTTATCAAAAATATAGGCCGTACCAATGGCCGCTGCTGCTAATGCTCCGGTCACCGCAAAACCAATGCTGGGATCAACACCTAAAGAATTACTAAAACTGCCCACCAAGATACGCTCCGGTGTCACTGCCACACTGCGACCAAAATCACCGCCTGTAACCGGTGCCGGTGCGGTTAACATTTTATTCTCAACCAGCATCGGAAAAAGCGCGGGAGCTAAAGGCGCTGGCCAACCCGCTGCCGGTTTTTCATAAACAAACACCGCACCCGCATCAGCAGCAAGCGGTGCATCAAAGTGCAAAGCACTGGCCACAATGGTATTACCACTGATTTCAATATCGAAACCCAAACGCTGCGCACCACTGCTGCCGTTGTCGATTGCCAAAGCAGCCGCAGAGAAGGTCAACGCCGCACTGGGGTTGGCGTTAGGGACTAAATCAGCCCAACCACCCGCTGTTGCTGGTTTATCAAACACATACGCCGCTGAATTATTTTTATCTGCCAAATCACCATTAACTGCAATCATATTGCCATCAATGGCGACACTCATGCCAAAATAAGGCGGTGGTGTCAGCATCGGCACCGCCACTGGTGCTGCTGGCAATGGCGGGACAATATTTTTTGTCACCACCAGAGGCTGCAAAACAGCCACTTCATTATGTGGAACCACACTTGCCCAACCCGCAACGGGTTTCTCAAAAATATACGCCGCAGAGGTTGCCGCTGTAGAAAAATTCCCTGGAGACCCCCACTTACCTACCACCACTGTACCGCCTTGAATCGCCACAGCATGACCAAACAGCGAAGTAGCAGGCAACGGTGCCAACGGTGCCAATTGTGCTACCTCATTGGTCACCGCTAAGTTTGACCACCCCGTAAGCGGTTTTTCAAACACATAAACCGCACCACGTTTGGTGGCCACCGCATCTGCGCCAATGACGATGCTATTGCCATCAACCGCCACACTGACCCCAAAACCGTCTTTATCTGCTCCATTGCCGGCCGCCAAAGTCGCTACCTGTATCCAGACACCATTAAGACGTTCATAAACGTACGCCTTACCAGAAGCCACCACTGGTGCTAAAGGTAAGGGCAATGAAAGATTAACGCCGGCCGTCGCCAAATTTTTACCTGCTACTTGCGGCACACCCACCACCATCGTATTGCCATCCGTGGCAACACTCAGGCCGGTCAAATCACCTGCTTGCTGAGCAAGACCTGGCAACAAAGAAGCCGCAGGCACAGAAGATAAAGCAACGTCCGTTAACGTCGCGTGTACCGGAGCAATGGCCAGCAAAGCCACCGCTCCTGTCACCAATAAACCATGCCTTAAGTGAAGGCCTTTTTTTAATTTCGCTATCATCACGTTCTCCATGTGTTCATCTGAATTTAGGCCAGCATTTTCTACACATCAAACTGTTTTTTATATTATCGATTTTGTAAAAACAGAGGGCTGATCCAATGCCGTAAGTTAGTTTTAACAGCCGACTCTGATATTTTTCCAAAAATCTATTTCTTAAAATCGTTAAGACTATTCTGTCATTTTTAAACCGCTGAAACTCCACCGCACATCAGCCCCAACCCACAGCCTAAGAATAAAAACAAACCCTTTAAAATCAGCGTCAGAAAAACAGAGACCAATGGAAATCAGGGCATAAAAAAACCCCTGACGAAGCAGGGGTTAAAGGAGAGAAACTCTAATTTATTTGTTGGTGCGTCGGCGCAACCCCAACAGTGACAGAGCAGCCAGCAGAGCCAGTGGCAATGAACCACCACCACCGCCACCACCTGTGCTCGCAGCTGGAACAGCCGTCACCTCAACAGTGAACGGCCCAACACTGACCGAACCGTTGCCATCACTAACCGTAATGGTGATGTTTTCATGGCTACCCACATCTGCCGCCGTTGGAGAACCATTCAGAACACCGCTGGCGCTGAGCGTTAACCATGCTGGCGCATTCAGCACACTGTAGGTCAAGGCATCCCCATTGGCATCCGTAGCATCAAGGGCGTAACTGTAACTCTGCCCTGCCACCACTGAAGCGGTTGGCACCCCGTTGATCACCGGCAGAGCGTTCACCACCACAGTGTGTACTTTTGTCGCTGTATTGCCAGCGGCATCGGTTGCGCTGAAGGTGATGTCATAAGATCCGCCAACGGCGGTGTTCAGAGCCGTGGCACGATCATCGCTGACCGCCACACTGCCTGATACCAGATCCGTTGCCGTAGCCGACGGTGCGTTAAACGTGCCGCCAACAGGGATTAAGCTATCCCCACCGGTCAAGGTCAGGGTGGGCGCAAGACTGTCTTTCACCGTAACCGTTTGAGCCACCGTACTGCTGTTGTTATTGGCATCGATTGCCGTCCACGTCACCGTGGTATCACCTACTGGGAAGGTGGCCGGTGCATCACTGCTGACCGTCACTGCGAACAGATCACTGCTGCTCGGCTGGCTCAACACAACGGCGGTGGCCACTCCCGTGGCTTCAACGATCATATTGGTCGGTGCGACTAAGCTGGGCGCTTGGCTGTCATTCACCGTCACAACCTGAGTGGCGCTGCTGCTGTTGCCGTTGGCATCGGTGGCCGTCCACGTCACCGTGGTAGAACCCAGCGGAAAGGTCGCGGGGGCATCGTTAGCCATCGTCACGGCGAAGACATCGGACGTGATAGGTGAACCTAAAACAACCGTGGTACTGCTACCGGCGGCTTCTGCTGTGACATCAACCGGAGCGGTGATGGTGGGCAAGGTGGTGTCTTCCACCGTCACCAGCTGTGTTGCCGTACTGCTCAAGCCATTGGCATCGGTGGCTGTCCAGATCACCGTGGTATCGCCGAC
>JAUZRS010000211.1 GCA_030950195.1 Gammaproteobacteria bacterium | reverse complement strand
AAAAAAAACCCACTCTATTGTGGGTTTTCTGGTGTTAAAGCAGACTCTTTTTACGTTGTGATGTGAGTAGATAGCATGTTTCGTGATAAATCCATTTTAATTACCGGCGGTACCGGCTCTTTCGGTAAGCAGTATACAGATACGTTATTGAAACAGTTTCAGCCGAAAAAAGTCATTGTCTACTCACGGGATGAGTTAAAACAGTTTGAGATGCAGCAGATTTTTGATCAACCAGAGATGCGTTATTTTATCGGTGATGTGCGTGACCGGGAACGCCTTACCGAAGCGATGCAGGGGGTGGATTATGTCATTCATGCCGCCGCTCTGAAACAGGTTCCGGCGGCAGAATACAACCCGATGGAGTGCATTAAAACCAACATTCACGGCGCTGAAAATGTCATTCAAGCGGCGTTGGCCAACAACGTGGAAAAGGTGATTGCGCTCTCCACCGACAAAGCCGCCAACCCGATTAACCTCTATGGTGCGACTAAATTGGCTTCGGATAAATTGTTTGTGGCGGCCAACAACATGGTCGGCGGTCGGCGCACCCGTTTTTCAGTGGTGCGCTACGGCAATGTGGTGGGTTCGCGGGGTTCGGTGGTGCCGTTTTTTGATAAATTGATCGCTCAGGGCAGCGAACATCTGCCCATCACCGATGCCGCCATGACCCGTTTTTGGATCACCTTGCAACAGGGGGTTGATTTTGTCTTGAAAAATTTTCAGCGTATGCACGGTGGAGAGATTTTTGTCCCTAAAATCCCCTCGGCGCGCATCGTTGATTTGGCCACGGCGATGGCACCGAAATTAGCACAAAAAATTGTCGGTATTCGTCCTGGTGAAAAACTGCATGAGATTATGTGTCCCTGTGATGATGCCCATTTGACGCTGGAGTTTGATGATCATTATGTGATCAAACCGTCGATTAAGTTTTATCATCAGGAGCTGGATTACACCGAAAATAATTTGGCGGAAAAGGGGCGTTTGGTGGCACCGGGGTTTGAATACAACTCGGGTACCAACCCGCACTTTTTATCGGTGCCGGAGATTTTAGCGTTTAATCAAGCGGCGCTCTCTGAGTTTTAACCGAGTCACTCAATTATGATCCCTTACGGTCGGCAAGAGATTTTGGCAGAAGACATTGAGGCGGTGGTTGCGGTGTTGCAGTCGGACTTCATCACTCAAGGGCCGGCGGTGGTGCAGTTTGAGCAGGCCTTGGCCAAGGAGGTGGGAGCCGCGCAGGCGGTGGCCTTTAACAGCGCCACCTCGGCGCTGCATGTGGCCTGTTTGGCGCTGGGTTTGGGTGCGGGGGATTGGCTCTGGACGGTGCCAAACACCTTTGTCGCCTCGGCCAATTGTGCTTTGTACTGTGGCGCTCAGGTGGATTTTGTTGATATTGATCCTCGTTCGTACAATATGAGCGTTGATGCGTTGGCGGAAAAACTGCGCTGGGCGGAAGGTGCGGGGAAATTACCCAAGGTGGTGATTCCGGTGCATTTTGCCGGTCAATCCTGTCAGATGTCTGAGATCAAGGCGCTGGCAGATCAGTACGGGTTTGCCTTGATTGAAGATGCGTCTCATGCCATTGGTGGGCGTTATTTGGATCAGCCCATTGGCGCGTGTCAATACGCAGACATCACTGTGTTTAGCTTTCATCCGGTGAAAATCATCACCACCGCTGAGGGCGGTGTGGCGACTTGCAAGAGTAAACAACTGGCCGATACTCTGGCGCGTTTGCGCAGCCACGGCGTGACTCGTGATCCGAGTTTGATCTCCGCTGAGGATGAGGGCGGTTGGTATTATGAGCAGATCGAGTTGGGCTTTAATTACCGCATGAGCGATCTGCACGCGGCCTTGGGTGTCAGTCAATTGCAGCGTTTATCGACTTACATTGAGCGCCGCCATGAGATTAAGCAGCGTTACGATGCGCTGCTCGCTGACCTGCCTTTGACCGTGCCGTGGCAGCACCCTGATAGCCACTCGGCGCTGCACCTCTATCCGATTCAACTGCATGATCGTGCCGAGCGACGGCGGGTGTTTGATGACTTACGACAGGCCGGTATTGGGGTGAATGTGCATTACATCCCCGTGCACACGCAGCCTTATTATCAAAAAAGGGGCTTCGCTTGGGGCGATTTCCCGCAAGCCGAGGCGTATTACCAAGGGGCGATTTCTTTGCCGATGTTTCCCACCTTAAGTGCGGCACAGCAGGATGAGGTGGTGATGGCGCTGCAAAAGGCATTGGCATGACGGTCTGTGTGATTCCCGCTCGGGGCGGCAGCAAACGCATTGCTCGGAAAAATCTGCGCGAGTTTTGTGGCAAACCGATGCTGGTGTGGTCTATTGAAGCGGCGCTAGAGAGCGGCTGTTTTGCGGCGGTGTTGCTCTCCACGGAAGATGAGGAGATTGCTGAGCTTGCTCGTGCGCACGGCGCAGAGGTGCCTTTTGTGCGCCCCTCTGAGTTGGCGGACGATTACGCCACCACTGGAGCGGTGATGGCACACGCGGTGGCTTGGTTGGCAGAACACAACCGTGAGGCGCAGGAGGTCTGCTGCCTTTATGCCACCGCGCCGTTTGTGCAAGCGCAGGATCTGCGTGACGGTTTGCGGCGTTTGCGTGAATCGCAGGCAGAGTATGTTTTTAGCGTTACCGACTATGCGTTTCCCATTCAGCGCGCTTTGCGTTTGCAGGCTGATGGCTCGGTGGCGATGTTTCAGCCCGAGCAGTTTCAAACACGTTCACAGGATCTGGAGCAGGCGTACCACGATGCGGGGCAGTTTTATTGGGGTAAAAGCGCAGCGTGGCTGAGTGAAAAGCCGGTGTTTGAATCGGCCTTACCGCTGATTTTGCCCGCTCACCGTGTACAGGACATCGACAGGGAAGCGGATTGGCAGCGGGCGGAGTGGCTGTTTAAAGCGATGTTGGCCAGCCAATGAAGATCGCCTTTCGAGTGGATGCCTCACGGGAGATGGGCAGCGGTCATTTGATGCGCTGTTTGACCTTGGCCACAGCACTGCGAGAGATGGGTGTCGAGTGCTGTTTTGTTTGTCGGGAGCATCTTGGTCATATGGCTGAGTTTGTTCGGCAGCGCGGTTTTGAGGTTTTTTTGTTGCCACGCAATCAGGACGTTGAGTTGAGTCGAGCCGATGATTTACCTGCACACGCGCCGTGGTTGGGCTGTGATTGGCAGGTGGATGCACAGCAGACTCGGCAACAGATTCAGAGCCTTCAGCTTGAGTGGCTGGTGATAGACCATTATGCCTTGGATGCGCGCTGGGAGTCTGAGCTGCGCCAGTGCTGTAAGCAGATTATGGTGATTGATGATTTGGCGGATCGGCAGCACGATTGTGATCTGTTGTTGGACCAGACTCTGGGGCGTTTGGCAGTGGAGTACGCTAATTTGGTACCGTCAGACTGCAAAACAGTGACGGGGTCAGAGTACGCTTTGTTACGGCCTGAATTTACTCAGTGGCGTGAGGTGAGTTTGCAGCGGCGGGAAGCGCCCGAATTGCGGCACATTTTGATCAGCTTGGGGGGTGTGGATCAGGACAACGTGACGGGGCAGGTGTTGGCGGCTTTAAAAACAGTCTCCTTAGTCGAAGAGTGCCAGATTACAGTGGTGATGGGCGCGCAGGCTCCGCATTTGTCTGCGGTGCAGGCAGCGGCAGCCCAGATGCCGTGGTTGACGCAGGTGCGGGTCAATATCAGTACGATGGCTGAGGCGATGGCGCAGAGTGATCTGGCCATCGGTGCGGCAGGGAGCACCTCTTGGGAGCGCTGTTGTTTGGGTCTGCCGACGTTGCTGCTGGTGTTGGCGGAGAACCAAAAAGTGAGTGCTCAGGCGCAGCAACAGGCGGGTTCGGTGTTGATGTTGTGCCGTGAGTCTCTGCCTGATGATCTACGAGAAGCAATGCAGCGAATGGCTGTGACAGACCTGTTGGCGGATTTGAGCGTTAACGCACGAAAGCTGTGTGATGGCTTGGGTGCGCGGCGGGTGGTGTCTTGTTTATCGGCGGTGGCATAACATGGGTTCACCTTTGCGGATCATGCGGCGTGAGGATCTGTCATCGGTGCTTGAGTGGCGCAATCGCCCTGAGGTGCGCAGCTGTATGTTGACTCAACATGAGATCCGTTGGGATGAGCACTGTGCTTGGTTTGAACGAGCCAGCCGAGATCCACGTAAGCGCCTGTTTATTTTTGAGCAGGAGGGCTCTTTGGGCTTTGCCCATTTGAGCTGCATTAATGCCACGGTGGCGGAGTGGGGCTTTTATTTGGCTGCTGGAGCGAAAAAAGGCGCGGGGACGTTACTGGGTTTGGCGACCTTGCGTTATGCGTTTGAGGAGTTGGCTCTGCACAAGGTTGCAGGACAGGCTTTGGCCGATAACAGTCGTTCAATTGCATTGCATCATAAGCTGGGTTTTCGGCGTGAAGGTGAGTTGCGTGATCATCATTTTGACGGTGAACAGCATTGCACCTTGATTTGTTTTGGCCTGTTGCAACAGGAGTGGTACGAGAAGTGGGTAGGGCAAAATGAATAAACAGGCGATAAACATTGCGCAACGACGGATTGCGCGAGACGAACCCCCTTATGTGATTGCTGAGTTGTCGGCGAACCATAACGGTCAGTTAGAAAAGGCCTTGCAGATTATCGAGGTGGCAAAAAGGTCAGGTGCTGATGCAGTGAAGCTGCAAACCTATCGCCCCGATACCCTCACGCTGGATTGTGACTCTGAAGAGTTTCAGATTAAAGGGGGCTTGTGGCATGGGCGTACTTTATATGAGCTTTATGAAGAAGCGCACATGCCGTGGGAGTGGCATAAACCGCTGTTTGAGTATGCTCAGAAATTAGGCATTACGATGTTCAGCTCGCCTTTTGATAACAGTGCCGTGGATCTGTTGGAAGACCTGAATACACCGGCGTATAAAATTGCTTCTTTTGAGGCGGTGGATCTGCCCTTAATTAAGTACGTCGCTGCAACGGGAAAACCGATGATCATCTCCACCGGCATGGCCAATGCCGAGGAGATGGCCGAAGCGGTGCAAGCGGCTCGTGATGGCGGCTGTCAAGAACTGGCTTTGCTGCATTGCGTCAGTGGTTATCCCGCTCCGGCGGGGGATTATAATTTGCGCACGATTGTGGATATGCAGCAGAAATTTGACCTGCCCATTGGTCTTTCTGATCACACCATCGACAATACCACCGCCATCGCCAGTGTTGCTTTGGGTGCATGTATTATTGAAAAGCACGTTACCTTGGATCGCAGCGGAGGTGGGCCGGATGACCGTTTTTCCTTGGAGCCAAAAGAGTTGGCTGCTCTCTGTGAAGGTGCTAAAACAGCATGGTCGGCCTTGGGTCAGGTCAATTACGGCCGGAAATCGAGTGAGCAAGGTAATGTTCAGTTTCGTCGTTCGCTCTATTTCGTTAAAGATATGCAGGCTGGTGAGGCGATTACAGAAGAGTGTGTGCGCAGTGTGCGACCTGGGTTTGGTTTGGCTCCTAAGTATTGGGATGCGATTCTGGGGCGGCGTTTGTTGCACTCTGTTTCAGCTAACACCGCCGTTCGTTTTGAATTGTTGGCCGATGTTTGATCATACATTATGAAAATACTGTTTATTGAGAATCGCTATAAAACCCATTTCTGGAAAGCCTTGGCGGCGGAGCTGCAAGAGCGGGGCTGTGAAATCCTCTTCTTGATTCAAAACCACCGTTTTGAGGTGGGGGGCTTTCCTAATACGGTGATTGCCTACCCGAGAAAAAAGGAGTTGCTTGATTCTGGGACGGCGTTTGAATTTATCGAAACGGCAGATAGAAGTTGCAACTGTTTTGCGGGTAACAGTCGCCACTATCGTTTTTATTATGAAAAAATTTCAGCGGTGATTGCAGAGTATCAGCCTGATTTGGTCGTGGGTGAAGCGACGGTGTTTCATGAGTTGTTGGCGATTCAGATTTGCCGTGAAGAAGAGATTGTTTACCTTAACCCGAGCAGTTCGAGTTATCCAAAAAATCGGTTTTCGTTGTATCAATACGATACCAAGCTGGCTTATAAGGGCAGTGCTGAGACCTGTTCTGATGCGCGTTGTGATGAGCTTATTGAGGCGATTTCACAGCGCAAAATTAAACCTGATTATATGTTGAAGCATCAAGTGGATCAGGCGTTTGATGATGATAAAACCTACCCGCAGCCGGGGTCTTGGCGTGATCGCAATATTATTTTGCAGGCTTACGCTGCTGGGGAGCGTTACAACACCCCGCACCCGTTGCGAAAATTATTGCACGATCGCCGTCTAAGCCAATTAAAAATTGAGTGGAATGCCTTGGCAGCCGAACGCGCTGATTCTATGGCGGATAAAAAAATAATTTTGTACCCTTTGCAGATGCAGCCGGAAGCCAATCTGGATGTGTGGGGGCAAAAACACCGCGATCAAGCGGAGTTGGTGGCGATGCTGGCAAAGGCGTTGCCTGATGATTTCTGTTTGTTGGTTAAGGCGAACCCTAAAGTAAAATACGAATTGAATGAGGCTCTGTTGGCGCGGGTGCGAGAGAATAAAAACAGTGTGCCGTTGGCTTTGGCAGTGAAGATGGAAGCGGTTTTTCCTCAAGCGGATTTGATTGTTACCGTGACCGGCACGATTGCCATTGAGGCGGTGTTAAGCGGCAAACCGTTGGCGCTGTTGGGGGAAAGTGTGGTGAAGGGCAGTGCAGGGGTGATTTGGCTGGATCACGCTGCGGAGCTGAGTGCGGCTCTGGAACGTTTGGCGGCGGGTTTTCCTACGGCTACGCAAGAGGAGAAACAGGCTTTGATCCGTCGTCTGCTCAGCAGCAGTTACGCGGGTTTGATCAGTGATCCTTGCCATGCGCCTACCTGTCTTGATGCTGAAAATATAAAACAGGTGGCAGCGGTGATTCACGCTGCTGTGCCAGGTAAATAAAGTGAAACAGAAACTTGCAGCGCTTGTTGCGTTGATTTTACCGCCCTTTTTTTTAAAGAATTATATTTTGTCTCTGCTGGGTTGGCGGATTAAAGGCCGTGTGCGCATTGGTTTTTCTTACATTGAGGTGAAGTCGGTTTCTCTGGCGGAGGGGGTGGTGATTGGTCATGCTAATTTTATTAAAAATGATCTTTTGGTTATGGAAGAATTCGCCTATATTCAACATGTAAATCGCTTGTCTGGTCCGTTTGCGTGTGTGCTTAAAAAAAAGGCGGGCATTGGTGTATTTAATGTGATTAAGAGGGCTAAAAAACCGCTTGTTTGGGGGCGCTCCATGTTAAAACTTGGGTATTTATCAAAAATCACCTCTCACCATGTTGTTGATTGCTGTCGTTCAGTAAGGATGGGGGATTATTCTATTTTGGCAGGACGAGGTAGCCAGCTGTGGACGCACGGTTATCTTCATGCGCCGACAGGGGCGGGTCGTTTTCGCCTTGATGGCCGCATCACTATTGGTAATAACGTTTATATTGGTTCTGCTTCTGTGATTAATCCGGGGGTTAAAATTGGCGATAAAATCACCCTTGGGGCGCATTCGTCAATTGCAACGTCACTGTTGCAACCGGGGCTGTATGTTAGCCAAGCTTTGCGTTATATTCCTTTGGATTATATGGCGGTAAAAGCGCGTTATTCCGAAGTGCAGGTTCCTGATTTGGTTGAAACTGTAGTAAATAAAAAGTTACCACATTAAGATGTGGCAACGTGTTCTTTTACATGCTTCATTGTTTTCTATTTCAAAAGTAGCGGTTTTAATATCGCCTTTTTTTGCTGCTTATTTACTCTCTATTGACGATTACGGTGAACTGGAGCGGGCTTTGGCAACGGCCTCTCTGTTGGCAGTTTTTCTTTCTATGGGGATGCCTGCCGTCATTGCGTATGCGATTGTCAAGCAAGCGTCTTGGACGCGTGTGGTTTCAGCGTTGCGCTATTTGATTTTATTACTCGCTGTGTTTTTGTTGATGAGTTGTGTTGGGGCTTTTTTGTTTGCCTCCCAACTTTCTTTTTCACTGTTGTTGGTCGTGTCAATGTTGGGCCTGTTTGTAGGGCAAAGTGGCTTGGCGGCGTACATGAAAGCGTCGGGTATGGGCGCGTATGCTTCGGTAGTGGAGAGCAGCCTTTACTTGGGTTTGCTGTTATTTCTCTGTTTTTTATGGATTGCGCCAAACCGATATGATTGGGTTGTGGCGTTTTATACTCTGCTCTCTGCTGTTGTGTTGTTGGCTTTTATCTTGTTGCAGTCAAAAGTCAAACAACGTTTGCAGAGGGTACAATATGATCTAAACGGTGCATTGAAAGCCGGTTTTCCTATGATGTTGGCTGGATCCATGTCCATGCTGATGTTGTTTTTTCCTCGGCTTTTTTTGGGTTATTTTTCTTCTTTGTCAGAATTGGCTGAATTTTCCCTGCTGTTTCGTTTGGCTGCCATTGCCATTGTAGTGCATCAATTTATCGTAACCCTGTTTTTTAAAGATATTTTTCAAATGGAGTTTGAAACGTTATCCCGTGTGCTGTTGTGGGTACCGTTGGCTGTTTTGTTTGCGGTGCTGCTGGGGTTCGGTGTTTTGCATCTTCTGGTAATGCAGTCGGTTTTTGATTTGGGGGCATACTCGGCCTTAAGTGACTCTGTACTTCGTCAAGTGGTTATTGCGTTCTGCCTCTTTTTTTGGTCATTGACGGCTCTGTTGGAAGGGGTTCTGTTTCGAGATGAGCAGGCTAAACAGCAGTTGTTTGCGGTTGTGTTGGGTCTCTCTGCAATGTTGGTTTTTACGTTTCTTTTGCTGACATGGGGAGAGATGGATCAGATCGTTATGGTTTTATGGGCTTGGTTGCTGGGCTTGGTGGTGGCGGTGGGCAGGCAAATTCGAGCGTTAGAACGGTTGGGGAAAACAGCAAAGAGTGTGCGTTGTTTAAAATGGTTCTCGCCCGTGGCGCTGTTCATTTTGTTTGTCGGTGTTTCTCTGTCGGATCAAATCAGTGCGGTTTGATCCGCTGTGTTATATTACCCTCCTTAAATTCGTGCGGCGGCACGATGAATGATGATAGGCGTTGATGATGAAGGTGGCTTTGGTTCACGATTGGCTGGTGACGTACGCGGGTGCTGAAAAAGTGCTTGAGCAGATGTTGCTCTGTTACCCCGATGCGGATGTGTTTAGCTTGATTGATTTTTTGCCGGATAATGAGCGGACTTTCTTGCAGGGGAAGTGCGTTAAGACCTCTTTTTTGCAAAAATTGCCGTGGGCAAAATCAAAATACCGTGCCTATTTGCCCTTGATGCCGCTGGCCATTGAGCAGCTTGATCTGTCTCAATACGATTTGGTTATCTCCAGCAGTCATGCGGTGGCCAAAGGGGTTCTGACCGGCCCGGATCAATTGCACATCAGCTATGTCCACTCGCCGATTCGTTACGCTTGGGATATGCAGCATGAGTATTTAAAGCAGTCGGGGCTGTCGACGGGAGTGAGGGGCTTTTTTGTTAAGTGGATGTTGCATAAAATTAGAATCTGGGATTGCCGCACCGCCTACGGGGTGGATCACTTTATCGCCAATTCAAAGTTTATTGCGCGTCGCATTGAAAAAGTCTATCGACGTGAGTCGGAGGTGATTTACCCCCCTGTGAATGTCTCTGCCTTCTCTTATGTTGAAGATAAGGAAGAGTTTTATCTGACCGCTTCAAGGCTGGTGCCTTATAAACGGGTGGATTTGGTGGTGGATGCTTTTGCACAGATGCCGGAGAAACGTCTGATTGTGATTGGCGATGGGCCTGAAATGAAAAAAATTCAAAAAAAGGCCACGGATAACATTAGTGTTTTGGGTTATCAGTCTTTTGAGGTTTTGAAAGAGCACATGCAACGCGCTAAGGCGTTTGTTTTTGCTGCTGAGGAAGATTTTGGCATTATGCCTGTGGAGGCGCAGGCTTGCGGTACGCCAGTGATTGCGCTGCAAAAAGGCGGCGCGTGTGAAACGGTGGTGAATGAGCGTACGGGGTTGTTTTTTCAGCAGCAAACGGTCTCTGCGCTCTGTGATGCAGTGGAAAAATTTGAAAGTCAAGATTGGTCTGGCAATACGGCGTTGTGCCGTGAGCAGGCATTGCAGTTTTCCGCTGAGCGGTTTAGAGATGAGTTTGTGCGGTGTGTTAGCGAAAAATGGCAAGGATTAGAGCAGCGTGGAGGGTAAAACGATTTTTTCCAATGTGAAAGCGGTGATTTTAGCCGGTGGCAGTGGCTCGCGTCTCTGGCCTCATTCACGGGAACATTTACCCAAGCAGTTTCTTAATCTGGCGGGGGATAAAAGTTTATTGGCCTCGACGGTGGAGCGTTTGCAGCCGTACCTTGACAAAGAAGACGTGTTGATTGTAACAAACGATCAGCAAGCCTCTGGCGAGGCCTATCAGCTGTTGTCGGCCTATCAGACCTTGCTGGAGCCGGTGGGGCGAAATACCGCCGCTGCCATCGGTTTAGCGGCGCTTTTTTTACGCCAACAAGAGTCTGAATGTGACCCTGTGATGCTGGTTTTACCTGCAGATCATCTGATTCAAAATGTGTCTGCGTTTCATGCGGTGTTGAAAAAAAGCGTGTTGGCTGCAAAAGAGGGCGCGTTGGTGACCTTTGGCATTCAGCCCAGCCGAGCGGACAGCGGTTTTGGTTACATTAAAGCACGGGCTTCAGAGTCGAAGGAGGGCCGCTGCTCCGTGGTGAAGTTTGTGGAAAAACCGGATGCCAAAACAGCTCAATCTTATCTGGATGAGGGCGATTATTTTTGGAATTCAGGTATGTTTGTCTGGAAAGTTTCCAGAATCTTGACGCAGATTGAGCGCCATTTGCCTGATCTGTTTGCTGTGCTGGAGAAAATTGAGGCTGCTTGGAATATAGGAGTGGAACATCAGCAGGCAATCAGTGAGCTGTTTCCCTCAATGCCCAACATCTCCATTGATTGTGGTGTGTTGGAAAAGGTGATTGCAGCAGGCTCACCGCTGTTGGTCTTTCCCTGTGATCTGGCGTGGTCTGATGTGGGCAGTTGGGATGCCGTGCATGAGATGTTGCCAAAAGATGAGGATGACAATGTATTGGTGGGCAATGCGGTGGCCTTGGATTGTAAAAACAGTCTGATTCACAGCAGCCATCGTTTGGTTGCGGCGGTGGGGGTGGAGGATCTCTGTGTGGTTGAAACTGCCGATGCTCTGTTGATCTCAAAACGGGGGGAAACGCAGCGCGTACGTGAGGTAGTGGATGAGCTGAAGCGACGTAATGCACAAGAGCAGGTATTGCATTTAACCGTGCGTCGCCCTTGGGGCGAATACACCGTGCTTGAGCAGCGCCCAGGGTTTAAAATGAAGCGCATTACGGTTGATGAAGGGGCTTCAATCTCTCTGCAACGTCATCAGCACCGTTCGGAACATTGGGTGGTGGTGTCAGGAACGGCCACCGTGACCTGTGATGATGAGGTGAAAATCGTGACTTGCAATCAATCGACTTACATTCCTGTGGGCAGCAAGCACCGCTTGGATAATCGAGGCAAGATCCCATTGCAACTGATTGAAATTCAGGTGGGAGAGTATCTAGAAGAAGATGATATTGAACGTTTTGATGACATTTATGGCCGTCAAACTAACATTTAAGTATGGATAAGCACGTGTTTTTTTATGCTTATCGTGTAGAATGTCGCCAATTTTGACCATCCCCTTAGCCTATAAAGTAGACCTTAAGTAAGCATTTATGCCAAAAACAAACAGAGAGACCCTTTTAGTGACGGGAGGAGCCGGTTTTATCGGCGCTAACTTTGTCTTGGAGTACCTTGCACTGACAGAGAACAGTCGAGTTATCAATCTGGATAAATTGACTTATGCGGGTAATTTAAGCAGCTTGGCGGCTTATTCTTCAGATCCTCGGCATATTTTCATTAAAGGCGATATCGCTGATCGTGCGTTATTGGCCTCATTGCTCGAAGAGCATCGCCCCAGTGCGGTGATTAATTTTGCCGCAGAGAGCCATGTGGATCGTTCGATTCATGCACCTGAGGCCTTTGTGCAGACCAATGTGATGGGCACTTTTAACCTATTGGAATCGGTGCGGGTCTATTGGCAGGCGTTGGGTGAGGCAGAGGCGGCTGAGTTTCGTTTTCTGCACGTTTCCACCGATGAAGTTTATGGTTCTTTAACGATGGATGAGCCCGCGTTCACAGAACGGCACCCTTACGCCCCTAACAGCCCCTATTCGGCTTCTAAAGCGGCCTCGGATCATATGGTGCGTGCGTATCATCACACCTATGGTTTGCCGGTCTTGACCACCAACTGTTCCAATAATTACGGTCCGTTGCAGTTCCCAGAAAAATTGATTCCACTGATTATTCATAATGCGTTGGCGGGTAAAAGCATCCCCCTTTATGGTGATGGTGAAAATATCCGCGATTGGCTCTATGTGGGGGATCATTGCAGCGCCATTCGTGCCGTTTTGGATAAGGGGCGCTTGGGTGAGGTGTACAACATTGGGGGGAATTATGAAAAAAGTAATTTGGATATTGTGCATACGGTGTGTGATATTTTAGATGAGTTGCTGCCCGAGTCATCACACAGACCACATAAAAGCCTGATTAAATTTGTCAGTGATCGCCCTGGCCACGATCGCCGTTACGCCATTGATCCAACCAAAATTGCTACGGAAATTCAGTGGCAGCCTAAAGAGACCTTTGAGTCGGGTATTCGAAAAACCGTGACTTGGTACCTTGAAAATCAGAGTTGGGTGGAGCAAATTGTCTCCGGTGAATACCAAAATTGGTTGGCGGAAAATTACGGAGAGCGAGGGTGAGCAGAAAAGGGATTATCTTAGCGGGCGGCTCTGGTACACGGTTGTACCCGATTACGCAGGTGGTCTCTAAACAACTGTTGCCGGTCTACGATAAGCCGATGATCTACTATCCGCTCTCCACCTTAATGTTGGCGGGCATCCGAGATATTTTGATCATCTCTACTCCTGAAGACATTGGCCGTTTTGAGCGGTTATTGGGCAGTGGCGCGCGCTGGGGGTTGAACATCTGTTATGAGGTTCAACCCTCCCCCGATGGCTTGGCTCAGGCTTTTCTGATTGGCAAAACATTTATCGGTAATGATCCCTCTGCGCTGATTCTGGGTGATAATATTTTTCATGGCCATGATTTTACTGAGCTGCTTGTGCCTGCTTCCGAGCAGCAAGAGCACGGCGCTACGGTGTTTGCCTATCAGGTCAGTGATCCTGAGCGTTACGGTGTGGTTGAGTTTGATAAGACGGGTAAAGTGTTGAGCTTAGAAGAAAAACCAGAGCAAGCAAAATCCAATTACGCGATTACTGGACTCTACTTTTACGATAATCAAGTGGTGGATATTGCCGCAGAGATTAAACCCTCTGCGCGGGGTGAGCTGGAAATTACCGATGTAAATCGTTGTTATTTAGCGCAGGGTGAGTTGAATGTCTCTGTGATGGGGCGAGGGTATGCTTGGTTGGATACGGGTACCCACAGTTCATTGTTGGAAGCCTCACAGTTTGTTGAGGTCTTGGAGCGCCGTCAGGGGTTGAAAGTGGCTTGTCCTGAAGAGATTGCATGGCGTATGGGTTATATTGATGATGAGCAGTTAGCTTTTTTAGCGCAGCCTCTGCTTAAAAATGGTTATGGGGCGTATTTGATGAAAGTTTTAGGGGCTTAGTTTTTTGATGCCTGATGTTGATGTTGGGGCAGAGGTTGATATTTTGTTACCGATGTTTAATGGTGCGAAATATTTACTAGAATTGTTAGACTCTCTTTATCAGCAATCGTATGAAAACTTTCAGCTTTTGATTCGGGATGATGCTTCTTTAGATAACAGCTGTGAGATATTAAAAAAGCACAACCTTCTTTCTAAAGTTGGTGTTAGGATTTTTTATAATGATGAAAATATAGGTGTTGTCTCTAACGTTAACTACTTGCTCTCTGATTCTCACGCGCCTTATATTATGTTTGCAGATCAAGATGATGTTTGGTTTCCTAATAAGGTAAGCAAGTCTCTATTTGAAATAAAAAAAGCGGAAAAAAAGTACGGTAGTGATATGCCAATTGTGGTGTTTAGTGATGCTTATGTTGGTGATGAAGATTTGGTTAAACAGTCTGGTTCTTTGTTAGATCGAAATGGTTATTTTGGTTACGGCTCCTCAAGTGTAGGCGTTTTATTTAAACATTTAATGGTTCAGAATGTAGTGTCTGGTTGCACGATGATGATGAATGCATCCATGAAAAAATGTTTGATGCCCATACCCAGAGAGGCCATTATGCACGACTGGTGGATGATGTTGGTTGCCAGTTCAATGGGGAGGGTGATTTTTATTCCTGAGAGAACGATGATTTATCGTCTGCATCAAAATAATACAGTAGGATTGCGACAGTCATCATTTTTTATCGGATTATTACACGTTATTAAAAAGCCGTTACAAGCAAGGCAGAGAGTAAGAAAGACTTACGGACAAGCTGAAATATTTAAAAATAGATATGCCAAAATATTAGAAAATAATTTTGGGGAATCATTAGATGCATATATAAGTTTATCTGGACTGGGGTTTTTTCAACGGTGCTGGGTATTGTGGCGAAATAAATTTAAAAAAAGCGCGCTGAGTAAGACGATCGGTTTATATTTTCTCTCGTAGCTTTTGGGTGTTCTTTATATTGTGAAGTTTTCACTGGTTATACCGACACTAAATGCTGGTTCATTGTGGAAAAAGTTTATTTCTGCGTTGGCAGAACAGACACTTCAACCTGATTTGGTGTTAGTGGTTGACTCAGGTTCTAGTGATGGCACAGATTTATTGGCTGAGAAAGCGGGTTATCGTGTACATAGAATAGAGCGAGAATCATTTAATCATGGTGGTACACGGCAATTGGCTGTAGATTTATTGCCACCGACAGATATTGTGGTTTTTATGACGCAGGATGCGTTGCTTGAATCCCCAAATTCGATGAAGTTTTTACTTAAATGCTTTGCGCACAAGGGTGGTTGTTCTGTTGGTGCGGTATGTGGGCGGCAGTTGCCACACATAAATGCAACACCGATAGCTTCTCATTCCAGATTGTATAATTATAAAGAAAAATCAAATATTTTTTCAAAAGATGATATCCCTAGGTTGGGGCTGAAATCAACTTTCATGTCAGATTCTTTTTCAGCTTATAGCATAGAGGCATTAAAAAAAGTGGGGGGGTTTGAAACAAGTGTTGTGGTTTGCGAGGATACTTTTTTAGCGGGAAGAATATTATTGTCAGGTTATAAAACAGTTTATTCGGCAGAGGCTACAGTACGCCACTCGCATAATTTTGGCTTATTAGAAGAGGCGCGACGATATTTTGATATTGGTGTGGCACATGCCAGCCAATCTTGGTTTATTGAAGAGTTTGGTGAGCCAGAAGGTGAAGGGTTTCGTTATATGCGTTCGGAAGTTCGATATTTACTCAGAATTTCTCCAGTTATGTTGCCTTTGGCGATTTTCAGGGATGTATTAAAATATGTTTTTTATCGTTTGGGGCGAAAAGAAAAATATTTATCAAATAATATTAAAAAAAATCTAAGCTACCAAAGGTATTTTTGGAAAAATGAATGTGGCTGATGATATTATTGTTTTTTTAATTGGCGCGTAGGTTTTAGGTTGATTATTTTATTTCCAATAAAATTAGCCAGCCTAATTGATGGGGTGTCAATATACTTTGTTGTAATGCATGATGCTAGGATGGTAAGGGTTAGCCCTAAAAAAAATACAATAATGAATGAAATGTTGTAACCAATAGATCTATTTAATATTAGGAAAAACCAAGAAGAAAATGAGCCAAGAATCAAAAAATGAGTAATATATAAGCTGTATGATATATGACCAAAAAACTGGAGTAAGGGCTGGCTTAGAAATTTTTTGAATCTATTGTTTGATATCACTAAAATAAAAATAAGTGTTGCAGAAAGCATAGGGTATCCTCCGCCAAACCCTTGGTCATCAGGTAAAAATGAGTACACTGTTTCCTTAAGAAAGTCTTGATTTGCATAGTTGGGATAGGATGAGATGTAAAAAAATAATATTAATGCAGGATAATAAATAACAATATATTTAAACGGGCGCCATAAGGAGTAATTCTTTATGATGTCTGCAATCAATAGTCCGATCCAAAATCCTTGATAGAGGCTGTCTTGGAATATTAATGTTAATATTATAGATATTATTATTCTATACTTAGTCCCGCCAATAAAAATTAAAAATAAATACACTAACATTGACCCATATAATTCCATTTGGATTGTCCAAAGTGGTGGGTTGTAAAGGCTTGCTTGACTAAATATGGATGTAAAAATATTTGTTATCATGTCAATTGAATCAAACTTTACAGACCAAAAACTACTAAACCATGGGTTTGAGTTTGTTAAATTAGAAGTAGAGTTGTTGAAAAAAAGATCAAAGCTCCACAGTAGAGAGGCCGATATAATTGAAAATAAAATGAGCCCCCCCCTAATCTAATTGGTCTTTTTATAGCCGATAATAATATTTTTTTGTCGATTTAGTGCCTAAATAATTATAGCTAAGTACATATCCGCTTAATATAAAAAAAAGACAAACTGCCGATTGTCCAGAAACAATTATTCCGAATGGAGGAATAAAAAAATATCTTCCAAGTTTGATATTTTATGGTAGTTCTCTTGTGTTCCAAAAATAGAATACGGATAAAATGCTGCAAGATAATGGGTAATTAAGACTATTAGTGCTGAAATCCCCCTTAACGCGTCAATATGTGTTTGCCGCTCTTGTTTCATGCTAGCTTTGGCAATTCAATTTGAGCTCGATCATAATCGTCAGGAATACCAATGTCGATAAAGTAGGCGCTGGTTAAAAAGGCTCTTGGAGATAATGTTGTGCAGTGTGTTTGCAATACCTCGGCTTCAAAACTAAACCTTCCAGAAAGCCCTAGTTTTTTAAAAATAGTGGGTTGAATGATATAAATTCCTGCATTGATCCAGCCAGCTCCCTCTTTTTTCTTTTCTACAAAGCCAACAATCTGGTCGTCAGTAAGCAGTACTGAGCCATAACGAGAGACATCAGAAATATTCCGTAATACCATAGCTACTTGAGTCGGTTTTTTAATGTACCAGCTAATAAGTTCACTAAAGTTGATGTCGAGCAGAGTGTCGCCGTTTAGGACGATAATAGGCTTGTCATTATTTTTTTTGAGTGCGTGAGCTATTGCACCACCTGTGCCTAATGGCTCAGACTCAATAGCATAGCTTATAGGTATGTTTTGATACTTGTTGCCAAAGTGTTGGATTATCATCTCCGCACGATAACCAACGGAGAGAATGATTTCATCAATACCTGCTGAAACCAGTCGGTCAAGGAGGTATTCAAGAAAAGGTCTTTTAGCAATGGGTGCCATCGGTTTTGGCACATCGGGAACATGTTTATGTAGGCGGGTACCAAAACCGCCAGCCAGTATAATGGCCTTCATGATGCAGGACTAAACAGTTCGTTTTCAATCAGGCCGCATAAAATATGACCCAATACTAAGTGACCTTCTTGAATTTTAGGTGTGCTTTGGGAGGGCACTTCGAGTAAGTGCTCGCAGAGCTCATGCATAGGCCCAATTTTATTCCCTGTTAGTCCAATAGAGATAATATTTTGAGTATTTGCTGTTTTTAGAGCCTTAAGGATGTTGGCAGATGTGCCTGAGGTTGAGTATCCGATAAATATATCTCCACTGTTTCCATGAGCTTGTATCTGTCTTGAAAATAGCTTTTCATAACCATAATCATTGCCAATGGCCGTTATAATGGAGGTGTCTGTGGTCAAAGCCATAGCGGGTAAACCGGGTCTATCGAAGGCAAAACGGCTAACCAATTCACCGGCAATATGTTGGGCATCTGCCGCGCTGCCACCGTTGCCCGCTAATAAAATTTTGCCACCATTTTTCAGGCAGTGAATACATGCTTGGGCAGCCAGTTCGACTTTTTGTAAAAGTTCTTCATCGGTCAGCATGGTGGACATGACACGTTGTGTTTCATTGATCTGGTCAGCTATGTAGTTTTTCATGAAAGTCTCCATGCTTGTGAGCCATGTTTGGTAAAATGGCAGTTACTCACTTGTCCGTCGAACTTTTCTAATGCTCGGATAACATTCATGCGTTTTTCCGTGGGGGCGAAGAACATCATAAAACCACCACCACCTGCACCTGAGACTTTACCTGCCAAGGCACCTGCTGAAATAGCTGTATCATAGATTTTGTTCATGTGAGGGTTTGATACGCTTTTTGCTGATCGTTTTTTATTGGCCCAACCTTGTCGCATGGATTCAATGATTCCCATAAAATCACCTCTAAGAAGAGACTCTTTCATTACAATGGCTTCTTGTTTGATGCCGTGCATAGCCTCTATTGCATCTACTTTTCCTGTTTTTACATTGCTGCTTTGGTCAGCAATGATTTTTGCAGATTCTCTGGAGATGCCAGTATAAAAGAGGATTAAGGAGGCCTCTAGCTCACATATTATCCAATTTTTAATCCGTAGCGGGTTGATAACAGCATGATTATTATCATAAAACTCCATAAAATTGAAGCCACCGAATGTTGCCGAGTATTGGTCTTGTCGCCCACCTTGTAAATTACAGTCAATACGCTCTACTTTAAAAGCAATATGAGCAATGGTGTGATCATCAAGAGGTAAGTTTAATAGCTCTACAAAAGCGCGGATCATCGCCACCACCAGTGTTGAAGAGGAGCCTAAACCAGAACCGGCAGGAGCATCACAAAAGGTACTCAATTCCATGGGAATGGATTGGTTGTTATTGTAATGTTGGATCATGTGGGTATAAACGGCTTTGTGTAGGTCAAGCTTTCCATTGAGAACTGGGTGTTCAGATATGGGGTTAATCTCTTCCGTTTTCTGGTCAGTGGCAACAAATCGTATGATCGGTTTATCCAGAGTTTTAATTACCGCATAGGCATAACGATCCAGTGTGGCGTTTAAGATATAGCCCCCATGCAGGTCGCAATAAGGGGAAACGTCTGTGCCACCACCGGCGAGGCCTAGCCGGAGTGGGGCGCGTGCTCTGATGATCATGTTGTACTACCTTGTCAAAAATTGCTGTCCCGATTGTACCTGATGACGCCAATATTCAAGTAGGTCTGACATCGTTTTTTCAAAGGATATTTCAGGTTTCCAGCCCGTTATTGCTTCAAACTTTGCTGTATTAGGAACTTGTAAGTCTGCATCTATCGGGCGTAAACGCTCTGGATCGGTTTCTACTCGTATATTTTTAACTGTTGACATGGAAATTAGCGTGTTCAACATTTCTGCAATGGAACAAGTATAGGTACCTCCGATATTATAGTAGGCGGCTGGAATAGGGTTTACTGTTACAAGCATATGGTATGCACGTACTGCATCACGTACGTCAGCAAATGTTCGTAGAGAGTCTAGGTTGCCTGTCTTTACAATTGCTGGAATAAGACCTGCTTCTATCATGGCAATTTGTTTTGCGAAGGTGGACTCAGCAAAAACATCACCGCGTCGTGGACCAGTATGTGTGAACATACGTGTTGTCATAACAGTCATGTCATATGCTTCGGCGTAATAGCGACCTAATAAGTCAGTACCAACTTTTGATATAGCGTAAGGGGAAGCTGGGTGAAAGGTACATTCTTCATCAATTGGAAGTTTTTCTTTTGGAACACGGCCAAATACTTCAGATGAAGCACATATATGTGTTATGGCGTTAATGTCATTTTTTCTTAATGCTTCTAATACGTTGGCGGTACCTTGAATATTGGTTTCAAGAGTATCAAGAGGAGAGTCAAAGCTTGTTTTTGGGTAGCTCTGAGCTGCCAAGTGAAATACGTAATCAGGTTGAGCTTTTTTTACTGCCTCGTGTATTGATAAATAGTCGCGAAGGTCACCATAAACAAGATGAACTCGATCATTTTCATTAATTCGTGGTAGCAAGTGCGATAGATTGTCTAAGGGGCTGCGCCAGCGACATAGACCATAGATTTCCCAGTCTGTATTTTCAAGAAGGTAGTCGGTTAAGTGGGAGCCAACCATTCCTGTGATACCTGTAATAAATGCAGTTTTTTTCATAAGAGTCTCCAATTATTTTGTGATAGATGCATTTTCTACCGAAGTTATTTAATGCAAGTAGATAGGCTTAGTCACTAAGCTTTATAATATTTGGATAGCCAATAATATTTGGATCCAAGTTGTCTCCTGATAGGGTGACAATTAGAGACTCATTTTCTTTCTGTACCTTAATGATTTTACGTGTAGTACCATCTGCTAATGTTGCTAATCGTCCGGGTATAAACGCATGAACAGCTTTTCTTGTTGCAGATAAGAAAAAGATTGCATCACCAAATAGTCCAACTCCATTGCTCCAATTGGAATCGGAATAGTCGGAGGAGCTAAAATTATCTAACTTTGGTGAGTATGATATTT
>JAUZRS010000210.1 GCA_030950195.1 Gammaproteobacteria bacterium | reverse complement strand
ATGCGCTCTGTTTTTCCGGTGATACCACCAGTAACGATACCCTTTGGTTGGCGTTGAACCAAAAACCGCATTTGGATCTGCTCTTGATCGAGTGTGGTTTTCCTGAGGCAAACCGAGATTTGGCGCTGTTGGCGCAGCACTACTGTCCTTCGTTGCTAGCGGCGGATCTGCGCAAGCTCAGACACCGGCCTAAAATTGCCATTTCACACCTGAAACCAGGGGCGGAACAGCAGACCATGCAAGAGCTCTCGACGCTGCTGCCTGATTTTGATCTGATTCCGCTGAAAACCGGCGATACTTTCCAGTTATAATCCCCTCCTTAAAATATTGATACCCTCTTTGAATTGGCTTGATTGCATTGGCCACCCCATCTCTTAAAGTGATATTGCTATGTTTGATAATTTAACCGAACGCCTTGGACGGACGCTGGATCGGCTGCGCGGCCAAGGGCGCTTAACCGACGACAACATCAAAGAGAGCCTGCGTGATGTGCGCATGGCGCTGCTGGAAGCGGATGTGGCGCTGCCGGTGGTGAAAACCTTTATCGGCAAAGTCAAAGCGCGTGCCGTGGGTCAAGAGGTGATCAAAAGCCTTTCTCCTGGGCAGGCGTTTGTCAAAATTGTTCATGACGAGCTGGTCAGCGTCATGGGCGAGAGCTGTGAAGAGCTGAATTTGCAGGCGCAGCCGCCAGTGGTGATTTTGATGGCCGGTCTGCAAGGGGCGGGTAAAACCACCACTGTGGCCAAGTTGGCGCGCCATCTCAAAGAGCGGCACAAGAAGAGCGTTTTGGTCACCAGTTGTGATGTCTATCGTCCGGCGGCCATTGAACAGCTTAAAACCCTTGCCGCTGAAGTTGAGGTCGGTTTTCACGCCAGTACCATCAAACAGAAACCGGATAAAATCGCCAAAGAGGCGCTAAAAGCGGCGAAAAAACAGTTGGTGGATGTGTTGATCGTCGATACCGCCGGTCGTTTGCACATTGATGCAGAGATGATGGGCGAGATCAAAGAGCTGCATAAGGTCTTGCAGCCGACGGAAACCCTGTTTGTGGTGGACAGCATGACCGGCCAAGATGCCGCCAATACCGCCAAAGCCTTCAATGAAGCGTTGCCCTTGACGGGAGTGGTGTTGACCAAAACCGACGGCGATGCCCGTGGTGGTGCGGCGTTGTCGGTGCGTGAGATTACCGGCAAGCCGATCAAGTTTATGGGTGTGGGTGAAAAAACCACCGCTCTGGAGCCATTCCACCCCGACCGCTTGGCTTCGCGCATTTTGGGCATGGGCGACGTGCTCAGCTTGGTGGAAGAAGCGCAGCAGAACGTTGACCAGAAACAGGCGGCCAAGCTGGCGAAAAAAATCAGCAAAGGCCGTGGCTTTGATCTGAATGATCTGCGTGAGCAGATGTTGCAGATGGAGAAGATGGGCGGCATCTCTTCGTTGATGGATAAAATGCCGGGGATGAGTAAATTGCCTGCCAATGTGCGCGAGCAGATGAGCGGCGGTGCGGCGGGCAAGGAGGTCAATCGCATGGTGGCGATCATTAACTCCATGACCCAGCAGGAGCGCCGTCATCCGGCCATCATCAAAGGCTCGCGCAAGCGCCGCATCGCCGCCGGTTCTGGGGTGCAGGTGCAGGAGGTGAACAAATTGATGAAGCAGTACGCGCAGATGAGCAAAATGATGAAAAAGGTCTCCAAAGGTGGCGGCATGGCTAAGATGATGCGCAGTATGAAAGGGCGTATGCCACCAGGCATGGGCTTTTAAGAATCCATTTTTCAGTAATCAAACAGAAATATTAAGGGAAGCATTATGAGTACGACGGATAAAGACGTAGACGGAAACAGCAGCGCCATTTGGAAAAACCACATCAGCATTCCAGAAACCCCAGCGGGGTTCACCCTCAGAACCACGCACCCCACCAACCCTGATGGGGTTGAGGTGATGTTGGAAAAATGGGACGCAGGCAGCGAAGAGCCACCGCATTCTCATCCGGGCGATGATATGACCGTGGTGGTGGAGGGTAAAATGGCGATTCAGTTTTACATCGCTTCAGAGTCGGGTTTGCTGGCAGACGGTGAACCGTTGATCTTGAATCAGGGCGATACCGGTTACGTTAAGGCCGGTCGGATTCACGATGCCAAATACCTTGAGGCGTGTAAGTTGGTGTATGTGCATGATCGTGCGTTTGGGTTTGTGGCTGCAGGGTAGGTTTGGGGTGGCGCATCGGTTTTGTGGGTTTTCATCCACTTAGTTGTCGTCGTTCTGCGCTCTCACCGGAATAAAAACGAAACTATTCACAGAGTTTGACAAGGAATAATCAGTGATCAAGAAGTTTGAAGTTGATAAAGCTGTAATAGAAGCAGCCAAGAAAGTGACAAATAAAAGACCTAAAACTGTTATTGATCATATTTTTGAGCATGGCTTTATAAGTACAGAGGAATTAAAAGAAATCTATGGCTACAATCACCCACCTAGGGCTGCCAGAGATGTTAGGGAGGAAGGTATTCCTCTGGTCACTTTTAAAGTGACAGCTAGCGATGGTAGAAAAATTGGTGCTTATCGGTTTGGTGATCCTTCCGAAATTGAGGGGCATAAATTAGGTGGCCGTAAGACTTTTTCTAAAGCGTTTAAAAATAAATTGATTGAAATTTTGGGAGAAAAAAGTACAGTATCAGGCGAAAGGTATGATAAAAGGTATTTACAAATAGACCATCGTATTCCCTATGAAGTTGTTGGTGACGATGTGGCAAATGAAGGAGATATTGAAAAATTCATGCTTTTGACAGGTGCAGAACAACGTCAGAAGTCTTGGTCTTGTGAAAGCTGTAAAAATTTATTGAATCTCAAGAAAAAGGATGTTTGTGAGTCTTGTTATTGGGCGTTCCCAGAAAAGCATTCACATATTGCTATGGAAGAGGCAAGAAATTTAATGGTTACATGGAAAGGTGATGAAGCTAAAGATTTTGATAGAATATTGAAAGAAAGCAATAGGGTTGGCGAACCTATTCAGAGCTATATAAAGAATGCAGCCTTGAAAAATATGAAAAATTAGGAAAATAATTTAATTTGTTCACGACTCTTAGCTTTTTCTCGATTTTTATCAGTCATTGCTGGCGAAATATACAGAGATTCAATGGTTACATCATCTCTGCCCAACAAAATGGCTTGGGATGATCGTCCTGCATTCAATCCTACTTTTTTGAGCTGCAAAAACTCTGGCAATTCTCTTCCGTAGCTCTTATTTCCACATGTACCATCAAATGACAAAAGGTAAGGAATATTTCTCTCATTTAACTCAGCAAGCCCACTAATTAACTCATCAAGATCCAGTAAGTAAGCATATCTAGGGTCTTTTTTTGAGCTTGTACCTTGCCAAGGAGGATCCATATAAATAAAATCATCAGAGCCTGCATTTTTTAACACCTGCATGAAATCGCCAGATATTACTTTTGTCTTCTCTTTGAGAATTGACGAAATAGCATAAGATTCTTTTGATACTTTTTCGGGTTTCATTCCCAGTCTACGATTATCTGCTGACTGGTTGAATTCTCCATTAGCATTAAATCTAATAGCGTTCTTCACGCAACGAGCAACTAAATATAAAAACTGTACTGGGTCTTGCTCGTCATTAAATTTCTTACGAATTTCCAAAAAGTGACTCTTAGGATCATCTAACTGGGCGTTCCAAATTTTTGAATAGTTGTCAGTTACATAATCTGGTTTATTAATTATTAGCTCCCATAAATTAATTAGAGGCGAAAATTTATCTCCTATAACGTAGCTATTACCAATTTCTGATGCAGCAGCAGCCAATGTAATTGCAGCTGATCCAGCAAATGGTTCATAGATTGTGCCTTTTACTTTATATTGCACGTAATCAAGAATCTGTGGGGCAAGCTTTCTCTTACTTCCTTGGTAAGGTATTACATGGGGGACTCTCATTTTTTTAAAATCCTCTCGCCTATTGACTCTAACCCCTTGGGGTTGAGGCTGTAGTAAGTTGTTCTACCACTATTAGTTGTTTTGAAAAGAGAGTGCAAGCCACGCTCTTCTCTTCTTTTCTCTCTTCTATAAATAACTGAATATAGAGAGTTTTTTGGAGTTTTTCCAGTCAAAGTGGAAGGGTTTCTTGATAGAATCTCTGAAACGATTTCATCCAACGTTAATGCTTGCTTTGATTCAGCAAGAACATCTACCATTAACTGCTCTGAAGTGCTTTTGTTTCTATTCCAAGTCATAGGGCTTACCAAAAAAAATTTTCAGTTATCATAGCATGCTATGAAAGCGGTATGTATAAACAGTGTTGTAGTCTAGTAAACTGCGTATAGCAATTGTCTGCAATCAGATAGCCCTTATGAAAATAAACTTCCAATGGATCGCTGGTTATCCGCAGAGTTGAAGCTGCCAAGTGTGGTTCATTACACTCCCCAGAGTATTATCCATCCACCCGATTTTCAATAGAGAGATCTGCTACTCTGGAAAACTCTCGAACATTGGTCGTCACCAGTACCGCATTCATGCTGCGTGCATGAGCAGCGATAAGCAGATCATTATTGCCAATCAGATTTCCCTGATTTTTCAGCAAAGCTCGAATAAAAGCATAATGCTTGGCAGCTTCTTCATCCCAAGGGTCAATAAGCAATCTTTGGGTTAAAAGGTCAAGCTAATGCCAACGAGTCCCTCTCAAAACACCGTCGCTGTTTTCAATTCCAAAGCAGAGTTCAGCGTAGGTTTCCGAAGAAATACAGATGTTTTTAATGGCTTTAAATTTATGTCGCAACTCATCGGAGTGATTTTTGAGCACATAAATACAGATGTTCGTATCCAGCATGTACATCAATCAAACTCTCTTTCTTGGGGCAGGGCATCAAATCGGTCGGCTAAAAAGTCATCAGAAAAGGCCGATTTTGCATCAAATAACTCATTCCATGTGGGTTTTTTTGCAGAAATAATGACGTTGGAGCCTTGCTTTGTAATGTAAACCTCATCAGTATCAAAGCGATACTCTTTGGGTAGGCGCACGGATTGGTTGAGGCCATTCATAAAAATTTTAGCGGTTTGATGTTCCATCGTATGCTCCAACGTCAGCGGTATATACTTTAAAGTATATCTCTGTTGGTGATGAAATAAAGGGGGAGGTAGGGGCGGAAGATTTTCCGCCCCATGTATCTTTACAGCGATAAAACCCTAACCGATATTACGCATTCCAGCAGCGATGCCGTTGATGCTGCGCAGTAGTGGGCTGAGCCACGTTTGCCGCTTTTCTTCTGAGAGTTTGGGATCGCGGAAGCGTTTCAGCAAAGAAAGCTGAATGTGTCCTATCGGGTCAAGGTACGGCGCACGGCGTTGCAGTGACAGCAACAGTGCGCTGTCTATCAAGTGGCTGAATTAGATAGGCTTGGTTCAGAGCGTCCGAAAAGTTTAGTTAGAATCACCAAGTATGTACAGGGTGTCTTTGCTAAAATCCTGCTCATGTGGCCATTCAATCGAGCCAAATGCAACTTTTACCTTCTGAAAATAATCAATATTTTTAAGCTCTGAAAAAATACCTTTGTCTAAAAAAGGCGTTACATCAAAAAGTCGCTTTTCGCCATTATCAAAGGTAACCACCAGCTTATAATTATTTTTAGCTTTTACCGAAACTACTGTAGGGTTCATATGCTCACTCACTATTTTAGTGGGTCAATTTTAAACACTGGTTCACCGTTGATGGCTAATTCCCAATCAGCCATCAGCTCTGCTTTATGTATTTCTACCCATGCTTCTACTAATTTTAGCTTGTTACCTTTTAACTTCCCTTCGAGAAGTTTGCCGCTTGGTATCTCAATGACAGCAGACTCCTCCTGATAATGCACATGAATATGAGGCTTGTGGTGTTGCTGATTATCAAAATAGTATAAGCGTATTATAATGCCATAAAACATTGATATAGTTGGCATTTGGTGTTCCATTAATAGGTGTGTGATGCTTGGGTTGCATTTGCACCTTTGCCCAAATTATAACGCCCTGCTCAAACCTAGTGGTTTAATTAGGGCGCGCACAGAGTTGGCTCTAACCCGTATTACGCATTCCCGCAGCGATGCCGTTGATGCTGCGCAGCAGTGGGCTGAGCCACTTTTGCCGCTCTTCTTCTGAGATCTTTGGATTACGGAAGCGTTTCAGCAAAGAAAGCTGAATGTGTCCCATCGGATCAAGGTACGGCGCACGGCGTTGCAGTGACAACTCCAAAATGGGATTGTCTGATAACAGTGCGCTGTTTTCGCTGATCTCGATAATCTGCTGCATGGTGCGTTGGTATTCGTCACGAATCATGCGGTAGATACCTTCCGCCTGTTCACGGTTTTCACACAACTCCACATACTCTTCTGCAATGCGCATGTCCGCTTTCATCAGCGCCATCTGCGTATTGCTGACCAGTGCTTGGAAATAAGGCCACTCACGGTACATGCTGCGTAGATTATCCAAGTTGCCGGGGGATGAATTGCGCCAGCTCTCCAGAGCGGTGCCGATGCCGTACCAAGCAGGAATGGTGTGACGCGCTTGCGCCCAACTGAAGACCCAGGCGATGGCACGAATGGAGTATTTAGAACGATCTGCCTTGCTGCGATGAGAGGGACGTGAACCGATGTTCATCAACGCAATTTCATTCGCTGGCGTGGCTTCGTAGAAATAGTCCATAAAACCAGGCACATCTTCGGTCAAGGTGCGGTAGTGCTGCTCGCCGATGGGGGTGAGCTCTTGCATAAAGGCGCTGCAATTACCGCTGGTGGCCGTCACCGGTTTAATCAGGCAGAGGCTGGCTTTCATCAAGCCGGTCACGCCCATGTTCAGCTCATAAATGGCGGTTTCGGAATTGCTGTATTTGCTTGACAACACTTCGCCTTGCTCGGTGAATTTGATCTGGCCGTGAACCGTATCCGCCGGTTGAGACAAAATCGCTTGATGGGTTGGACCACCGCCACGACCGATGGTGCCGCCACGACCGTGGAACATGCGGCACTCAACACTGCGTTGGCGGGTCAGTTCGATGACCTTCTGCTGGGCGCGGTAGAGGTTCCAGCTGGAAGCCAAGATGCCGCCGTCTTTGCAGGAATCAGAATAACCGAGCATCACCTCTTGTTGATTGCCAGAGCACTTCAGCAGTTGGGCGTAAACGGAGTTGTCGAGCAGGGCGTTGAGCACTTCGGAGATGTGACCGAGATCTTCAATGGTTTCAAACAGTGGCCCAACACGCAGGTGACAGAACCATTCGTTGTCTTTTTTGCCCACCAAACCAGTCAAACTGGCAAGCCAGATCACTTCCATGATGTGCGAGGCGGTGTGGGTCATGGAGATGATGTAATCGCCAAAGGCGTTCGGGCTGATCTCTTTGCGCATCTGGCTCATGACTCGCAACACATCCATGGTTTCGAGGGTGTGTTCACTCAAGTCGTCGGCAGAGGTATCAAGGCTGACGGGGTTTTCCAGTAGAGACTGCAAGGTTGCCATCCGTGCTTCTTCATTTAGCGCATCGTAGTCGATGGCCGAGGGCAGACGTTTGCACAGTTCGCTGACCGCTGAGCTGTGGCGGGTGGACTCTTGGCGTATGTCCAGATGCATCAAATAGAAACCAAAGGTTTCTACCAGTCGGATCAGATCCAACAGTTGGCTGTTGGCGACCATCGAATCGCCGTGGGAGATCAGTGAGTCTCGAATTAGGTTCAAATCGGCGAGAAATTGGCTTTCATTTTCATAGGCATAAATGGATTTTTCTACCTCACCGTCTGTTTTCAGCGCCTGCTGTACACAGTGCAGATTAAACTGAATACGGTGTGCCATGCTGCGCAATTTGAGGCGATAAGGCTCGTGTTGGTAACGTGCGGCACGATCATCAAAACAGGCTTCATGCAGTTGAGCATCGGCTTCTTGTGCCTGCTGAAACGCCGCTGATGGTGTGATCATGGTGCGGGTGTGGGTCAGTTGATGCGAGAGTTGATCTAACTGCTCCAGATACTCTTCGAGAATGGTTTCGCTCTGCATCCGCAGGGCTAAACGGGTGGTGGCGGGTTTAACAAAGGGGTTGCCATCACGATCACCGCCGATCCAAGAGCCGAAGTGCAAGTAGTTAGGCAGCTTAATGGTTTCACTGACCTCTTGGCCGTAGGTGCGTTTGATCGCTTTTTGCAGGTAGCGGTAACTTTCGGGGATCGCTTCAAACAGGCTTTCTTTAAAATAGAACAGGCCGTTTTTGATCTCGTCACGCACTTGCAGACGGTTAACCCGCACTTCGTCGGTGCGCCACAATACTTGGATTAGGCTTTTTAGTTTAGCACTGACCTCTTCGCGCTGGTCTTGGCCGAGGGGCTGTTCCAGCTCGTAAGCGGTGGTGAAGATGTTGCGCAACACACTCATCACTGCACGGCGTTTGGATTCCGTAGGGTGAGCGGTGATGACGGGGGTGTAACTGAGCTTATTAAGCAGCTGTTGCAGTTGCTCAGGAGTGACACCGTCATTAAAAAATTCGCGCAGGGTGTGGTCAAAAGAGCCTTCCCAAAGGGTACGGCCACGACGAACTTCGATTCGACGGCGGCGGTGCATGTTGCTCTCTTCGGCAATGTTGACCAAGCTGAAATAGATGCCAAAAGCACGGGTCACTTCACCGAGAGTGTCACTGTTGAGGTGAGCGATGTAGGCCATTAATTCAGCGCGTTGTTCCGCGTTTTCTTGCTCACGCAGAGCTAAAAAGCCTTTGCGAAGGGTTTCAACGGCGTTGTAAACCTCACTGCCTGCCTGTTCGTTGAGCACTTCACCGAGCAAAATGCCAAAGAGTTTGACGCGTGAACGTAATTTTTTGTCGTGTACCGAAGTGGAAGCCATACTGTTCGTTTCACCTTTTTTTATCTGCGCTCACCCAGTCGAGTAGAACCGTGTCGTTCACTCCGGCGGCTTATTCCTTAAGGGCGCGTATCATATCGGCTTTTCATCACAGCCGCATCTATTCTGAACTGTTTTATAGCCACTCACTTTATTCTGTGCTGTGTTGCGTGAGGTAATCGAGCACCAATTTGGCAAACAGCGCCGGTTTTTCGATGTGGGGCCAGTGTCCGGCGTTGTCTATGGTTTTGGCTTGCGCTTTGGGAAACCAGCGCAGGACTTGAGCGGTGTCGTCGAGTTGAATGTAGTCGGAGCGGCTGCCGCGAATAAATAGACAGGCTTGAGGGTAGCTGTGGCCGCCGCTGGGCGCGGCAGCGATGCTGTGTTGCTGCTTTTTTAGGGCTTTGAGGTTCATGCGCCACTGATAGTGGCCGTTGTTATCTCGTTGCAGGTTCTTGAGCAAAAACAGGCGTACATCTCGTTGTGGAATGTGTTGGGCTAATGTGGCATCGGCTTCACGCCGAGAACGAATTTTATCTATTTTAAGTGTGGTCAGGGCTTGAATGATGTCGTCATGATGGGTGGGGTAGACCTTGGGGGCAATGTCCACCACGATCAGGGATTTGAGTCGTTCAGGGTGGTTGAGGGCGATCTGCATCGCCACTTTGCCGCCCATTGAGTGGCCGATTAGATGCACACTGGGCAGATCATGTTGATCCATAAAGTGGAGTACATCGGCGGCCATCAAGGCGTAATTGATCTCATCGCTGTGCGGGGATCGGCCATGGTTGCGCAGGTCAGGGGTGTAAAGGGTGAAGTTGCGCGCCAGTAATTTGGCTTGTGAAAGCCAGTTTTCATGAGAGCCAAACAGGCCGTGCAAAATAATGACGGCTTCGCCTTGTCCCTGTTTTTGAAAATGCAGTGTGATTGGCACGATCTGTTTTACTGTCTCGGTTGTGTGTTTGTCTGAGGGGGATTATTAGTCCATGCAACCCATTTAAATCGGATCAAGCTCGGTTGCACTCTGTTCTGTCTCACAAAGGCACTCCATCTGCATGCTGCTGGCGGTGTTTTCGATGGTGGCTAAGCAGGCGCTTGCGCGCTCCTCGGGCAGAAACGCAGCGATGCGAATCAGGTAGTGATCCATATCCGCTTGTGGAAAACTTTTGGTATTGAGGTGGACGATATTGGCACCAAATTCAGCAAACACTTCGGTGAGTCGTGTCACCAGTCCGGGTTGGTCGCGCCCTTGCAGGGTGATCTGATGGCTGATGTGAGCGGAGCTGCTGGGACGAGCCAAGGTGTAGGGGGTGATGCTGATTTTGGCCGCGCTCAATTGCGGCAGTTGTTGCAGTTGGGTTTGCAGGGTTTCGGCGCTGAGTTTTTCCGGCAGGGTGCAGACGGCGGTGAATTTAGCGCCGCTGCCCAAAATGGAAAAGTTACTGTCGCCGATATTGAGGCCGAGATCAAATAGGCAGCCGCTGATCGCAGAGATCAGACCGGGGCGGTCGGGGCAGAAAAGAGAGATCAGATGTTCGCTCATGGTGACTCCTTTGGGGTTAGTTTTTGCCATTGCCTGAGGCGCGTTTCAAGATGCGATCCAAAAAACGTGCGGAGCTGATGCGTTTTAAACAGGCAAACAGGTAGGTGGGCACGGTGACGGGATAACGAATTTTGGCCTGTGGGTGTTCCAGTGCGTGAATGACTTTTTTTAGTACCGCTTCAGGAGGTAGGGTAAAGGGAGCCACGGGGCCGGGTGTGTTCAGCCGCTCTAACATGGCTTGATAATTTTCGGCGTGAGGGCTGTTTTTTGCGTCGATCCAGTTGAGAAATGCCTGTTGGGCGTTGTGCCGAAAACGGCTCTCGATGGGGCCGGGTTCAATTAGACTGACCTGAATGCCGCTGCCGTGCAGTTCCAGCCGCAGGGTATCGGTCAGCCCTTCTAGGGCGTATTTGCTGATGTTGTACGCGCCTCGGTAGGGCATGGCGACAAAACCGAGCACTGAGCTGTTTTGGATAATACGGCCTTCGCCGTGCTGGCGCATCTGCGGGATAATGAGGTTGGTCAGCTCTAACCAGCCA
>JAUZRS010000021.1 GCA_030950195.1 Gammaproteobacteria bacterium | reverse complement strand
GAGGCATGACATCGAGCAGGTAGATTGAACGTCTCTGCAAAGAGAATGTGGTTTTTATCGCGCTCTCTGGCGATAGCCAGCCTCACTTCACCACCATCGAAAATTTTGTCGCTAAGATGAGTGATGTCATTCAACCCTTGTTCACCGAGGTGCTTTTACCCCTTCACGGTGCCCCAAAGTACGCGGCATAAAGCGTTTTTTTGCCCATCGGCCATTGCCGTCCATAATGACCGCGATGTGACGCGGCAACACCTTGTCAGTCATTTTGACTCCCTCTCCCTCACAGCCTATTTTTATTAGCGGCGCTAAACTTCCATTAACTCGTGTTCTTTGCTGCTCAACAACGCCTCAATTTCTGCAATAAAACCATCCGTGAGTTTTTGCACTTTCTCCTCTGCGCGACGTTCCTCGTCTTCGGAGATCTCTTTCTCCTTACAAAGGCTTTTAAAATCACTGTTGGCATCACGACGAATGTTGCGAATCGCCACCCGACCGCCTTCTGCTTCGTTGCGCACCACTTTCACTAGATCACGACGGCGCTCTTCCGTCAGTGGCGGCAGTGGAATGCGGATCACTTGACCCACAGAGTTGGGGTTCAGCCCCAAACTGGAGTTCATGATCGCTTTCTCAATCACCGCCACCATCGGTTTTTCCCACGGTGTGACGCTCAAAGTACGCGCGTCTTCCACAGAAATATTCGCCACCTGACTCAAAGGCACGTCAGAACCGTAATAATCCACCTGGATCACATCCAGTAGACTGGTCTGCGCCCGACCGGTGCGAATACGACTGAACTCCTGTTTCAGCGCCTCAACACTTTTATGCATGCGGCGTTTTGCGTCATCTTGAATTTCATTAATCATCTTAGCTAACCCTGTTCTACCACGGTGCCGATGTCTTTGCCCATCATCAGGCTCAACAAGTCACCTTCGTTATTCAAATTAAAGACCCGCAATGGCATACCGTGTTCACGACAGAGCACCGTTGCAGTGGTGTCCATCACGCCCAAATTGTCGCTCAAAACTTGATCGTAACTGATGCGTTCGTACCGCTTCGCAGCGGGATTTTTCATCGGATCAGAATCATAAACACCGTTCACCTTGGTCGCTTTGAGCATCACATCCGCATTGATCTCAATAGCGCGCAAACTGGCGGCAGAATCGGTGGTAAAAAAAGGATTTCCGGTACCGGCAGCCAAAATGGTCACCGCGCCTTTTTGCAGATATTCCAGCGCCAAACGAGGAGAATAATCCTCACAGGCTTGGGCAATGGACAACGCCGATAAGACCCGTGCGTCCAAGCCTTGCTGAATCAGCGCGTCCTTCATCGCCAAGGAGTTCATTACCGTGGCCAACATGCCAATGTGATCACCGGTAACCCGATCCATGCCGCCTTGCGCCAAACCGGCACCGCGAAAAATATTACCGCCACCGATGACCACCGCCACCTGCACCCCTTGAGCTTGCAACTGCTTAATTTCAGTCGCAACACGGGCAATAAACTGCGGATCAATGCCGTACTCAAACCCGCCCATCAAGGCTTCGCCGCTCAGTTTTAACAAAATGCGTTTGTAAATTGGAGTTGCTGACATCGTGTACCACCCCAGCGTTATTTGATCAAAAAAGAGCCATCATACCTGACAAAAGTCTCTTGCATAAAAAAGCCGGGACTCAATCCCGGCTTTTCGGCTCAAAGGCGATTAACTGCCCTGAACTTGTGCCTTCACCTCATCAGCGAAGTTTTCCACTTTCTTTTCGATGCCTTCACCCACTTCCAAACACCGGAAGTAGGCCACTTCGGCACCCGCGCCTTTGAGCAACTTGGCCACACTTTGATCGGGATCTTTAACAAACGATTGACCCAACAAGGTGATTTCAGCCAAGTATTTTCTCATCCGACCGACAATCATTTTTTCAATGATGTTATCGGGTTTGCCACTCTCTTTGGCTTGCGCCACAAAGATGGATTTTTCTTTCTCTAAAATTTCCGCAGGCACCTGCTCTTCAGAGATGCACACCGGACGGCTAGCAGCAATGTGCATCGCCACATCACGACCCAGAGCCGCATCACCGCCAACGATGTCCACCAGTACAGCGATGCGCACACCGTGCAAGTAGTTGCACAACGTACCTTGTGCGGCACGGATTTCAAAACGACGCACCTGAATGTTCTCGCCAATTTTAGCGATCAGTTCTTGACGTGCCACCTCAACGGTGCGGCCATCGTCCAAAGTCATCTCATTCAGAGTGGCCACATCCGCAGGGCTGTTGGCCAAAATCAGTTTTGCTACAGAAGAGACGAAGTTATTAAAATCATCGCCCTTAGAGACAAAATCAGTTTCGCTGTTCACTTCCAACATCACGGCGGTTTTGCCATCACCAGCAACCTCAACCACCACCGCACCTTCCGCTGCAATACGACCGGCTTTTTTATCGGCTTTTGCTAAGCCCGTTTTACGCATGTGATCGATTGCCGCTTCCATATCGCCGTCCATTTCAGACAACGCTTTTTTACATTCCATCATGCCTGAGCCAGTACGCTGACGCAGCTCTTTTACCATTGAAGCCGTAATTGCCATTTGGGGTCTCTCTTTAAATCAGTCAATTTAGCAGCGCCCATCTTGGCAGGCACTGCTAAAACATATCTCGTTACGCTTCTGCGGATGCGCCGCTGTCGCCTTCGGCTGCTGCATCGGCATCAGCACCCGCTGCCACTTCAACAAAATCGTCGTTTTCATTCACAACAGGATTGTTGATGTTTTTACCGTCTTGGATTGCAGCCGCCACACCTTGGGTGTAGAACTGAATCGCACGCAGCGCATCGTCGTTACCAGGAATGATGTAATCGACGTTTTTAGGAGAATGGTTGCTGTCCACTACCGCAATCACGGGAATACCCAGTTTGGTCGCTTCCGCAACAGCAATGTTTTCCGTACCCACATCAACCACAAAAACGGCATCGGGCAGACGATCCATATCCTTAATGCCACCCAAACTGCGTTCCAGCTTGTCCATTTCACGCTGACGTTGCAGTGCTTCTTTTTTGTTTAGACGCTCGATGGTGCCATCGGCAAACATCGCTTCCAACACTTTCAAACGTTTCACCGACTGCTTAATGGTTTTAAAGTTGGTCATCATACCACCCAACCAGCGACGGTTAACGTAAGGCATACCACAGGCCTTAGCGGATTCGCTGATCGCGTCACGCGCCGCACGTTTGGTGCCGACAAACAGCACTTTGCCATTTTTGGATGCCAATTTACCAAGGAAATTAAGCGCGTCTTCCATCATCGGAACGCTGCTTTCCAAGTTAAAAATATGGATATTATTACGCGCACCAAAAATATACGGTGCCATCTGCGGGTTCCAGTAACGGGTTTGATGACCGAAATGAACACCCGCTTTTAACATGTCACGCATTGAAACTTTAGCCATGAGATTTCCTCTGTCTGGGTTTGGCCTCCGTCTGCCCGCTTAACCAACCCCGTAGGGCACCCAGTCAAGCGTCTCTAGCAAACGTGTGAATTGCATCGACAACCCTATGTCGTGATGCGCGGCGATTTATACCACAATCCTTCCTCAGCTGCAAAACAGAGATAAAAATCGGGTACAATGGCCGCCAATTCAGATCAGGAATCCAATCCCATGCAGGTCACGATAAAAACAGCCGAAGAGATCAAAAAAATGCGCACCGCAGGACGACTGGCCGGCGACGTACTCACCATGATCGAACCCCATATTCAAGCGGGCATCAGCACCGACGAGCTGGACAAACTCTGCCACGACTACATCGTCAATGTGCAAAAAGCGATTCCCGCCCCGCTCAACTACCATGGCTTTCCCAAATCCATCTGCACCTCGGTCAACCATCAGGTCTGCCACGGCATCCCCAGCGATAAAAAGCTCAAAAAAGGTGACATCATCAACGTCGATATCACCGTGATCAAAAACGGCTACCACGGTGACACCAGCCGCATGTTTCACGTCGGTCAAACCAGCGCCCAAGCGCAGCGACTCTGCAACGTCGCCTACGACTGCATGAAAATCGGCATCGAAATGGTCAAACCAGGCATTCGTCTGGGCGACATCGGCCACGCCATTCAGCGTCATGCTGAATCCAGCTACTGCTCCGTGGTACGGGAATATTGCGGCCACGGCATCGGCCAAAACTTCCATGAAGACCCACAAGTGCTGCACTACGGTCGCCCTGGCACCGGTCTGGAGCTGCGTCAAGGCATGACTTTCACCATCGAACCGATGATCAATTTGGGCAAACGCCAAGTCAAACAACTGGGTGACAACTGGACCGTGATCACCAAAGACCGCAGCCTTTCAGCACAGTGGGAACACACCCTGCTGGTGACCGAAAGCGGTTTTGAGATCTTCACCCTACGCGAAGGGGATCAGCTTTAACATGCACCGTACCCCGCTGCTGGATCACATCACCCTGCAAGATGAGCTGAAAAAAGCAGACCATCCGGCACGGGTCTACGCCGACACCCTGAAACGCTACGATGACGTAATTCATCGACGTTTCACCACCGGCACCTCCATTCAAGAAGTGGTGCAGCTGCGCTCGCAACTGGTGGACGAAATACTGCTGCACATCTGGTCAACTCACTTCCCTAGCAACCCCAACACGCTGTCGCTGATCGCCGTAGGCGGCTACGGACGCGGCGAGATGATGCCCAAATCCGATGTGGATCTGCTCATTTTGCTGCATGAGAGCGACCCCGAACAGCACAACAACGCCTTGGAACAGTTTCTCACCTTTCTCTGGGACATCGGGCTGGACATCGGCCACAGCGTGCGCACCGTGGCTGAGTGCGTCAAACAGGCTCGCAAGGATGTCACCATCGCCACCAACCTGATGGAGACACGCTTGCTCTGCGGCAGCGCCGCTCTGTTTGAGCAGATGCAACAGGCCACCGGCCCTGAAAAAATCTGGCCTTCCAAAGCCTTTTTTCAAGCCAAATTAGAAGAACAAAGACAACGCCACCAACGCTTTCAAGACGGCAGTTACAAACTGGAACCCAATATTAAAGAGAGTCGCGGCGGACTGCGCGACATCCAGATGATCGGCTGGGTGGTCAAACGTCACTTTGGAGCCGACTCGCTGCAAGAGTTACTTCATCATCACTTCCTCACAGAAGAGGAATACCAACTGTTGATCGACGGTCAGAGCCTACTGTGGAAGATCCGTTACCTGCTGCACCACCTCAGCGGACGGCGTGAAGATCGGCTGCTGTTTGATCGCCAACGAGAACTGGCACACGCCTTTGGTTACTTGGATGACCGCAACAACCTCGCCATCGAGCAGTTGATGCAGCGTTATTATCGCACCGTACTGGGTCTACAACGCCTAAACGAAATGCTGCTGCAACTCTTCAAAGAGCACATTTTGCACGCCGATGAAGCGGCAGAAATCACTCCCTTAACCCCCTATTTTCAGCTCAATCGTGGTTATCTGGAGACCGTTGACGAAACGGTGTTTGACCGTTACCCCTCAGGGTTACTGGAGCTGTTTGTGATGCTCTCTGCCCACCCTGAGATCAAAGGGGTGCGTGCCAACACCATTCGCCAACTGCGCGCACATCAACACCTGATCAATGCTGATTTTCGTGCCGATGCCACCAACCAAGGCCTGTTTCTGGCTCTGTTCCGCGAACCACAAGGTCTAACCCATCAGATTCGTCGAATGCACCGTTACCGCATTTTAGACGCTTACCTGCCCGCCTTTGAAAAAATCAGCGGGCGAATGCAGTACGATCTGTTTCACATCTACACCGTCGATCAACACACCTTAATGGTGATACGCAATTTGCGCCGACTTAGCTTAGCCAAACACCAGCACGAACTGCCGCTCTGTTACGAACTTACACAACAGATCGACAAAATTGAACTGCTCTTACTCGCTGGACTGTTTCACGACATCGCCAAAGGTCGAGGCGGTGATCACGCCCAACTGGGCGCAGAAGATGCCGAACGGTTCTGCTTGCAACACCAGCTGAAAAAAGTCGATGCCAAACTGGTCAGTTGGTTGGTTAAAAACCATCTGATTATGTCCATGACCGCGCAGCGTAAAGACATCAGCGACCCTGATGTAATCCACGACTTTGCCACTCAAGTCAGCTCAACCAAACACCTCACCCACTTGTACTTACTCACCGTAGCCGACATTCGTGGCACCAACCCCAAACTTTGGAACGGCTGGAAGGACAATCTGCTCAAAGAGCTTTATTACAAAACCCTCAACGCCCTACGACGCGGCTTAGACAACCCCTTGGATCGAGCGGAACACATTCAAGCGGTGCAAGAAGAAGCACAGGAGCTGATGCAACCCCAGCAAAACCAACAGACCGCACTACAGACTCTCTGGCGCGATTTTGGCGACAACTACTTTTTACGTCACAGCGCCAAAGAAGTGGTCTGGCACAGCAAGGCCATTCTCGCTCACCACGAAACAAGCCCACTGATTACCTTTCATCCACAGGCGCAGCAGGGCAGCACCGAATTTTTTATTTACACCCGCGACAGCGGCAATCTGTTTGCTCAAGTGACCTCGGTGATGGACAACCTCAACCTCAATATCGTCAATGCGCGCGTCATCACCGCCGACAATGGTATGACCCTAGACACCTTTCTACTGCTAGAAGAGAACGGCGAAGCGATCACCGAAATATCGCGCATCGAACAGATTCACCGCAATCTTGAAAAAAGCATCTCCAGCAACACCCTCGCCACGCCAATGCGCCACAGCCAGAGCCGCAAACTGAAAGAGTTTAATGTGCCGCTGCGCATCAGTTACAGCAACGGCCTAGAGCACCACTTTACCTCAGTTTCCATCAGCGCCAGCGACCAATCGGGTCTGCTCTCCAAAATTGGCCGCAGCTTTGCCGACTGCCAGTTACAGGTTCACAACGCCCGCATCAGCACCATCGGCGAACGAGTAGATGACACCTTCTTTTTCACCGACCAACACAATCAACCGGTCACCGATTCAGTAACCTTGCAACAACTGCAAGACCTGTTGGAACAACGACTTGGCGGAACACACTCATGAACAGCCCCACACTAAACTTAGCTCAAGCTCTAATCCAACGTCCCTCCGTCACCCCCGAAGATCACGGCTGCCAAGCACTGCTTATAGAACGACTGGAAAAAATCGGCTTTCAGATTGAACGGCTGCGATTTGGCGAAGTGGATAATTTTTGGGCACGGCGCGGCAGCTCAGCACCCCTGTTCGCCTTTGCCGGTCACACCGATGTGGTGCCCACGGGCCCTGAAACCGCATGGGACTACCCGCCTTTCGGTGCTGAAATTCATGACGGATTACTGCACGGACGGGGCGCTGCGGATATGAAAGGCAGCATCGCCGCCTTTGTCACCGCCTGTGAACGCTTTGTCGCCGAACACCCCGATCACACCGGCTCCATCGCGTTTCTGATCACCAGTGATGAAGAAGGGCCCTCTATCAACGGCACCGTCAAGGTCATCGAACACCTCGAAGCGCGGCAAGAAAAAATCGACTGCTGCTTGGTGGGCGAACCCTCCAGTACCGACAAGCTGGGCGACATCATTAAAAACGGTCGCCGTGGTTCTCTCAATGCCAAACTCACCGTGCTGGGTAAGCAGGGGCATGTAGCCTATCCGCATCTGGCCGACAACCCCATTCATCGCTGTGCTGCGGCTCTCGATGAGCTGGCTGGCATTGAGTGGGACCAAGGCAATGACTTTTTTCCACCCACCAGCTTTCAAATATCCAACATCAACGCCGGTACCGGAGTCACCAATGTGATCCCTGGGACGGTAGAGATTTTACTCAATTTCCGTTACTCCACCGAAGTCACTGCCGAGATTTTACAACAGCGCCTGTTGGCTATTTTGGACAAACACCCACTGCGTTATGAGATTGAGTGGACGCTCTCGGGGCTGCCCTTTTTAACTGCCGCAGGCGCGTTAGTGGAAGCCATTGTACCCAGCGTCGAAGCCGTCATGGGGTTTAAACCACAGCTCTCCACCAGTGGCGGCACCTCCGATGGCCGTTTTATCGCCCCCACTGGCGCTCAAGTGGTGGAGCTAGGGCCACGCAACGCCACCATCCACCAAGTCAATGAGTGCGTTTCGGTAGAGCACCTAAACCAATTGTCGGAAATTTACGAAGGAGTTTTGCAGCGTTTGTTAACCTAAAAACGGTTTAACACTGGCGAAGATAAGATGCTCAGCAAGCTCAAAGAGATGCCTCCCAAGCTGAAAAGAAGGCTCTTTTTTAGCGTGGTCATACTCAGCAGCGCAATCACCCTATTGATTTTTATCGCAGCCATACTCGATATTCTTTACGGCGGCTCAGACGGGCGACTCACGCGCATTTACCAGATAATATCTCATATCATACTGAAATAATTTTCAGAAACAACGGCACAACATTATGACCTTAGACATATTAAACAAACTCTGTTTTACCCTCATCATCCTCTGTATTCTAGCTGGAATCGGCTTGGCACTGGCGATGATCTGGGGCGTGGTACACGACAGCAATTTTGCTTGGAAATCATGGCTGACCATCGGCGTCTTTTTTGTCGCTTCGGTAATCACAATGAACGTTACGAAAGTGTTTGCAAAATAATACAAAATGCAAAAATCATTAACACAATGGGGTCTGTCCCACATCGAGCGTTACCTCAAAGGTCACTTCTCCCTCTTTCAAAACACCGCCTATCACAAGCTCGCCAACCACGCTGCGTTCTACTCCTTTGCCACAGGTTTTATCATCACCTTGCTCCTTGCCTCAGCCGAGGTCTATTTTGTCACCCGCTCCCAGATCGAGCTTAATCTTGAAACCGTGCTGTTGCTGGTTCTGCTCAATGTTGGCCTGATTGCCATCGAGTTTTGGTTGCTGTTTCACATCGGCTTTCAAGCCTGCGCGCGCTACATCCAAGAGCTGGAAAAACAGCACCCCCTTAATCCCGAACTCAAACACGCGCTGGTAGAAGCCATTTTAGAGCTGGAAGAGAGCAAAACCACTCCGTTTAACCTCGATCTACAACGCCACACCCCCAAACACCACTGGCTCAGCTTGCTGCTCTACAAATTCAAAGTGATGCTCAGCAACGCCCTCGCCAAATTGATCATCAACCGCCTTCTCAGTCGCAGCGCTGCGCGCGGCTATGTGCCCTTGATCTCCACCGTCATCACCGGGTTTTGGGATGCTTGGGTACAACTCAACTGCCTAAAAGAGGTTCGATTGCGTCTCTCAGCACATCTCTACACTCAACGCTTGATCAAAACCCTGCAACAGAGCGACTACCCCCAAGCGACACGACACGTTTTAATTCGCATCATCGCCGTTCGTCTTGAACTAATGGGACGCTACAGTCTGGCCTTGAGTCACATGCTACAAGAGCTAGAAACAGAACAAGCGGGTTCTGTTAGTGGATGTGAACGGCTATTTGACCCCATTCTGATGGCACAACACTATCAAGCATTGCCCATTTTGGAACAACACAAATTAGCCGAAATCGCCTGCGCCTTGCTGGCCTTCAAGCGTCAACGCCTGAGCAAAAAAGAGCAGCATTGGCTCACCCTCTTCACACTGAACAAACAGCAGCTCAAACAGTGCCGCCAACAACTGGACTGCCCTGTGCGTCAATCACACACCTTAATCACCTTGCCGGTAAAAGTGTAGCCGACGTCCTCTCACCAACAGCAATAAAGACAAAATCAACAAAGACAAAGGCGCTTGGCTGCCCGCCCCAAATTCATCGATTTCCAAACGGCTGGCATTCAAACAGGCAACGCTGCTTCTGTCCGGCGCACAGGGGTCTAAATTGGCCGAATCCAATTGGTCACTCAAACCGTCCTGATCACTGTCTAACAGGGTAGACTCCAGAGCACTGATGCGCAGATCACCGTCTACATTGCCAGGTGATGCAATCAAACCCACCTCGACAAAGTCATTCACCCCATCGCCATCGCTGTCCTTGTTCATCGGATCGGTACCCAATTGCAGCTCAATGCCGTCACTAAGACCATCGCCATCACTGTCACAAACGGCAACTAAATTAGAGGGCAAACAGGCATTGCTTTGATTGCTGTCCAACGCATCCACAACGCCATCGCCATCGCCGTCCTGTTGGTTCGACTCCAAAGCGTCGATCACGCCATTACCGTTACTGTCTCGTGGACTGTCCACATTACCCACCTCCAGCAGATCGGCAAGACCATCGCCATCGCTGTCGCCCAAATTAGGATTCAAGCCCCACTGAAGCTCAAAGCCATCACTGAGGCCATCGTTGTCGCTGTCACAAGCAGCAACCATGTTGGACGGCAAACAGGCATTGGTATTATTCGCATCCAAGACATCCACAACACCATCACCATCGGTATCCAAAATATTCGATTCAAGTGCATCCAGCACACCATCGCCGTCACTGTCTAAGGGGATTAACGCAGCACCTACCTCAATCAGATCCAAAATGCCATCACCGTCGCTGTCGTTCAAATTAGGATTCAAACCCCACTGAAGTTCAAAGCCATCACTGAGGCCATCGCCGTCGCTGTCACAAGCAGCAACCACATTGGATGGCAAACAGGCATTAAGATTACCGGGGTCGTTCTGATCCACCACCCCATCTCCATCGGCATCAAAAATATTGGATTCCAACGCATCAACAAGGCCGTCACCGTCGCTGTCCACACTGTTGGACTCCAAGGCATCAATAAGACCGTCGCCATCGCTGTCAATCGGCATAGCGGGGTTGGCCCCCACTTCCAGCCCATCTTGCAAACCATCGCCATCACTGTCGGCACGGTTCGGATCGGTTCCCAGTAGCCGCTCTTGGCCGTTGCTCAAGCCATCCCCATCGGCATCACACTCACTCACACTGGCATCAGGGTTACAGGCATCGTTATTAGCTGGATCAAGCTGATCATTCAAACCATCGTTATCAGCGTCATTGAGTTTTGACTCCAAGGCATCAATCACTCCATCGCCGTCGCCGTCCAGCGGAGCAGCGAGGTTGCCACCCACCTCAACGGCGTCATTCAGACCATCGCCATCGCTGTCGGCGTTGTTTGGATCTGTACCCAAAGCGACCTCATCGCCGTTACGCAGACCATCGCCATCATCGTCGTTGAGAGCCACACAGGCTAAACTGGATAAATTTGGAACACAGGGATCGGCATTATCACTGTCCTGCTGATTGCTCAGAATATCGCCATCGTCATCCACACGGTTCGACTCCAAGGCATCAATCGTCCCATCCCCATCCGTATCAATGGCCGGAGTGGCGGGGTAATTCAGCCCCACTTCAATACCATCGTTAATTCCATCAGCATCGCTGTCTGGGTTGTGCGGATCGCTGCCCAACAAAATCTCGTCACTGTCCAGCAGACCGTCTGCATCAATGTCATTGGGGCGAAACAGCAGCGAGCTTACAGATTGCTGCAAGGGCACACCAACGGGAACTGCTGTCGTTCCAGAGGTATAAAAAAGCTGTGCGTACAGGGTGTAATCCCCCACCACCGCCGCATCGTAAACAAAGCTGATGTTATCAATGGCACGAGTAACTTGTGTATTGGCCGCAGAGGTAAAGGGAATACTCAGCGTTAACGGTGAATTACCGTTCGGATCAATCACCGAATAATCCAATTTATAATTGCCCGCCTGCACAATATTCAGGCTGCTTTGCAGCTGCAGATCAACGGTGCTCGCCGTGACATTGGCGCTCAAGGCATTGACGGCTGAAATCTGCCCTTGAGCAGCCTCACCGCCATCAATTAACAGATGGGCGAGCGTCACCATCACCGCGCCATTACTGCCAGGCACTTGTGAGGGACGAATCACCACCGAGTTATTGCCGCTCACAACTCGATTCAGCGGCAGAGCAAAAACCGTGGTGCTGTAACCGTTGTTAAACCCAGTCAAATAGCTGCCCCGTTCAATCAACGGATAAGCCGTCAGTGCGGTACCACTGCCCACAGAGATGCCGTTAAACTCCACCACATTCAACTCCGGTGGAATCAATGACGGCAGAATCAAACCCTCTTCATCCACATCAAACGCGGTAACAGTCAAATAGGCCGACTGCTGTGGTAATGTCCCAGTCACATTAATATTGAATTCAACCGGCCCCGCCTGCTGAGTCAGGGGTTGGTTGATCAAGGTTCCCGCCTTATAAACAGCAATGCCGCCCGACCCGAGCGGCAAGCTGGTAAAGAGCAGATCACCGTCAGGGGTGGGTATTCCTCCTTGGCCTAAATTGTCTACATGCGTAATGTAGGTACTGCCCGCTTGCGCTGCTGACTGCAACAGCACCCCCAACAACACGCCATACAATAACCCAAATCCGCTGATGACCTTGCCCATTCTTGCCTTCACAATTACCGTCCTTTACACACGCCATCAAAATGAAATACACGCACACTTTGATAGGAATTAAAATATTCAAATAGCGTAAAGGCATCCGGCTAATATTTTTCTTATTAAAGCCCGATCTAGAACAAAAAAGTGAGCCAATAGAGCCAAAATGAGACCCATATCACAAGAAAATTAGAAAACACTAATTCTTAACAAAGTCTTGTTTAACAAAGGATAGAAGATAGAAAAACAGTAAAAATATACTCTAAAAATCAAAAAAGATATGAAGACAACCTTAATGCTCAAACAAAACCAAGCAAAACGAATTCAGCTACTCAGCACCGCTCAGAGCCATTACACTCCACCCATCCGAACACTTCCTCAACCTGCTATTGGACAAACACCCGCACCGTGAAAACCAACGCTAAAAAACCCAACCTCACCCCGATGATGAGCCAATACCTCGGCATCAAAGCCGAGCACCCCGACAGCCTGCTCTTTTATCGCATGGGCGATTTTTACGAACTCTTTTTTGACGACGCAAAAAAAGCCGCAAAACTGCTCGACATCACCCTCACCAGCCGAGGCAGCGCCCACGGTGAACCGATCCCCATGGCCGGAGTACCTCACCACGCCGCCGAAAACTATCAAGCCAAACTGATCCGTATGGGTGAATCCATCGCCGTCTGCGAACAGATCGGCGATCCTGCCAGCAGCAAAGGCCCCGTTGAGCGCCAAGTGGTGCGCATCCTCACCCCAGGCACCGTCACCGACGAAGCCTTACTGCCCGAGCAGCGCGAAAACCTGCTCATCGCCGTCCACCAGCACAACGGAGCCTACGGCCTCGCCGCACTGGAACTCAGCTCTGGGCGTTTCAGCGTGCAGGAGCTGGCAGACGACGAAGCCCTCTTCAGCGAACTGGAACGGCTGCACGCCGCCGAAACCCTGCTCAGCGAAAACCTGCCACTGGAACACCCCCTGCACCAGCTCAACGGCCTGCGCAGCCGCCCTGAGTGGCATTTTGATCACGACAGCGCCTCTCGCCTGCTGAGCAAACAGTTTGGCAGCCGCGATCTGGCCGGTTTTGGTTGCGAGCAACTGCCCTTGGCCATCAGCGCAGCGGGCTGCCTGTTGCAGTACCTCAAAGAAACCCAGCGCAGCGCCCTACCACACCTGCAAGGCTTGCGTGTCGAACAGCGCGACGAAAGCCTGATTCTCGATGCCGCCAGCCGCCGCAATCTGGAGCTGGAAACCACCCTCAGCGGCAGCCGCCAAGGCACTTTGGCCAGTATTCTTGACCAAACCAGCACCCGCATGGGCAGCCGTCTGCTGCGCCGCTGGCTGCACCGCCCACTGCGCGACCAAACCACCCTCAGCGCCCGCCACAACAGCATCGAAACGCTGCTCAACCGCTGGCAGCGCAGCGATCTACAGACTCAGCTGCGCAGCATCGGCGATGTCGAGCGCATTTTGGCGCGCATCGCGCTCAAATCAGCCCGCCCCCGCGACCTCACCACTCTGCGCAGCACGTTAGAATTGCTGCCAGAACTGCACACCCTGTTAAACGATCTGCCCACGACTCGACTGGCCGAATTAAGAACGGAGATCGGCCTTCACCCCGAGGTGCTGCAACGACTGCACAGCGCCATTATCGAAGAGCCGCCGGTGCTGATTCGAGACGGCGGCGTGATTGCCAAGGGCTACGATGAAGAGTTTGACCGCCTGCGTGACTTGAGCCAGAACGCCGACCAATTCCTACTCAATCTGGAGCAGCGCGAACAGCAGCGCAGCGGGATCAAAGGGCTGAAGGTGAGTTACAACCGCGTGCATGGCTACTACTTGGAGATCAGCCGCCTGCACTCCAACGACGTACCAGAAGATTACATTCGCCGCCAGACCCTCAAGTCGGTGGAGCGGTTTATCACCCCCGAACTGAAAACCTTTGAAGACCAAGTGTTAAGCGCCCGTGAACGGGCCTTGGCACGAGAAAAAGCCCTCTACGAACAGTTGCTAGAGCAGCTGCAAACCGACATCAAAGCGTTGCAAATGATGGCCGCCGCGCTGGCGGAGCTGGATCTGCTCAACACCTTGGCCGAGCGTGCCGAAAGCCTCAACTTAGTGCGTCCTCACTTCAGTAACAAAAGCGGCCTCGACATTCGCGGCGGTCGCCATCTGGTGGTGGAACAGATGCTCGACAGCCCCTTTGTGGCCAACGACGTGCTGTTCAATCGACAGCGCAAAATGCTGATCATCACCGGTCCGAATATGGGCGGCAAATCCACCTACATGCGCCAGACGGCGCTGATTGTGATCCTCGCCTACATGGGCAGTTTTGTGCCTGCCGAAAGCGCCACTCTTGGCCCTATTGACCGCATCTTTACCCGCATCGGTGCCTCTGACGATCTCGCCAATGGCCGCTCCACCTTTATGGTGGAGATGACCGAAGCGGCCAATATTTTACACAACGCCAGCGACCAAAGTCTGGTGCTGATGGATGAGATTGGCCGTGGCACCAGCACCTTTGATGGTCTCTCGCTGGCCTGGGCTTGCGCCGAACAGTTGGCGAATAAACTGCGCGCCTTCACCCTCTTTGCCACCCACTATTTTGAGCTGACCACCCTAGTCGATCAGCACCCGAGCATCCACAACGTGCATCTGGATGCCATCGAACACGGCGACAGCATCGTTTTTATGCACCAAGTGAAGGCTGGCGCTGCCAGCCAGAGTTACGGTCTGCAAGTGGCGCAGTTGGCCGGTGTGCCTGCGGTGGTGATTCGCAACGCCAAACGCAAGTTGCAGCAGTTGGAGAATCAAACCGCCAACCGTCAACAGCAAGAACGCGACGACGGCCAGTTGGCGCTCTTCAACCCTCCTGCGGGTAGCGACACCTTGAATCAGTTACAGCAAATTGATCCCGATGCCCTCACCCCACGGCAAGCCTTGGACGCGCTGTATAAATTAAAAAAACTGCTGGACACCGAATTTGAAACGTAGGGTGCAATAACCGTAGGGCATTGCACCTATTTGTCTTGATGGCGTAATGCCCTGCGGTTATTACGCCTTACATTCATCGCCACACATCGAGCAAAAACAGGCTTACGGTTGTCTCTCGACGATAAACAAAGCTGTTGTTTCAAAATTATGTGAAAAGCATCACAATAGGAACGATAAGGGGCGGCAAATAGAAGACCGCCTTCACCCTTCCATAAGGCCAGCAGCTTTACTATAAACCCCATCGTCTTTTCTATTTTAAGGGAATTTTCATGTCTCAATTTGCCTCCATTGGCCTGATCACCAAACCCGATGCCAGCCAAGTGATTGATACCCTCCGCACCGTCCATCAACATCTGCTTGAACAGGGCATTCAGGTCTATCTGGAGGAGCGCAATGCGGAACTGGTAAAGAACGCCCAAAGCCTCAGCCGCGAGCAGATGGGCCAGCGGTGCGATTTGGCCATTGTCATCGGCGGTGACGGCACCCTGCTGGGAGCGGCGCGTTCGTTGGCGGAGTACGATATTCCCATCGTCGGCATCAACCTGGGCAATTTAGGCTTTTTGGTCGATGTACCTGCCAGCGATCACCTCAGCCATCTGGATCAGATTCTGGCCGGAGCCTATATCGAAGAGTCGCGTTTTCTGCTGCAAGCCTGTGTCAAACGCAGTGAGGAGACCTTTTGCCAAGGGCTGGCCATGAACGACGTGGTGGTACACATCAAAAACGTGGTGCGGATGGTGGAGTTTGAGACCTACATCAACGGCCAGTTTGTCAATCGCCAGCGCGCCGATGGTCTGATCGTCTCCACCCCCTCCGGCTCCACTGCCTACGCCCTCTCCGGTGGCGGACCAATTCTGCACCCCTCGCTGGAGTGCATTACCCTGTTGCCCATCTGCCCACACACCCTAAGCAGCCGCCCCATTGTGGTGGCTGCCGACAGTCTGGTGGAGATCTGCATCAGCGAAATGCGCTTTGAATCCACCCATGTGGTTTACGACGGCCAAGAAGGCTGCGACCTGCAACCGGACGACCGCATCGTGATTCAAAAATCACCGTACCCCGTGCGCTTACTGCACCCGAAAGATTATGACTACTACCACATTCTGCGTGAAAAGCTCAATTGGGGCTAAGGAAGACCTACTGTTTAGGCTGATACACTAAAAGCGATGAAAAAATCACACACCAACCACACAAATGAGAAAATGATGGAACAGATTGCTAATTTACACATAGAAAAACTGCCTGAAGGCCTTTATCTCGCCACCTGTGATGATATTCCCGGCTTGATCGCTCAGGGTCGCACCATTACAGAGACCGTAGAGATTGCCCGCGATGTCGCGAAGAAATTACTGGAAGCGCAAGCTGAAAGAGATCAACAAGCCAAGTTGACATCAATCGAGGATTCGTTTGATTACCCCTTGATTTTGAGCCTCTGATGGGAAGACTCGCGGGTTTCAAGTACCGGCAGATCATTAAAAAGCTAAAAAAACTCGGGTTTGAATTTGATCGCCAAGCAGCCGGTTCCCATGAGATCTGGTTTAACCCAACAACCAATAAATACACAACCATTCCCAATCACTCTGGAGATATGCCGGAAGGAACACTCCGAGCCATTCTCAAGCAGGCGGAAATTTCTACAGACCCGTTTTTGAATGCTTAGAAACTAGCACATTCTGCGTGAAAAGCTCAATTGGGGCTAAATACCCGTATAATCCCTCCCATGCTGACCCACATCCAGATTAAAAATTTCGCCATTATCGACCAATCGGAGCTGGAACTCGGCTCCGGCATGACCGCCCTCACAGGGGAGACCGGCGCAGGAAAATCCATTTTGCTCGACGCGCTCGGCATGGTTCTCGGAGATCGCGCCGACAGCGGTTCCGTGCGTCACGGCGCAGCCCGCGCCGAAATCAGCGCCAGCTTTGATCTGCACTCCCTTGAGCGAGTGCAGAACTGGCTCTGTGAACAAGAACTGGACGATGAACAGGACTGCATTTTGCGCCGTGTCATCGGCAAAGACGGTCGCTCCAAAGCCTTTATCAACGCCCGCCCTGTCCCTCTGCAAACCTTGCGTAAACTGGGCGAACAGCTCATCGACCTGCACGGCCAACACGAACATCAATCACTAACCAAAAAAGAGGTGCAACGCCAACTGCTGGACGACTACGCCAACAACGACACCCTGCTCAAACGAGTCGCCAACGAATACCAGCTATGGAAACAGCTCAATGACCGGCTGCAACGTTTGCACCACAAAAACGGCTCCCGCAACGAAGCTGAACTGCTGCGCTACCAAGTGGAAGAGCTGGAAGCCCTAGAGCTGAGCGTCGAAAACCTGCAACAACTGGATGAAGAGCACCGCCGCTTGAGTCACGCCGAGCAGCTGATCAACAGTTGCCAAAGTCTGCTTGATCAACTCTACGAAACGGAACCTTCAATCCACACCCAGCTCAGCCACGGCATCAGCGAACTGGACGGTCTAAGCAAGCTGGACAGCGACCTGCAACCCACCATCGAACTGCTCAACAACGCCCTGATTCAGAACGACGAAGCGGCCACCGCCCTGCGCGATTACCTCAGCGGTATCGAACTAGACCCCAATCGCCTCGCGTGGATCGAAGAGCGCCTCACCACGGTGCAAGATCTGGCGCGCAAACACCACATCAACGCCGAACAACTCCCCCAACGCCTAACGGATCTGCAACAACGCCTTGGCGAATGGGATGATCTAGAACACAATCTGGCCGCGCTGCAACAGCAGTTGGCGGAACTGGAAACCCAATACCGCCACCACGCTCAACAACTGCACGAAGCGCGTTGTAAAGCGGCCAAACGGCTCGGCACAGCGGTCAGTGCCAGTTTGGCTGAGCTGGGAATGCCCGGCGGTCGTTTTGAAGTGGAGGTGATCGAACTGGAAAACCGTCACTTTAGCAGCCACGGTTTTGATGATGTCAGCTACAAGGTGAGCGCCAATCCCGGCCAGCCCACCAAGCCGCTGCAAAAGGTCGCCTCCGGTGGCGAGCTGTCACGCATCAGCCTCGCCATTCAGATGATCAGCTCACAAAAAGCCAGCATCCCAACCCTAATTTTTGACGAAGTGGACAGCGGCATCGGCGGCGGTGTGGCCGAAACCGTCGGCGGTCAACTGCGCGCACTGGGCGAACGAGGGCAAGTACTCTGCGTCACCCATCTGCCACAAGTGGCCGCTCAAGCGCACCACCATCTTAAAGTAAGCAAAGTACTGGGTAACAGGTCCACGCTGGCCACCGTCGAAGAATTAACCGCTGAACAACGAGTAGAAGAGATCGCACGGATGTTGGGCGGCAGCGAGATCACCGCACAAAGTTTGGCGCACGCCACTGAGATGATTAACCTAACCCAAACTTGATCATCTCAAGCTCAATCTGAGCTTGACGTACTTATAGACAAGGTCATACTTATTTTTTATGAAAACCGCCATATCCATACCCGACCCTATATTTCAAGCCGCTGAAGGGCTGGCTCACCGTTTGGGTGTTTCCAGAAGTGAGTTGTACGCCAAAGCCGTTGCTGAATACATGCAAAATCATAAAACACAAAAAATCACAGAAAAATTGAATGAAATATATACCCACGAAAATGAAAAGCTGGACACAGAACTAAGCACCATGCAGCTTCGATCCATTCCCAAGGAGGAGTGGTAAGTGAAACGAGGCGAAGTTTGGTGGGCGACTTTGGATGAACCTCGCGGCTCAGAACCCGGTTATCGCCGCCCTGTGGTTGTGGTCTCTTCCAATGAGTTTAATCAAAGCAAAATCAGTACAACCATTGTTGCGGTAGTCACTTCTAATCTTCGTTTGGCCGAGGCACCTGGTAATTTTTCCATCTCAAAAAGAGAATCCGGCCTCAGCAAAGAATCCGTTGTAAACCTATCTCAATTGCTGACACTGGATAAATCATTTTTATCAAAAAAATCGGGTGCGTTATCGGCAAAAAAACGGCTGGCTATGAACGAAGGTTTAAGGTTGGTATTGTCGCTGTAAAAAAAATAAGCCACTCGCTCACCCCCCCCCATCTAAATCGAAAAAAGAGCTCCCCATGCACCTACTGGCAGCCCAACCTGGCGGTTTTGTCGATGAAGAAGGCATCATCGACCTCGCCCAAACCCCCGCCAAGATCGTTATTTTAAGCGCCGCCGACAGCAGCTTGACACTCTTGGCGCAAGCACAAGAAGCACAGCCAAAGCTGCCTTCCCTGCGGCTGGCCAACTGGATGCAACTGCTCAAACCAGCGGCCTTTGACCTCTATCAAGAGCGCGTTTTAGATCAAACCCAACTGGTGATCGTCTCCCTACTCGGCGGCCAATCTTACTGGTCTTACGGCATCGAACAGCTGCACCTCTGGGCGCAGCAACGCGGTCATCAACTCATCGTCGTGCCGGGCGACGACAGCCCCGACCCCGCCTTGCAGCAGCTCAGCACTTGCGATGAAGCCACCTACCTGCGCGTCTGGCGCTACCTGCGCGAAAGCGGATCGGAGAACGCCCAACAGCTGCTCTACTTTCTCGCCAGCACCTTTTTTGCTCAACACCACCGCTGGCGCGAACCTCAAGTTCTGCCCGCCGCGCTGATCCATAAACCCCAACAGGCCATTGGCAGCGCACGGCTCGCAGACTGGCAACAGAGCTGGCAGCCCAATCGCCCCGTGGTGCTGCTGCTCTTCTACCGCAGCCACCTCTTGAGCGGCAATCGAGCACTGTTTGATCAGCTCATCGACCAGCTGCAACAAGAGGGCATCAACCCCCTGCCGCTGGCGATCCGCTCCCTCAAAGAGCCGCAATCACTGGCGCTGATCAACGACCTGCTGGAACGCAGCAACGCCCAACTGATTCTGAACAGCCTCAGCTTTGCCAGCAACCGCGCTGCCGCACCGGAACTCAGCTCCACCCCAACGCTCTGCGAAAGTCCTTTTGTGCGCGACCTGCCTGTGTTGCAACTGATCCTCGCCTCCAGCAGCGCCGCAGATTGGCAGAGCCAGCAGCAAGGGTTACGCAGCCGAGATCTGGCCATGCAGGTGGTGCTGCCGGAGATGGACGGGCGCGTCATTGGCCGTGCCATCGCCTTCAAGAGCGAAAACCGCTACTCCGAAGCGGCGCAAATTTCCCTCATTCAACATCAACTTCATCCCGAACGGGCGCGCTGGCTGGCGCAGTGGAGCCGCGCCTACCTTGCCCTGCGACAGAAAAAAAACAGCGAAAAACGCCTCGCGCTGATCCTTGCCAACTACCCCACTCAAGAGGGGCGCATCGGCAACGGGGTCGGTCTTGATACCCCCGCCTCGACGCTGAAAATTTTGACCGCGCTGCAACAGGCCGATTTTCCCGTAGAAAACATTCCAGTCAACGGCAACACACTCATCGAAGCGCTGCTGAGCGCCATCAGCAACGACCCCGCCACCCTCGCTCAACGCCCCTGTTATCAGAGCCTCTCACTGGCCGACTACCGCCACCACTTCACCCAGTTGCCGTCCGAAAACCAACAGGCGGTGCTGGCGCGTTGGGGTGAGCCGGAAAAAGACCCAAAATGCCGCAACGGTCGTTTAATGCTGGCGGGCATTCGTCTCGGCGAGACCTTTGTCGGCATTCAACCGGCACGGGGCTTTAACATTGACCTGCTGGCCAACTACCACGATCCCGATCTGGTGCCGCCCCACGCCTATCTCGCCTTCTATTTTTGGCTGCGTCACGTCTACCACGTCAACGCGGTGATCCATGTGGGCAAACACGGCAATCTGGAGTGGTTGCCTGGCAAAGGCAACGCCCTCTCTGAGCAGTGCTGGCCCGACATCGCTCTTGGGCCGATGCCGCATTTTTACCCCTTTATCGTCAACGATCCCGGCGAAGGCGCACAGGCCAAACGACGCGCCCAAGCGGTCATCATCGACCATCTGATGCCACCGATGGCACGGGCGGAGAGTTACGGCGAACTGAACGCACTGGAAAATTTAGTCGATGAGTATTACCAAGCCCTCGGTATGGATCAGGCGCGGGAAAACTGGCTGCGTGAGCAGATCCTTCAACAGGTCAAACAGACTCATCTGCTGGAAGAGCTGACACTGCCCTGTAAAAACAACAGCACCGAGCAGATTTTTAATCAGTTGGATGCCTATCTCTGCGAGATCAAAGAGGCGCAGATCCGCGACGGCCTGCACATTTTGGGCACGCTACCAGAAACCGATTCACTGGCGGAGACCTTGGTGGCGTTGCTGCGCCTGCCACGGGGTAACGAGATCAACGAGTGCGGTCTGCTGCACAATCTGGCGCACGATCTGGGTCTGCCCAGCGACTTCGATCCTCTTCAGGCCAGTGCAGAGCCTTGGCACACCGCCAAACCCACGCTGCTGCAACAGCAGAGCAGTGCCCTCTGGCGCACCGCCGCCGACACCCGTGAACGGCTGGAGCTGCTGGCGCTGAGTTGGGTCAAACGTCACCTGCTGGAGGATCACGACGCGACAGACTTAAGGCAGTTGAGCAAAACCCATCCGCGCACCGCGCAGCAACTCGGCTACGCCAAAACGGTGATTTTGGCGGCGCTGAAAACGGGGGTTAAAGATGAGATTCAAGCGCTGATCAACGGCCTGCAAGGTCAAGCTGTTCCTCCAGGGCCGAGCGGTGCGCCGACCCGTGGTCGCCTTGATGTGCTGCCCACGGGGCGTAATTTTTTCTCCCTCGACAACCGTTCCGTTCCCTCCCAAGCCGCGTGGGCTTTGGGGCAGCTCAGCGCCCAACGTCTGATCGAACGCCACCTGCAAGAGCACGGTGACTACCCCAAACAGGTGGGACTCTCCGTCTGGGGCACCGCCACCATGCGCACCGGCGGCGACGACATCGCCCAAGCCTTTGCCCTGATGGGCATTGAACCGATCTGGGCCGTTGCCTCACAACGGGTGATCGACTTTCGCATCATTCCCGCCATGCAGTTAGGCCGCCCGAGGGTGGATGTGACCCTGCGGGTGTCGGGCTTTTTCCGCGATGCCTTTGCCAATGTGATGAAGCTGTTTGATGCCGCCGTCTTGGCGCTGGCCGAGCTGGAAGAGCCCGGAGAGAGCAACACCATTCGCCAGACCATTTTGGCCGATGCCGCTGAACTGCAAGCGACAGGACAGGAACCAGAACAGGCGTGGCGCGAGGCGAGTTACCGTGTTTATGGCAGCAAACCCGGTGCCTACGGAGCCGGTCTGCAAGGACTGATCGACGGGCGCTGCTGGCAAGAGCAGAGCGATCTGGCCGAGGCCTACCTCAACTGGGGCGGTTACGCCTACGGCAATCAGGCCGGTGATGGCGTGGCGGCCAAAAACGCCTTTCAACAGCGCCTCTCGCAACTGCAAGTGGTGCTGCACAACCAAGACAACCGCGAACACGACCTGCTCGATTCCGACGATTATTACCAGTTTCAAGGCGGCATGACGGCGGCGGTCAACACCTTCAGCGGCAAAACACCGCAGGTCTATCACAGCGACCACAGCAACCCCAGCCAGCCCAAAATCCGCACCCTGCAAGAGGAGCTGAACCGCGTCATTCGTTCGCGGGTGCTGAACCCGAAGTGGATCAAGGCGATGCGCCGCCACGGTTACAAAGGCGCTTTTGAGATGGCCGCCACGGTGGATTACCTCTTTGCTTACGATGCCACCACCGACTTGATCGCCGACTATCAATATGAAAAAGTCAGTGAGGCGTTGGTCTTTGATGCTGAAAATCAGCGGTTTTTACACGACAATAATCCCAAGGCATTGGAAGAGATGGCGGAACGGTTATTGGAAGCGACTCAACGGGGTTTGTGGCAGGAGCCTGGGGAGTATGCGGGGAGATTGCAGGATTTGTTGTTGGCGTTGGATGAGGGTTTGGAGGGGTAAGTCTATTTTCAGGCATAAAAAAACCGAGACAATGATCGTCTCGGTCTTATCACAGTCCTTAATTAAAGCGTAAAGATTACATTTATTGGATCAAAGCCGAATCAATTTCGACGTTATTGTGTCCCGTGCCACAGAAACCCACCGTCGTATCCGCACCAGGGGCCAAACTCTGATTCCAATCACGTGGCCGAATCACCAACTGATCACCCTCCATTGTGTAGTTACCAGACCAACCCATATCCAAACCGCTTTTGCTCAAGTTTAAACGCACCTCGCTCCATTTCAGTGGGGTGTTGGTAGTATTGGTCACATTAACATCCATACAATAGCTGTTACTCCAAATACCGGTATACCAAACATCCACAAACAAGCTACCAAAATTAGCGCGCATCTGATCTTGATAAGTGTGTCCCGTCCCATTACTCCACTTGATTTGTAATGGGTCACCGGCACCACAGGTATCAAATGATTCTTGATTACCTTGTAAAATCAAATGATTCCAGCGCACCGGAGTGAGGTTAAAACGATTACCCCCCAAATCACGTTTATTTGCGCCCCAAATACCAAACGTCGATCCTGGTAGCTGCAGATCAAACTGCCAATCGTTGATCGACTCATCCGCCGACACGGTGATCGTCGCACAATAGCCGTCATCCCAACGGGCGGTAGTCGTCACATCGACCTTTAAAGCAACGCTGTTTGCAGGCAACACCACCGCTATAGGCGTTGTTGCTACATCCACACTGCCCGTCACACCCACCGGTGCATCGACGACAAATTTAGAGAGCAGACGCACATAAGGCGCTTGATAGGTGATGGAGTTTTCACTCACTTTATAAGACGCTTCTGCGCCATTCCACGCTTTAAACGCCTTCGCTGCCGGTTGACTCGCCAACAAATTAACACCATCAATCGTCACGCTACTGCTGGCATACTTCACATTCGCACCACCAACCAAAAAACCAGGTGCAGGACCAACATCACTGTTGGCACTATCCCATACGCTGTTGTTTGCAAACCACTGATGATAGATCTCCGCCACGGAATTATCCGCTCCAAATTCTGACATGTTAGAGAGGTAATTTTGTCCTAAAGGGTTTACACCGTGCAGATAGTTCAGGTATCCATAAGCGGCGTTGTAATAATCGTTCTGATTACCTGTCTCTGTTTGACGTATACGAGCATTGATCATCATATTACCCGCATGAGCTTTAGAGCGGTTACTGCCCCAATGGTAATCATCAGCCGCCAAATAGGCGCGATACGGATCGGCACTCGCTTGAAAACGCGCCAACGGTGAGAACACCCCCCAACTGTCGGGGCGCGCCATGGCATCACTGTAAGCCGTTTTAATCCGCTCAACTAATGCCGCATTCGCACCACTGAGGCTGGTGTAATAGAGCAAGGCATCGTTCATCTCTGTCTGCAAACCATCGGTACGCAAATAGGCGCTGTCAATATTTTTCAAGAGTGGAATATCCGCACTGCCAGCCAAAGTATGTTGAACAATGTAGTCCTGATAAATTGTTTTACCAGTGGCCGAAAACAGATAAATCGCCGCTGCCAAGCGATTGGCCTTTTGCATAGAGGAACAGTTTCCCTTCCAATCACAGTCTTCCGCATCTGCGGTATAAAAACCCGTAACAGCACCATTTTCACCAAAATTTGAAGGGATTTTTGTCGGATTCAACTCCAACCAGTTCCATGCGTTTTCCGCTGAAGTAAGCAACTGTTGAGCGTAACCCGTTTCACCTGCCGCACTGTAAACCGTTGCCGCATGAGCATACGCACCCGCAGCAGAGATGGTTGCCGAAGCAGTCGCAGGCGCATAACGCCGCTCACTCGTATCTTGGCTCGGTTTAAACGCAGTGATCAAATTACCGTTGGCATCAAAACGGTCAATATAGTGCGATAATGAAGAGACTTTGTGCAACACCGAACCGTCACTGTTTTGCATCTTCAATAACCAATCCAGTTCCCACTTGACCTCATCCAACAGATCAGCAAGACCATTACCCGACTCAGGCAAGTTGTAATCGTCCCCCCAAACCTGTGGATTCTCTTCATAGGCAAAAAGCAGATTATGTACCGCTCCATCAGCATAATTCACGTATTTATTGTAATCACCTGCATCATACCAACCACCCGAAAGATCCCGCTCTGTACCCGCAATGACACGATCTGGATTACTAGAATCCATCAGCGTTACTGTACGATCACTTAAGTGGCTGGCAGAATCACTCCAACGAACATCAGCGTAGGGAGGCAATTTATCCATGCCGCTGCGCTGGTAAAAAAAACTGCGTACCGCTTGTTTCAGCACCGCTTGATAGACATTACTGCCAATCCGAAAAGGTTCTGAACGCACACCATTGGAGGGATCAAGGATGTAATACTCACCCTCTGTGGTCACACTAGAAAAATCGAACCACCACGCTTGATCGCCCGAGGTTTCATCCAAAGCGCCCTCT